>DATAKF010000533.1:0-23876 GCA_036261775.1 Polyangiaceae bacterium | reverse complement strand
AGCATGGCGATCCAGTTCGATGCCTATTTGGTCGATGAAGTGACGGCGGTGGGTGACGCCAATTTTCAGGCGAAGTGCCGCAAAGCTTTCGAAGACCGAAGCGATCGCGCGTCCGTGATCATCGTCTCCCATCAAATGAGCACCGTACGCGCCTACTGCGAGCACTGCGCCGTGCTCAAGAATGGGAAACTGTTGGCCTTCGATAGCGTCGAGGCCGCGTGCAAGGAGTACGAGGCAGCATGAGCAAACCCGCCGAAAACAAGACCGGCGATGCGCGGGCAAGCTTGGGCGAAGTGACGCCACTACAAGTTCCGGAGCGTCCGCAAGTCAACTCGGCCAAAGCCATTGCCAAAGCCTTGCGCCGGAAGCGCATCCGCCGGCTGGCCCTGCGTCTCGGGCTGTTCGTGCTGCTGCCATCGACACTGGCCACGGCTTACTACGCCTTCTTGGCCAGCCCACAGTTCGAGTCGCATGCGACCTTCACCGTGCAGTCGTCCGAGCAAAGGCCCGGCCTGGCGATGGACGGCCTCCTCGCGGGCCTCGCCGGGGGGGTTGGCGGCGGCCACGACGCGCTGATCGTCCGCGACTACGTGCTCTCGCGCGACATGCTCGCGCGCTTGGACAAAGAGCGGGGCTTCATTGCGCACTACAAGAGCCGAAGCGCCGACTTCATCTCGCGCCTCAGCGCGGACGCGAGCTTCGAGGACGCCTACGCCTACTTCGGCAACAAGGTGACCTGCGATTACGATCAGGTATCGGGCGCGGTGACGGTACACGTGCGCGCGTTCAGCCCAGAGCAGGCCGCCAGCGTATCGGCCGCAATCCTGAGTTACAGCGAAGAGATGGTCAACAAGCTGTCGGAGCGCGAGCGTCGCGATCGCACCGCCTACGCCGACGTCGGCGTGAAGAAGGCCGAGGAACGCCTCTCGGCCGCGCGCAAGGTGATCGTCGAGCTGCAAAAACAGCACTCCGACTTCAACCCGTTGGCTACGGCTACGTCGCTCATGAGCATCCGTACCGGGCTCGAGGCCGAGCTGGCCAAAGCCCGCGCGGAGGTGATGCAACTTCGTTCCTACATGCAAGAAGACGCGCCGCAGCTGCGAGCTGCCAACGAGCGAGTGAAGGCAATCAGCGCCCAGGTAGCGGGCGAAAGCAAAAGACTGGTCGACCCAGCGAAGCCCGGCGGGCTGAACTCGTCATTTTCCGACTTCGAGGCCGCGATGGTCGAGAAGGAATTCGCGCAGAAAGCCTACGAGTCGTCGATGGCGTCGCTGGAAGTCGCTCGCGCCGACGCCGACCGGCAGCACCGCTACGTGGCGATCATTGCCTCGCCGTCCAAGCCCGATGAAGCCACCTATCCGCGCCGCTTCCGCGCCGCTTTGACGTCCTTTCTCGTCTGCTTCTTGCTTTGGGGCACGATCAGCATGATGACTGCGGCGGTTCGGGAGCACGCGCGACTATGACGAGAAAAGGTATTGGCAAGGGTTTGTGCGGCTTGCTGATCGCGCTCGGCGTGCTCGTTGGGGCTCTCCAGCCTCGACGGGCGCTCGCGCAGACTCCGGCATCGTCCGCCGCTGCGCTACCGGCCAAGCCGACCCAGATCAGCGTCGCCGAAGACATTCCCAAAGCGGCATTCGAGGACAAAGGGAATACCAAGCCGCCTACCCCACCGCCGGCTGCGACGGCAGGTGGGGCGGCCGCGCCTACCGAAGCGCCCGAGCCTTTCGGCGCTCGCCTGTTCACCGGCAACTTTCTGACCACGCGGCAAGACGGCTTGAACAGCGAGTACCTGGTCATGCCGGGTGATCGCATTCAGGTCAGCACGTGGGGCGCGCTCGAAACGAGCGCGGTGCTGCTGGTCGATGCCCAGGGCAACATTTTTCTGCCCAACGTCGGGCCGGTGCAGGTCGCTGGCACCAAAAACGCGGACCTGACCGGCAAGGTCAAGGCCGGCCTCAGCCGAGTCTACGCGCGAAATTTCGAGGTCTACACGAATCTGCTGAGCGCCAAGCCGGTGGCTGTATTCGTGACCGGCGGCATCAAGAAGCCCGGACGCTACGCCGGGGTCCCGTCGGATTCGCTGCTGTTCTTCCTGGAACAGGCCGGCGGCATCGACCCTCGCCTGGGTAGTTACCGCGACCTCGCGGTGCTGCGCGCGGGCCAGAAAATCGCGCAGGTCGACCTGTACGACTTCTTGCTCCACGGCACGTTGCCCCCCATCCAGTTCAAAGATGGGGACACGGTGCTGGTCAATCCGCGCGGGCCGATCGTCGAGATGCGCGGCGAAGTCACGCTCCCTGCGACGCTCGAGTTCAAGCCGGGTGCCGTCACGGGCGCAGCAGCCTTCGCGGTCGTGCCGAGCATCGCGCGCGCCACGCAGGTCACGATTCAAGGCATCCGCGACGGCTTACCCATCAGCCGCACACTGAGCGTGGCAGGCTTCAAGAATTTCGCACTGCGCGATGGCGACTCGATCACGCTCCGCGGCGACGGTCGAGCCGACACGATTTTGGTTCACCTGGAAGGCGAGTTCAACGGGCCTTCCGTGCTCGCGGTTCGACGCGGAGCCCGCTTGGTCGACGTCCTCAACTACGTCTCTGTGGATTTGGCCCTGGCCAATCCGCAGGCGGTTCATGTGCGGCGTGCTTCGGTGGCCAAAGCTCAAAAGACCGCGATTGACGACGCGCTATTTCGGCTCGAGCGCAGCGCACTTTTAGCGCTTTCGTCCTCGCAGGGCGAGGCTGGCATTCGCGTCCGCGAAGCCGAGCTGACACAAAAGTTCGTAGAGCGCGCGCGGCTGATTCAACCGCTCGGCCGGGTCGTCACGGCGCTCGACAACCAGCAGCGCAACATGGTCCTCGAGCCCGAAGACGTGATCGTGATCCCGGCCCGCACCAACGTCGTGCGCGTGGGCGGCGAGGTCATGATGACGCAGGCCGTGATGTTCCGCCCGCACGCAACGGCGTCGGATTACATCACCGACTCCGGGGGCTACACGGATCGCTCCGACCGTGGGCGAGTCATCGTGATTCGCGCCAACGCCGAGGTCGCGGTGGGCGACACCGATTTGCCCGTTTACCCCGGCGACGAGATCCTCGTGCCGCCGAAGGTCGACACCAAGCTGCTACAGAACTCGATCGACCTCACCCAAGTCATCTACCAAATCGCGGTCTCCGCCGCGGTGGTGGTAGCCATTCTATGAGTAGCGAGGGGGCCGTGAGCGAGTTCGGCGTGATCATTCCGGCGCGCTTTGCGTCCACACGCTTGCCGGGAAAGCCGCTGATTGATTTGGGCGGCAAGCCCATGATCGTGCGCGTGATGGAGGTGGCGGCACAGGCCGGCGCGGCCTTCGCGATGGTGGCGACGGACGATCAGCGCATCGTCGACGCGGTGACCGCGGCCGGCGGCGAGGCCATGATCACCTCCGAAGAGCACGAGACCGGAACCGATCGGCTGGCCGAGGTCGCTCGGCGCCTGCGGCTCGATCCGGACCTGATCGTCGTCAACCTGCAGGGTGATGAGCCGGCGCTTCCAGCCGAGCTGGTGCAGCGCGTGGCCGAAACGCTGAAGAACGATCCGGAGGCGAGCCTGGCTACGCTCGCCACCCCGCTACGCGATAGCCGAGAGCTGTTCGATCCGAACATCGTCAAGGTCGTGACCGACCAGGCCAGTCGCGCGCTGTATTTCAGTCGCGCGCCCATTCCCTGGCTGCGCGGCGAATTTGCAGCTGGCCTAGATGCAGAGCGCATCCGCCCGGGACGCCTGCCCGAGGACGCCTTCCTCAGGCACGTTGGCCTGTACGCCTACCGCGTGTCCACGCTGCTCACGCTGAGCCAAACCCGGCCGGCACCGCTCGAGCTGGCTGAAAGCCTCGAGCAGCTGCGCGCACTCTGGCTCGGTATGAAGATTCAGGTGGCCGTCGTGCCAGAGCTGCCGGCCGCCGGCGTCGACACGGCCGAAGACGCGGCGCGAGTTCAGAAGCTCTTCCAAACGTGATGCGGGAGCACTGGGGTAGGGTTGGTATTTTCTCGCCGGGACTCGCGCGGCTTACGGGCTTGAAAGCGTTGCTCGGCGCCGAGCAGCTGCGCTTTCGCCCGAGTGACCGCGCTGCCACGAAGCTCGATGCCGTCGCCGGCTGGGGGCACAAGCCAACGGCAGCGCGGGCGCGCGCCTACGCCGAGCAGCATCATTTGCCCTATCTGGCGCTGGAGGACGGCTTTCTGCGCTCCGTTGGGCTCGGCGGCACCGAACCGCCGCTGTCGCTGATCGTCGACGACGTCGGGATCTACTACGACGCGCGCACGCCTTCGCGGCTGGAGCAGCTGCTGGAGGCCGACGCGCGACTCGACGATGTCGCGCTGTTGGAGCGCGCCGCCCGTTTTCGTGAGCGGCTCGTAGAGAGCGGCGTCTCCAAATACAACCACGCCCCCGACGAGCTGCCCCCCGACGTGGCCGACGCCGAAGGGTTGGTCGTCGTCGCCGATCAGACTTACGACGATGCGTCCGTCAGCGGAGCTCGCGCGGACGCCAGCAGCTTCGACCAAGCTTTGCAGGCCGCGCTCGACGAGCATCCGCAAGCACGCGTCGTGGTCAAGGTGCACCCTGCCACCGTGGCCGGCAAGAAGCGCGGCTACCTAGCGGGGCGACGATTTTCGGAGCGCGTCACGGTCGTGAGCGCGAACGTGAATCCGCAAGCGTTGTTACGCCGCGCCCGCCACTTGTACGTGTGCAGCTCGCAGCTCGGCTTCGAGGGCCTGTTGGCGGGCGTGCCGGTGACCTGCTTTGGTCAAGCCTTTTACGCTGGTTGGGGGCTGACGAACGATCGCCAAGCTTCGACGCGGCGCACGCGACGTTTGTCTCTGGAGCAGCTGGTGGCGGGCGCGCTCTTGCTCTACCCGCGTTACCGACATGCGCTGAGTGGACAGCGCTGCGAAGCCGAGTACGTGCTGGAGCATTTGGCCTTGCAGCGCAGCGTCTTCGCCGAAAACCGTCGTAATTTCGTATGCTTTGGCATGAGCTACTGGAAACGGCCGTTCGTGCGCCGTTACCTGCACTCGCCGGGTCATCGGGTGCGCTTCGCAAAATCTCCAGCCGAGCTGGGCAGGTCCGACGGGCAGCAGCTGACCGCGGTGGTTTGGGCCAGCAAGCAGACGCCGGAGCTGAGCGCTTGGGCCAGCCAGCGCGGCGTGCCGGTGTGGCACATGGAGGACGGCTTCTTGCGCTCCGCCGGCTTGGGTTCGGATCTCACCGCACCTGGCTCGCTGGTGTTGGATCCCGACGGCATCTACTACGACCCCTCGCGCCCCAGCCGCCTCGAGAACATACTGCAGAGCGCCGAGTTCTCGCCGGACGAGCTGGCGCGCGCCGCACGCCTACGGCGACAGGTGGTCGACAGCCGCGTCAGCAAGTACAACTTGCCCGCCGCCGAGCGCTTGCAAGTTGCGGCTCGCGCAGGTCAGCGCGTCATTCTGGTGCCGGGCCAGGTAGCCGACGACGCTTCGGTGCGGCTGGGCGCGCAAAGCGTGGGCGACAACTTGAGCTTGCTGAGCGCGGTGCGGCTCGCAAACCCTGACGCGTACATCATCTACAAGCCTCACCCCGACGTGCTGAGCGGCAACCGCAGCGGCGGGCTGCACGGCGTAGCATCGCCACCGTGGGATCTGTTGGTCGGCCAAGTTCCGCTGGCACAATGTCTCGACGTCGCGAGCGAAGTGCACACCATGACGTCGCTAGTCGGTTTTGAGGCGCTTTTGCGCGGTCTGCGGGTGGTGACGTACGGCCAGCCTTTCTACGCCGGCTGGGGCCTGACCGAAGACCACGCGCCGCTTGGCCGTCGCACGCGCCGCCTCACGCTGGACGAGCTGGTGGCGGGCACGCTGTTGCGCTACCCGCGCTACATGAGCTGGTCGGCTCGCTGCTTCTGCAGCGCCGAGGACAAGGTGCTGGAGCTACAAAAAGCCTCTTCGCGGGCTCGCAGCATCAAGCTACCCCGATTGGCCATCAAGCTTTCGAGCTTGGCGCACTCGGGGCTCGAGTGGTGGCATGGCCGGGAGCTGCGACGTGGCTAGTTTGACGGGCCGACATCTGCTCTTGCTGCAAGGTCCAGCCGGTCCGTTCTTTGCCCGGGTGGCCCAGCAGCTGCGCGCGGCCGGCGCGCGGGTCACGAAGGTCAACTTCAACGGCGGCGAGGACTTCTACTACCGGGGTGCCGCGGTCGTGCGGTTCACGCGGCCGCTGGAAACGTGGCCAGAGTTCTTCGAGCAGCTGGTGCGCGAGCGCAAAGTCGACGCGGTGCTGCTGTTCGGTGATTGTCGACCGCTACACCGCGCGGCCATCGAGCGAGCGCGTCAATTGGACATCGACGTATTCGTGTTCGAGGAAGGCTACTTGCGGCCCGATTTCGTGACGCTCGAGAAAGGCGGCGTGAACGGGCACTCCAGCATCCCGCGCGATCCGAGCCATTTCGATGGCGTGCAGCTGGCGCCGGAGCGACCGCATTTGCCGATTCGGCACGCTTTCGTCAAGTCAGCGCTGCACACCATTTGCTACGCCTGCGCAGCCGCGCTCGCGAAAGAGCGCTACCCACACTACCGGCACCATCGCGACATTCGCCCGCTGGTACAGGCGCGGCTGTGGCTTCGCGGAACCGTGCGGCGCGTCGCGCACACGCTGCGCGATCGCGAGCTAAAAAAGCGCCTCGAGAGTCCGGGCATGCCCCCGTATTTTTTCGTGCCCTTGCAGGTGCACCTGGACTCACAGCTCCGGCATTCGCCGTACGCCACCGTCAATCACTTCATTCGCGAGGTCGTGACGGCGTTCGCCCAGCACGCGCCCAAAGACCACCTGCTGCTGCTCAAGCTGCATCCGATGGACCGGCCGTACAGCGACTACTCTACCGATATCGAGGCTTTACGGCTCGAGCACGGGCTCGGTGAGCGATTGCTGTACGCCGACGTCATCAACCTGCCGGCGACGCTGCGTGGAGCGCGCGGCACCGTCGTCATCAACAGCACGGTGGGGCTGTCGTCTCTCACGCACGGCACGCCAGTCAAGTGCTTGGGCACCGCGGTGTACGACGTGCCCGGCCTGACGCACCAGGGCTCGCTAGCCGACTTCTTCCGCGCACCCGAGCCGGTCGATCGCGCCCTGTACCAACGCTATCGGCAGTGGCTGCTGGAGCAAAATCAGCTCAACGGCAGCGTTTGGAGCCGGCTGCACGAAGATCCGTCACGCGTGCTGCGCTGACACGAACTGGTAGGGCGGCGTCATCGCCATCGTTACCCTTGTCGCCTGGCCGCGCTCGCCCTAGGCGGAGGACATGCCGAGCCCTCCGAACCTGCTGAACGACGACGGTAGCGCCTCGATGGCGACCCTGCTCATGCTGTCTCATCACGCCTTCCGGCGTGACCTAGGCAGGTTTGCCAAGGCGCTCGAGCGCGTGGCCGGCGGCGACAGCTCGCGGGTCGACGCCTTGCGCGAAGAGTGGAAGAACTTTCACGCCGCGCTGCACGGTCACCATCACATCGAGGACACCGCCATGTTTCCAGGTATGCGCGCCCAGAATGCCGAGCTGGGCCGCTGTATCGATGGGCTCGCGGCCGATCACCGCAAGATCGATCCCCTGCTCGAAGAAGGCGACCGCGCCTTTGCCCAGTTGCCGCAGGCGGCCGGTGCGCGATCGATCGTGGCCGAGCTGCAGCGCTTGTTGGATCCGCACCTGGCCACCGAAGAAGCCGAGCTGGTGCCGCACATTCGCCCCGCCAAAGAGTTTCCGACTCCGCCGGACGACGCCGCGGCCGAGATGTACGCGGAGGGCTTTGCGTGGAGCATGCAGGGCATCGCGCCCGACGTGCTGGAGAAGGTGCAGGCGCTCTTGCCGCCCATCCTGACCGCGCGCCTGCCGGCGGCCCGCGCTGCGTTCGCCGAGCGCTGCGAAAAGGTGTGGGGCACCGCGGCGGCTGGCTCCGCGCGTACTCCGATTCCGACGCCGGAGGTCTAGGGTTCCGGGCGCTTTTGGCGACGGATGACGAGCTCCGGCGCCACTTGGATTCTGTGCGCTGCCCCAGTCCATCCTCCGCCGTCCTCGCCTGTTTCGCACTGTCCTTTGCGGCCTGCAGTTTGGATGCCGACTCACCGGTGCCCACCAGTGGCGGCAGCGGAAACACGGCTGCCGCGGGTACAACGAGCACCGCGGGAGCCACCGGTAGCTCGGGGGCCGGCGCAGGGGGCGCAAGCGCTGCGACGGGAGGCAGCACGGCCGCTGGCAGCTCGAATGGCGGAGCGGCTGGCGTGGCCGGCGGCGGCACCGGAACCGGCGGCGGCGCCGGCTTGGCGGGCAACGGCGGCTCGCCCGGGGGCGCAGGCGGAGCGGCAGGCAGCGGTGGAGCGACGGGCGGCAGCGCTGGCGCCAGCGGCGCGCCGGCTTTCCAGCCCTGCCCCGCCAGCGGGCCCTGCAAGATCATGCCTTTCGGCGATTCGATCACGCAGGGCTTCAACGTCAACGGTGGCTATCGCGCGCCGCTGTTTCACCTCGCGCTCGCCGCGGACCGGGACATCACGTTCGTTGGCTCTGCCAACGACTACAGCGTGGCCACGGTCGACGGCACGGCTTTCCCTAAGAATCACGAAGGTCACGGCGGCTTCACGATCGAAGGCAACAATGGCATCGCCAAGTTCGTCGCCACCAGCGTGCCGAATTACAAGCCGAACATCATTACCTTGATGATCGGAACGAACGACATCAACGGCAACAACAACCTAGCCGACGCGCCGAATCGCCTCGGCAAGCTGCTCGACTCCATCTACGCGGCCGACGCGAACATTCTGGTCATCCTTGCCCAGATTGTGCCGACGCGGACCGATGGCACGAACAACGCCGTCAAGACCTACAACGCGGCCATGCCCAACCTGGTCTCCACTCGCGTTGCCAAGGGACAACACATCGTCCTGGTCGACATGTACGGGGAGTTCACGAAAGACGCGAACTACAAGCAGTCGCTGTTCGCCGACAATCTCCATCCGAACCAGGAGGGCTATAACACCATGGCGGACGTCTGGTTCGCGGCCCTCAGTCCGTACCTGCGCTGAGGCGGCTAATCATTGATCTCATTTCAGCCGGTGACCACGCCCGCTGATCCTGGCTTCTGGCTTCGTTTTGGCTCCGGTCCGATGCTCACGTACCCACGTACGCTCCGCTTCGGTCCTCGCCAAAGCCTCGCCAGAAACCAGGCTTAGCGGGCGGGCAGCTGTGAGATCAGACCAACGGTCAGGCTGAGCCGCGCCGGGCGTGTCTGGCGGGAAACACGGCGTGTGGACTTTGACCTTCGGCCGCTCGACCTGAAACGTCAGAACCGCCGGTTTTGTTCCGGATTTTCGAGATTTCGATGTCGGCTGTGCCCTGGCGCAGCGGTTGCAATCTCTGCCGGGCATGAACGCGGGAACGGGAGTCGTGAGCATCTTCTTGGCGCTGGGCGCGCTGGTCATCAGCGCCGTGAGCAGCAAGACCGCCGACGCTCGGCCGAGCTACAGCAACCTGCACGCCTTCAAGGCGACGGCCATCACGGCCCCGACTGCGACGACTGCGACGACACCCGCTGTCGCGCCGGCCGCGACGTCGACACTCGTCACGGCTCCCGAAGCCGCGCCCAGCGCTCCGGTAGCCGCTGCGGCTTCGGTCGACGCCGAACGCATCACGCCCCCTCGCCTGCTCCAGAACCGCGGCCTGCGTCGCCTGAAGAAGGCCGAGACGTCATCTGCGATGTTGCAGGCGGCCGCGCGCATCGTCCGCCGTCACTACGCCAAGCCCGTCGGCACCGAGATCACGGTCGAGATTGAAGGCAAGCAAGTGACCGCGCGCATCGAGCGACACTTCCACCCCGAGGGCGGTCCGGTAAAGCCGTGGGGCTTTCACCCCGGCGTGTCGCTCTTTGTTGCGCGCTGAGCTCAGCAGCCGGTGTCTTTGGCGCCGGGCGAGACGCCGAGGGCCGCGCAGAACTGCTGGAAGCGTTGACGGCGGCTGGCCACCTGCTGCGGGTTCATGCCGCCGCACTCGAGCGCGCCGTTGATGGCCTTGATGGTGTCGCCGAAGCCCCCGTTCAAGAACGCCTTGTGCGCGTTGCTGGGCTCCATCCAGTACCAGAGCGCAGCTTTCCAGGCCAATTGGCCATCCTGCGACACTTTGGCGGGACTAGCGAGCAGCTGGGTCTTGCCGATGCCCAAGAACTCGCTGAAGGCGCCGTAGTTGTCGTTCCAGGTCAGCTGCATGGGTCCGCGCCCAAAGTACTGCTGGCCCGCCGTGCACGGGTAGTCGCCGCTGGCCTTGCAGTACACGCAGCCGGGCGACTTGCAGTTGGCTTGAATCTCTTCGGCGTAGCCGAGGTTGCCCGACTCGTGACCGACGTTGGCCAAGAACGCCGCGACTTCGCGCTTCTGATCGTCGGCGGAGCCTTCGCGCGCAAACAAGGCGAAGCGCGGATCTTTCGCGGCCTCGAGCAGGTTGGCGTAGGCCTGCGAGTAGAGCGCGTGGCGCTGACCCGTGAACATGCTGTCGAACTGCTGCTGTGTCACCAGCGAGCCAAAGCCGCCCGTGAGCTCACCCGACAGGTCGAAGCTGACCTGATCGATCCAGATGTCGAAGCTCTTGGCTTTGATCATCGAAGGATCGGTGCCCGGGTAAACCGGCGACAACGTGACCGCCAAGATCTGCTTTTGCGGCACGTAGCCAGCGGGCGCTTGGATGCCCCAGCCTGCGCCCTGCTTGAACTGCGACCAGGTGAACGTGTAGCGCGTCCAAGTGGTGGGCACGGTGAACACGTCGGCCGAGAAGTGGTTGTAACAATTCGCCAGGTCTTTGCAGGCGCCGCCCGAAGCTTCTGGCTCGCTGATCGGCGTGTGCAGGGCCAAGAGCACCTGATCGGTGCCGCCGCTGCCCTGCGTGCCTTTGATCCAGAAGCTGAAGCCCGCGTAGGTGCTGGCGTCGTAGCAAAGGTTGAAAGGCACGCCGACCACCGCACCCCAGCCGTCCAGGCCGGTCACGTTGTAGTGCATGGCCTTGGTGGTGCCGGGAGCGCCGGGCGTCGTCGGCTCCACCTTGAAGTTTGCGACCGCGCCGGCCGTGGTGTCGTGGCTTTCGAACCAGAGCGCGTCGCGGCCGTCGGCCGGCAGCACCTGTAGGTCGCCGTCTTCGACGTCGTCGACGAGCAGCGTGGTGCCCTTGGCAACCGTCACGCCCGCGAGCTCGCAGCGATTGCCCGGGCCGAGCACGATGGGTCCGCCAGCGCTACCGGCAGTACCTGCGCCACCGCTCGAAACGCCGCCCGCGCCGGGCGTACCGGCGCCGCTGACTTGACCACCAACCGTGGCCGCGCCCCCGCCGCTGATCTGGCCACCGCTGCCGTTGAGACCGCCGGTGTTGCTGGCTCCTGCGGTCCCGGTCGTTGCTGTGGCGCCTGCGCCGACGCCATTGCGCGCGCCCGAGCTCTCCGACGAGCAGGCGACCGAAAGGCTGGCGATGGCCACCGCGGCGGCAGAAATCTGGGCAAAACGCGATTTGCTGAGGCTCATGACGTCGTTCATTTTCCTTGGTTCAGCAGCCCTGGCCGGCGCCCGGATCGACGCCCAGCATTTCGCAGAAGCGCGTGTAGAGCTTGACGCGATTGGCGACAGCGGGAGCGTTACCGTTGTTGCACTCGATGCCGTTGATGATGTTGATGGTCGCGCCGAGGCCCTGATTGACAGCGTCGTGCGGAATGCCTTTGCCCGACTGGAAGGTGTTCCAGAACCAGAGCGCAGTGCCGAACGAGATGGTCGGATCGGTGGCGACCTTTTCGGGGTCGTCCTTCAGGTTGACGCCGAGCGCGGTGCCGGCCGGCTCGTAGTTGTACGTGTAACTGAGCTGAATCGGTCCGCGGCCGTGGTACGTCTTGCCGTTCGAGGCGGTGCCGTACTGCGTGCACACGTTGTCCGCAGCGCAGCCGTTCTCTTCGACCAGCGCGAGGCTGTCGGTTTCGTGAGCGACGTTCGACAAGAACATGGCCGCTTCTCGACGACGCTGCTCGGGCGTGCCGGTCTTGCAGAAGGCCGGCCACTTTGCCGTCGCGGCCACCAAGCCTTCGTAGGTGTAGAAGGGGTTACGCTGGTTGACGACCGCGGTGCCTTTGGTCGTCTGCCACATCTCCTCGAACATGGCTTTCGGCACGATTTCTGCGAAACCGTTCGAGGGCAGGCCGCCCGGATCGAAGCTCAGGTTGTCGACCCAGAAGTCGAAACCAGCCGTGGGCGTCAAGATCGAGTAGCTGAAGACCAAGATCTCGGACTGCGGGACGTACGCCGGATCGCTGGCGCAGTTCTGGGTCAGGTCCTTCCACTTGATGTCGTGGCGGACCCACTGATCGGTGAGCGTGATGACCTTGGCAAAGTGGTCGTAGCACTTGCCAGCCGCGACATCGGCCGCGCTGCAGCCGCCAGCGGGTGCAGGCTCGCTGATCGGGCTGTGCAGCGAGAACTTGATCTGGCTATTGCCGGCGGCGGTGTTGCCCTTGATGTAAAAGCTGACGCCCTGGTAGGCGCGCGCGTCGTAGCAACCCGCGACCGTGAGCCCCAACGTCGCGCCCCAACCACCGGGAGCCGCGCCCTTGTAGTGCATGGCGCGCGTGTTCGAGCTGGGTCCGCCCGTGGTGGCCTCGGCCGCCATCGTGATGGCCGGCATGCTGGTCAGGTCGTGGCTGTCGAACCACTTGCCGGAGCGACCGTCGCCGAAGAAAACTCCCAAATAGTCGTTGTCCGGGCCTGGATCCTCGAAGTCGTGGATCATCAGCGCGCTGCCTTTGGCGGCAACGACCCCGGTCGAACAGCGCCCTTTGTTGGCAGGAATTGCCGGACCACCGCACAGCGGCCCCGTGCTGCCGCCAGCGCCCGGCGTGCCGCCAGCCGTGCTGACACCGCCACCGCTGATGACGCTGCCGCCAGTGCCCGGAACGGCAGCGCCCGGCACCGTGCTGGCGCCGCCCGTCGTCGCGGCCCCGCCGAAGTTTCCGACCACCACGCCGTTCCCACCAACGGTGGTGCTCGTGGTGCCAGCGCCGTTGGCGGCACCACCATCGCGAGAGCCGTCTTCACCGACGACACAAGCCGCCATCACGAACGACGCGAACAAGACTGCAGACAAACCACGGACCATGCGAGCTCCCGAGGCACGGAAAAAGATCTCGTGCTTGGCAGGTATGGGGGAACACCGCGACCGCCTTCTCTGGCGCTTCGCGAGCGCTGCGGGCTCACGCTGCAACGCTGCACACAGTTAGCCCCGAGAAGGGCACTCGAGTCGGTGCGAGACTTCTCTCACCGATGTTCGTTTCGGGTAGGACGCCGTCTGGAGCGGAAATTCCCGGGGCGGCGCGACGGCTGACGCTTCGCCTTCGAGGAGCGCGATCGCACGAAAGGCGTCAACCGCCGGTTGCCGGCCCAGGCTGCATGACGTTGCCGGCCATGGCTTGGGCCAGCCGCTCGAATTCGGTCGCTTCCTTGATGGCGCCGAGCTTTTGCATGGCGCGCGCGGCATACGCGAACGGCATTTCGTAGCCCGGCGCGAGCTGCGCGGCGGCCAAAAAGTGCTGCAGGGCCGGCTCGTAATGGCCACGCTCCAGGTAGTGAGAGCCCAAGGCCAGCGTGGCCTGTACGGAGCGCGGATTCTTGGCCAGCGCCGCGCGTAGCTCTGCCTCTGAATCGAGCTGCACGCCCAAGAACAGCTCCGGCAGGGCCTGGAGCGGCTCGAGCTGCGCGGCTTGGCGCAGCAAGCTTTCGCCGCGTTCGCGCTCCTTGCCGTCTTGCAGCAGCACCAGCCCATCGTGCAAGAGCGACTCGTAGCGACCGTGCGCCAGCATGATGTAGCGCTCGGCGTCGCTCGAACGCTCCGCGCCCTCGAGCGCCGTCAGCTCCGTAAAGAGCCGTTGCGGCTCCGTCGCGGGCGGAGGCTCTGGCAGCAGCTCTGCGTAGAATGCGAGCCGCTCGGCCGCGTGCTGCGCCTGAATGCGCTCTTTGACGATGTAAGCGTGCGCCTCGCTTTGCACGCGCCGCCGCTCGGTCGGATCGGCGACCAAGCGCTCGAGCACGCTGATGAGCTCCGCCGTGGAGTCGAACAAGAAGCCGTTTTCTCCATGCCTCACGCTGTCGAGGTACGGCGCCAAGCGCTGCACCACCGCCACGGCGCCAAACGCCGCGCACTCCAAGAACTTCACGTCCGAGCGCGCGCGGTTGAAGCCAGCGTCGCGGTTCGGCGCCAGCCCGATGTCCAGCCGCGACACGAAAGCGTAGTAGTCGTCGATGGAACCGAGCGGTGTGCGGCGCTTGCGCTCCGCCGGTAGTGCATCGAACAAGCTCCAGATTCTGTCCGAGCACATGAGATGCAAAGTCACGCTCGGCTGCGCCTGCACGAAGGCTATGAGAGCGGGCGCCACCTCGGCCATGTCTTCCAAATGTCCAGCCGAGCCGCCCCAGCCAACGTTGACCGCGCTACTCGTCGAGGGCGCTCGCAGCGGCGGGATCGCCACGATTTGATTCAGAAACACCCGCCCGCGTGGGTTCAGCCAGCCGTAAATCCGCTGCAGCTCTGGCACGCTGTATTGCACCGCGTCAGAGCTCGAGGCCAAGCGCCGAAACAGCCGTAGGTTCTCAGGCTGCGAGAAGAAGCCGGCGAGCGGGTTCGACTTTTGGATTGCCTGCACGTCATCGTTGATCTCGAAGACGCTCGGGCGGCGCGCTTGCTTGCGCTGCTGCAGCACGGGCAACAAGTCGACGCTGCACACGCCGTTCATGACGAGGACGTCGGCTTGCTCCAGCAGCTGGGGCAGCTTGCGATGAGCTTGGTCGACGTTCACCACGTACACGCCGTCCAGCGCAGCCAGCGCTCGCCCGGGGGCGAACGTGCGGTAATACCAGTCCCCCCCGCGACTGCGATGCATAGCGTCCAGCTGTACAATCAGCCACGAGCGTCCCGACATGACCTCGCAAGCTACCATTCGGCGCCGTAAAACGCGCTCAGGGCTCGGCTTTCACCCGAAAGACGGGACAAAAGCGGTGCCGCAGCGAAAGCCGAGGCACAACCTTCGCGCGAGAAGCCGAGTCGCGCCTTCGCTCGTCCGCGCGCCCCGCCGGCGCCGAAGCGCCTAGTCGCATTTGCGACTAGAATTCCTGAACAAAATCGAGGGCTCCACTGCGTGGCATGACGCTGTCCTATCTGCGACTACTCCTGACCATTGGTCTGATCCCACAGCTGCCCGCCCGCTAAGGCTGGTTTCTGGCGAGGCCTTCGCGAGGACCAAGCGACGGCTACCGTCGCCTCTCCTTGAACGTACGTGGGTACGTGAGCACCGGACCGGAGCGAAAACGAGCCGAAGTGGACGGAGTCCAGCTTGCTGGACGGAGTCCACGGAGGCCTACGGCCCGAGCCGAAGGCGAGGGAGCGCCGAAGGCGCGGTGAAGCCAGACGCCAGGCTCAGCGGGCGCGCTCAACAGCTGAAATGAGACCAATGGTGAGGCGACTACTCGGAGGCGGGACTCGTCAACGGGCGGTTCCAGGGGCGTGGCTCTTGTGCTCAGCGCCTGGCGTTGCGCAGGCGGTAGGTTTCGCTGCGGGCTTCGAGGATGGCGATTTCGCGACCGCGGTGGCGGTAGTCGGGGAGGGACTGGCGCGCGCCCTAGTCGCATCTAGGACAGCGTCAGGGCGCCCAGTGCGGCCTTTGAAATGATTGAGGAAAGGGTGTCGTGAATTTGACTTGGTTGCTCACTGAGCGAGGGGCTTCCCAGACCGAAAACGGCGGCAGAGAGGCGGATCTTCCGGAAAATGACGAGCAATGCTGGCACTTCGCGCACGGCTGACCGCTCCGTCGACGAAGGAGCTCTCAGGGAAGGATTGCCGAGCAGAGTGCCATTCAAAGTGAGTGAGGGCGTGTGGACGCCCCGCCTAGAAGTGACACAATGAGGCTGTCGCGGGTGGGGATTTGCGTGACGCATGTTTGAATGGTGTGCGGGGCCGCTCGGCGTTTTCAATTTCAGGAGGCACGATGGCTACCGAATCGAAAAAAGCATGGTGGCAAGACCCCAGCCTGGGGCTCGACGTCGTTCGCATCTACTTGGGTATCGGGCTAATGGTGCGCGGCGCGCTGTTCATTAGTAACCCTGAGGTATTACTCGAATTCCTCAAGCGCACGAACAGCTGGTTCCTGCCCTTGGCGCTGTCGCAGTACGTGGTGGCGGCGCACCTGTGCGGCGGAATTTTGCTGGCGTTGGGACTGGGCACGCGGCTCGCGGCCGTCGTGCAAATTCCTCCGCTTATTGGCGCGGTGCTGTTCGTGCACTTGCACGACGGGCTGCTCACGGCAGGCCAATCCCTGGAGTTCGCTGCGCTGGTGCTGGCCATGCTGAGCGCCGTCTCGGTGTTCGGCGCCGGGCGGCTTTCGCTCGACTCGTGGCTGGCGGTGCGCAACGCAGAGACGCAAGGCGACGCCAACCCGCAGGCTACTAGCGCCAACGTCGACGAAGAAGATCACGAGCACGCCCACGCTCACCTGTAAGCGGCTCGAGCCCGGTGTTGGGGGCCACTGAGCTCCTGCTCGCCCGGCCTAGGCGCGGTTGCAGGCGCCTCACGTCTTGCGCGGCGTCGACATCAGCTCGAGCACGCCTTCGAAAGCTTCGGCGCGCCCGAGCTGCAGCAAATGCCCACCGTAGAACGACTGCAGCGGCGCCCGCAGGTGCACCGACAAGCGCCGAGCGTGCGCGGCCGGCGTTACGCGATCAGCCTTGGCGGCGATCACCAGACAACGGTCAGGTGGTACCAACGAAGGCCGAGCGATCGGGTCGACGCGCCGGTAGATGCTCTCGAGCAGCGTGTGCTGGAGCGCAGCCTCTTCCGCTACGGGGCTCAACGAGCCTTGCTCGCGGGCAAAGTCGCCGAGCGACGACAGCGGGATCACCGGGACCACGAAATCCAAGCGCCGTTCGACGCCTGCTAGCAGCGCAGCCGTGTAGCCGCCGAGGCTCATACCCAGCACGCCGACGCGCGGGTGACCGCTGCCCAAGAGCCAGCCGATCAGGTTCTGCAAGTCGAACAGCGCCTGCCGAAAGCCTTCGACGTTGAGGCGCGGATCGGGCCCGGGAAATTCCGGCACGGCGCCCTGGCCGGCGCGCGCGCGCTGGCCGTGAAACGGCAGCGTGAACAGCACGACGTCGAAACCAGCGCGTTCGAGCGCGCCAATCGGCCAAATGCGCTCTTCGAACGCGAAGGGGCCCGCCATGTAGCCGTGGATCAAAATCACCGCCGGGCGCCCCTGACCACGCTGAAAGCGTCGCGCCACCGCCAGCGAGTTTTCGGTCGCTGACTCGTAGCGCTCCCTCACTTCGGGATCCAGCAGCTGAAACCCGCTATGCCACGACAGATCGGTCACGGTGCCGTCGCGGCCACGCTTCCGCACCACCCGCTCACCGGGCGTGATGAGCTGAGGCTCGGCGAAGAAGCCGTCGAGGCTGGCGTCGCGAAAACGCGCGTCGAGCCGCTCCAGCAGACGCACGCGGTCGGCGTGGGGTCGCTCTCCGGCTTGACCCGTGCGCTGAGCGTGCGCCGTGACCGCGGCAGTAGCCATGCGATCGACGGCGGCGGCAGCCGTCCCGAGCATGCGCCGCGTGAGCGAGCGAATCACGTGCCGCCCGCCCGCTGCTCGGCGAACACGTCGTCCGCGCATAGCAGCATCTCGATCACCCCCGACTCGTTGAGCCAGCGCTGGTCGTGCGGCCCCGGCGACACACGTAGCCGCGATGCTTGTTTGCGCTGCTGCAAATGCTTGTAAAATGCCTCATTTTGCCGTCGATACGGGTCGAACGACGACGTGAGCAGCTCCACGCGGCGCCGACCCACGCGCGCCGTCGCCTGCTCGACGCCTAGTGCGTAGCGCGCCGCCTGGTTCGGGCCGAACGCACCCTGCGCGCTGCCCACGGCGCAATACGTTTCGGGGTTCTTCAGGAATAGCTCGATCGCCAGGTAGCCGCCCAGCGACACGCCCGAGATCATGCTGCGCGTCGTCGGAAAGGTCGCGCCGGTACGCTGCTCGACCTCGGCCTTCAACGGACCTTTCACGAAGCTCGCAAAGCGCACCAACGTCTCTTCCCCACCCGCCCTGTACGTGTTGGGCGTGAACGGACACAGCAAGACAGGACAACGAAACGCGCGCTGGTTCAGCCGCGCGTTCACTTCCTCCAACCGCCCGGCGCCGAAGTAGTCGCGCTGTGGATTGACGAGCGCGACCGGCGGATGCGTCAGCCGCTGCACGGCCGTCAGCAAGCCGTAGCGCTCGGCAAAAGCGCGCGCCCCCATGCCCTGCTCGACGGTTTCGCCCAAGCCGTGGAGCAGCACCAAAAGCTCCGGCTTGGGCGGCAGCAAGCGGGGCACGAACAAGAGCGCGCGCCCAAACGCCGGGTCGCCCGGAAGCGCAAGATCGATGCGCGAAAGCTCGGCAGATTCAGCTACTTTTGCCGAGCCAGGCCGCGGCGGCAAACCCAGCCCCAGCGCCGCGCCCGCCGCCAGCAACGCGCGACGCTTCACCGCCGACGCTCTCCCGGGTGCAGCACCATCAACAGAAATCCGAACGCGCTGACCGCCAGCCCGAAGCCCACGCGACCGAGGTGCAGCTCGGTGCTGCCCACTTCGCCGCCCGCGTAGACGTCGATGAGCACGTAGGCCCCGTAGGCCAAGTGGCACAAGATGCTGGTGAGCACGCTATCGGTGTACAGGCGCGTGATGCCGAAGCCGACGCCGAGCACGAAGGTGCCCGCCGCCTGCGTGGGCTCGACGTGAAAGATGCCAAACATGGCGCTCGGCAGCATCAGCGCCAGCAGATTCGAGCGCCCCACCCAGGCGCGCGTCAAAACGCCACGAAACAGCAGTTCTTCGACGATGGCGGGCACCAACGCCGCCGCCAGCACGACGCCCACCAGCTCACCCGCCGTCACGCCTTTGGTGAGTCCCACCACCATGGTCTCGGCGTTGAGCTCGCGCGGCAGCGCGCGGCGCACCAGCTCCGCCACCAAGCCCGAAAGCGGCGCCAAACCGAACACGCACAAGAGCGCGCCGGCCATGTCGCGCAGCGACGGCACGCCCAGCGGTGCCACCTCGTGCAAGAACACCCGATGCCGGCGCAAAAAGCGCCAGACCAGCGCCGCCAGCACCAGCTCGCTCGCCAAGACCGAGATGGCAATCCAGGTCGGGCTCGTCACCAGCGGTGAGCTCTTGGAGTCGGAGAGCAGCTCGAACGCCCGCTCTACCGGCAAACCAGTGCCGATTGCCACGGCAGCCGCTATCGCGCTGACCGCCACGTTGGCGACGAACACGAGCACCATCGCGAACAACCACAGCACGGCCGCTTGCAGCGGTGACGGAATCCGAACGGGTGGCGCCGAGGGACGTCGCGAAAAGCGAGGCACCGCGAGCGCAGCCAAAACAAGCACGCGGGGAGCCTACCCCCGGCCGCGAAAGTGACCAAACCGGTTTGCTCGGTGTATCGTCCAACCCCGTATGAAGAAGCCGCTTCTTGCCTTGGCCCTGCTCGCATTTTCCCTGCCGTTCGGCTGCAACGTCGAGGAGGACACCCCGCCCGATCCGCTGGCCAAGGCCTCGGGCTTCTGTGACGCCTGGGCCAAGAACGCCTGCCAGGCCAAGGTACTGGAGGCCTGCAACACGCCCGAGGCGGCCGACTGCGAAAGCACGCAGAGCGACTTCTGTCGCGACATCGTGCCCGAGGACTACAAGTCGTCCAAGTACGCCTCGGAGTGTCTGAGCGCCGTCAAAGCCGCCTATAAGGACGGCGATCTGACGGCCGCCGAAATCGACGTCGTGATCAAGCTGGGCGCCCCCTGCGATCGGCTGTCCGAGGGCAACAGCGACGACGGCGAGAGCTGCGCGAAGAACGACGACTGCAACACGGTGGGCGGCTTCAGCTGCATCATCAAGCTCGGCGAGGCGACGGGCACCTGTGGCAAGCCCGACGAGGTCGGCCCTGGCGAGGCGTGCGATGGCCCAACGCAGGTCTGCGGTGAAGGTAACTTCTGCAATGGTGAAAATTGCGTCGCCTACAAGAAAACGGGCGGCAGCTGCGAAGGCGACTACCAGTGCAAACCCGAAGATCACTGCAAGATCGACGACACCGTGGATCCGCCGATCGGAGCCTGCGAGGTCCGCGCCGAGCTGAGCGCCGACTGTTCGGGCGACGATGATTGCCAATCGCACTTCTGCGTGGTGCCATCCGGGGAGACGGTAGGGAAATGCGCGTCAACCATCCGACTCTCACTCAACGAACCCCTGTGCGACAACTTGCGCTAGCGCTGTGCGCGGCGTTCGCGGCGCTGGGCTGCGACGACCCGCCGCCCAAGTCGAACCCGTTCGACAAGCCGAAGGACGCCGCTATCCCGGCGCCGCCCGCCAGCAGCATCCCCAAGCCCGACGTCGCTCCCATCTTGGAGATCGACACAGTGAGCCCCAAGGTCGGCTACGAACGCGCGCTGCTGCAACACCCTGAGGGCAAAGGCCAGCTGACGACGCTCTTGGCCGGCGCCAAGAAGTGGATTGAAGGCAAAGACGTAGTCGTGATCATCGATCGCAAGACGAAGATCGCTTGGGTGGCGACTTTCCTGGACGAGCTGGGCAAGGTCGGTCCATCGAAAATTACGATTCGTACCGACACCCGCAAAGAGTACAGCCAAGATCAAGTCTTCGTGCCCGAAGCCAAGGTCAACGCGCCGCCCTGCAGCGTGGTCGGCATGGTGATGAGCGACTACGGCACGGCGGTGTGGAAGCTGTCGGGCGGCACCGCCGGCAAGCGCACGAAGGGCATGGCGGGTCCGGATCTATCGATGACCGGCGACACCATCGAGCGCTTTGCCAAGGGCTGCAAAGAGTCGAGCACGTTCTTCGTCTCGGTCGCCGAAGGCATCGAGTGGGGCCTGGCCTTCGACCTGGCGGCTTCGAGCCGGGTGCTGGAGCACGCCAAGTTCGATACGTCGGTGCTCTTGAACGAGATTCCGACGGCGGGTCAGAAGGTCACGCTCAAGCGCTGAGCAGGCGCCGCGCGGCTTGCGAGATGGCGAGCACGCCCGGGTGCGCCAGGCGACGCTCGCCGCTGATGGCGTAGTAACGCTCGCGCAGCTGCCGCGCGCGGCCAATCACGGCCACGCCGTACTGCTTCTTAATCTCGCGCTCGATCACGGTCGGCCCGGCGAAGATGCCGGCGCCGGCCTGACCGAAGGACATGGCGAGCGCGCTGTCGGCGAACTCGGCAGCAAACAGCGGATGCAGGCCGTTGTCCTCGAAGTACTGATCGAGCGAGCGGCGCAGCACGGTCTGCTCTTCGGGGTACAAGAAGCGCTGCCCGTCGAGCGAGCCGGGGAAGCCGCGCTTGAGCCGCGCCGCTTCTTCTTTGACGGCAAAGAAGCTGATGGAGCTCTCGCCCAGCAGGTGATTGAACGCGCGCACACCGACGTTGGCGCCGACCGGCGAGTCGCTGAGCACCAGATCGATCTCGTGAATCGACAGCCCCGCCAACAGCTGGTCGATGTAATCCTCACGACACACCAGCTCGATGCCCAAGCGCAACGCGGGCTCGAGCAAGCGATACACGATCAGCTTCGGCAACACGTCGGCAACACCGACGACCAAGCGCCGCGGGCGACCAACGCCTTGTGTCTTGGCTGCGTCCATCAGCTCGCGCCCGAGCGAGAAGATCTCGTCGGCGTAGCCGAAGATGGTGCGTCCGAACTCGGTCAGTACGAGCGATCTGCCCTTACGCTCGAACAGTGGATTGCCGAGCAGCTCTTCGAGCCGCTTTATCTGTTCACTAACGGTAGGTTGCGCGAGCCGTAGCTTTTTGGCAGCACGCGTCACGCCGCCTTCGCGCGCCGCTGTCCAGAAGTACAAAAGGTGGTGATAATTCAGCCATTCCACGCGCAAAGCATGCGGCAACGGTGCACTTTGCGTCAATACCATTTCATAGGCCCAGCCTATGCTTCGCATCCCATCTATCTATTGGAACGAAGTGAGGATTTTGCCCAGAGTACCGTTTCCCAATGCTGGAGTTGATCCGTATTGGGTTTTGGAGGCAACGTGCAGTCCGTCGGCTCGCCCATTCACTGGATCGGTTTTCTCGTCTTCGTGCTGGCGATGCTAGCGCTGGACCTGGGCGTGTTTCATCGGAGCCCTCACGCCGTCAAGGTGAAGGAGGCGCTGACCTGGAGCCTGGTGTGGGTGGCGCTGGCGGCTTGCTTCGGCGTGATCGTGCACTTTGCCTTCGGTCACGAGCTGGCGCTCGAGTTCGCGGCTGGCTACGTGATCGAAAAGGCGCTGTCGGTCGACAACCTGTTCGTGTTCGTGGTGCTGTTCGGCGCCTTCCAGGTGCCACAGCGCTCGCAGCACCGCGTGCTGTTCTGGGGCGTGCTGGGCGCGCTGGTCATGCGCGCCATCTTCATCGCCGCCGGCAGCGCGCTGCTCACGCGCTTCCACTGGCTCATCTACCTGTTCGGCGCGTTCTTGGTGTTCACGGCCATCAAGCTGGCGCGTGAAAAGGGCGAAGAGGAGAGCCACTCCCCGCTCGAGGGCAAGACCTACAAGTTCTTGCAGCGCTTCATTCCCACCACGACCGAGCTGGACGGGGAACGGTTCTTTACCGTCAAAAACGGCAAGCGCCTGGCCACTCCGCTGTTCGTGGTGCTGGTGCTGGTCGAGCTGACCGACGTGATCTTCGCCGTGGATTCGATCCCGGCCGTGTTCGCGGTCACGCGCGATCCGTTCATCGTCTTCACGTCGAACGTGTTCGCCATCTTGGGTCTGCGCTCGCTGTACTTCGTGCTGGCCGACTTCGTGCAGCGCTTTCACTACCTCAAGCCGGCGCTGGCCATCGTGCTCGGCTTCGTGGGCGTGAAGATGCTGTTGACCGGCTTCTTGCACGTGCCGACGGTGCTGTCGCTCGGCGTGATCTGCGCGACCTTGACCGGCGGTGTGCTGCTTTCGATACGGCGCGAGCGCCAGCTGCAGCGCGCCGCAGCCGCGCAGGCTCAGGCTCAGGCCGCGCCGGCCGCGGACAGCTCGGACAAGAGCAACTCGACTTCGTCGATGTTGAAGGGCTTCTCGAGCTGACGTCCGGCGAACTGCGCCAAGAATTCTTGTGCGCGCTCGGTGAACGCGCCGCCGGTCATGAACACGAAGCGCGGCAAGAGGCCCGGCGTCTGCTCGCTGACGGCACGGTAAACGTGCTCGCCGCTGACGTCCGGCATCATCAAGTCGCACAGCACGAGATCGAAAGCGGCGTCGGTGCCGAGCCGCTCGAGCGCTTCGCGTCCGCTCGACGCGACCTCGACGTCGTGCTTGTCCTGGAAGGCAAAGCGCAACGTCTGCCCCAACAGGGGTTCGTCGTCGATGATGAGAATGCGAGCGCGGCTGTTCACACGTTCCCGGTTTCCGGCCTGGTTCCCTTCGGCCGAGGCCCCAGGGGCTCCAGCCGCCTGCAAGGTCACCGTGAACCGGGTCCCTGCATCAGGCGCACTCGTTACAGTAATGGTCCCGCCCAGTGCCGTCACGACATTCCTGCAGATGGCCAAGCCCAGGCCTGCCGCCGCGTCCCGCTGTGGCACCGGGCCCCGGCCCCAGTCGGTCTGGGGGGTGAAAAACGGCTCAAAGACGTAGGGCAAGTCTTCCGGCGCGATTCCAATGCCGTCGTCTTCGACGCACACCTTGACCAAGCCGCCTTCACTCATAGTGGAAATGCGCAACAGCCCTTGCCGGCCGTCCGGAATGGCCTGGCTCGCGTTCAGGATCAGATTGAGGAACACCTGGGCCAGCCGCCCCTCGT
>DATAKF010000532.1:0-10937 GCA_036261775.1 Polyangiaceae bacterium | reverse complement strand
CTTGGTCCAGTCCATCTTGGCGCCGATTTCGCGCTGCTGAGCGGCGTCCCAGTAGGCGCCGTCGTCGATGAAGGCCTTGAGCGGGATGCGACACTGCCTCCACTCGCCTTGCTCGACCACCACGTAGGCGTCAGCGACGACCTTGCTCTGCACCTTCTTTTGCCCACCCTGGCTGTCCATCAACCCGACCATGAACTTTCGCGCGCCGGGCCCTCCCTTGATCCAAAACGTCAAGGTGCCGGTCTTGCGGTACGGAGTGAGATCGAGCGGCCTCGAGTTACCCAGCGAGATGTTCACGCCCGCGTAGTCGTCGTCGAAATAGGTGGCAAAGACGGCGCGGTTGCCCGGCGTGGTGCTCGGCAGCACCTTGTTGCGGGTTTTTCCGCCAAATGCGTAGCTAAAGCCACCGCCGCGCGGCACGTCGTCGTCGAAGAACGTGCCAACCACGGCGTCCTTCAGAGCGAGCTCGGCCGGCGGCGGCGCCGCGGTGTCTCGATCGAGCGCAAGCCAACTGCCGGCTGGGTAGCTCGCCGTCGGCGCGCTGCCGTTGGCGGGCGGTGCGGCTGGATCCCCAGCACCCAGGGGCCGACAGTCGACGAGCGCGACCAGCAGCGAGGCAAGGGCGAAGTGCGATGGCTTCATCACGAGCAAGATGGAGCCTCGCTCGCGCTCGGATCCGAAATTCGACTCAGGCCCGCGCCAAGAAGCCCTCGACCTCTCCGAGGCTGGGCACGTTGTCGGCGATCGGCAGGCGCGTGCACGCCAGCGCAGCGAGCCCCGCGGCGAAGCGCACGCTGCGCGCGTCGTCGAACCCGTGCAAGAGGCTGAACACGATGCCCGCGCGGAAGGTGTCGCCGGCGCCCAGTGTGCTCCGCACGTCGACCCGAAACGGCGTGAGACGCGCGGGCGGCGCGCCGGCCCGGCCGAACACGATTGACTGGCTTCCCGCAGTAAAAACGCTGAGCCCGGCGCTGGCCTCCGCGTACGCGCGAAACAAGGCCTCGTCGGAGACGCCCGGATAGTGCTGGCGTCGGTACTCGCGCGACACCACGGTCGCGGCTGCGCCGCCGTGAATCGGCCCATCGAACGGGCAATCGATGGTCACGTAGCGCTTGGCTGCAGCGACGGCGTAGTGAACGGCGCGTAGCGAGCTCTCGGGAAAGTACGGATCGATGGCGACGATCTTGGCGTCTGTGATGGCGCGAGCGCTGGGGTCGTCCCAGCAGCGGCGCGGATCAGCGAAGTAGCGACCGAAGACGCCGAGCACCAACCGCTCGTCGCCGCCAACCAGCACCCAATCGCGCAGACCCTCGAACGTGTCGTCGCGCGTCACGCCGCTCACGTCGATGGCGTAGCGACGCGCGTATCGCTCCAGCACCTCGCGCGTTTGCGAGCCCCAGCGCGGGCCGCAGAGCGCCGTCGAGACGCCCAGCCCCGACAGGAGCATGGCCGCGTTCATGGCCTCTCCCCCGGGGCACACGTAACTCTCGGCGATCTCGGCGTAACCAGCGCCGAGGGACAGTGGCGCCGAGACGCGCTGAATGGCGGAAAGCACCGTCATTCCATAGAGATAGACGTCGGACACTCAAGGCTCCCGCGGGACGAAGCGCACGTCGTCGAGCCACACGTCGTAGGGCGTGTCCTCGGGCCGAATCATGATCGCGATGCTGTGAAGGCGGCTCGGATCGAGCGGAGGTCGACCGATGCCGCGCTGGCGCAAGTCCGCCCAGCGTACTTCGTAGCTGCGCCAGTCCCGACCCAGCTCGAGCTTGGCGACGTGCGAGTTGTAGCAGTCGGCCTGGCAGATGCCGCCCTCGAAGGCGGGTATGACGTCGACCTCTCGCAGCGACACGTAGATGCGCCCAGGTCCGCGCGCCGCGAGCGCTAGGCCCTGGTAAGCGGTTGCGTCGTAGCAAGGCGGCCGAAAGCTGACCTCGATCGTGGCGCCCCAGTCGTAGAGCTGACCGCCCTTGGTGTGGAGCGCCAAGCGGTTTCGCGCACTGGCGTCTGGGCGCGGCACGGGCAGCAGCGCCGGCGCAGTCCCAGGCGCGTCGGTCTCGCGTGCCCAGCGCCAGAACCCAGCGCGCTGCTCGACCGGCGCGAGGACGTCGTCGCCGTCCTCGAAATCGTCGACTAGAGGCGCCTTGCCCGGAGCCACCACGCTCCCCCGACACGGGTCGACCACGGGCGGCGCGCTTACTGTCGCGCTAGCTGCAGCTCGCGACGCCCGCTCGGACGCCGCGCCGGGGTGCTCGGCCAAGATGCGCGGAGCAGGCTCGGGCAGACGCACCCAAAGCCAGAACCCCGCCGCTATTCCGACGGTCACGACCCCGCCTAGGGCGCGGCGCCACAGTCTGCGGCGCTCCTCGCGGAGCGGCGCGACGAGCCGCGCGCGGTACGCCACGTGCTCGAGCACACGCGCGCCCAGCTCCTGCGGCGGCGTGTCTTGTCGCGCCGCTGCTTTCAACGTCGCTATCAGCTGGTCGTCGCTCATCGCCGCCCCTCGCGCTGCAGGCGGCGCACCGCGCTCTCGAAGGCGTCGCGCGCTCGCCGCAAGCGCGAAGCCACGGTGCCTTTGGGGATGCCCAGCGCCTCGGCTACCTCGGTGCGGCTCAGCTCTTCTAGCTCGGCCATGATGTAGACGGCGCGATCTGGCTCGTCCAACGTGCCCAGCGCCCGATCCAGCAATTCCGCGGCCCGACGGAGCTCCAGCCGTTCGTCGGCGCCGCGCTCCGCGCTGGCCTTCTGCTCGAGGTCGAGCCCGGTGTCCACCGACCTGTGCCACTTCGAGCGTCGGCGGTCCGAGGCCACGCGCAGCGCCGTAGCCATCAAGAAAGCGCGGCGGGCCCGCTCCGGGACGGCGTCCAGGCGCTGCGCCAACACCCAGAAAACGTCTTGAGTCGCGTCCTCGGCGTCAGCCGGCAAGAGCCCGGCGCGACGCAGCACTCGCCACACCAGGTCCAGGTGCTCGGCCACGGCGCGACGCAAGCTTTCGTCAGCCGCGGGCATGGCTCTCGCGCGCAGCAAGGCAGGCAGAGAGTCTGCTCGCGGCGCCAAGCCCGAAGCGAGCGCCAGGCCGTTCACGGACATGACCCTTCAATGGGACGACGCGCAGCATCGGATCGCGAAAAAGTCTAGGCGGCCGCGTTTCCCCACGCTCTGGACAATTCGCCCAAGATTGCGCACGGACGCGCCACGCCCCAGCAACGCAGTCGGAGCGTTCCATTCGCCGATGCTTTTGTTTGACGAATCCGAGACCGAGCGCGCATTGCACGAGCGTAGACGCCACGCGAACTAGGAGGCCGCCGCGAGTCGGTTCCCTCGCAACGGCATTACTCGAGGAAACGCCGTCATGGCTTTGACCGCGCGACTGGGTTCGGCAATTTTGCTACCCCTTGTGGCCTTTGCCTGCAGTGCAGAGACGCCACCGGCACTGCGTAGCCCGGGGACCGCGACGGGCGGAGGCGGAGGCACGGCGGCCGGCGGCAACGGCGGCCTCAGCAGCGGCGGCAGCGCCCCAACGCCGCAGCAGTGCAAAGCAGCCATTTATCCCGGCCGCACGCCGCTTCGTCGCCTGACTGCCGCGGAGTACAACAACACCGTCCGCGACCTGCTGGGTGACACCACGTCGCCGGGGAACGACTTTCCGCCGCCTGCCGAGGGCTCGGGCTTCTCCAACGATGCCGACGCCTACCAAACGCAGCTGGTCGACGTGCAGGCTTGGTTCACGGCCGCCGACTCACTTGCCGCGGCCTACCGCGCCGCAGGCAAGTTGACGCTACCGTGTGCAGCCGACGCGCAAAGCTGCGCGACCACCTTCATCAAAGACACGGGCAAGAAGCTGTTCCGGCGGCCTTTGACCGACGCCGAGGTAGAAAGTTACCTGGCCCGGTTCACGGCGGGCTCGACCGGCGGCACGTTCGAAGAAGGTTTGGAATGGGTGCTGGGGCGCATGTTGCAGTCACCCCATTTTCTGTACCGCGTCGAGCTCGAGTCGTTGGGGCAGCCTGCCAACACGCCGGTGCCGCTCAACGACTACTCGATTGCGACCCGCCTGTCGTACTTCTTGCTCGCGTCGACGCCGGATGCCGAGCTGCTGGCCGCCGCCGACGCGCATCAGCTGTCGACGCCGGACGGCGTGGCCGCGCAGGTCACGCGCTTGATGAAAACCGACTCGTTCAAGTCGACGTTGAACTTCTTCCACGAGCAGTGGGTCGGCTGGAGCGACGTGACCGGCACCGAGAAGGCCGCGACCATCACGCCGGCCTGGAACGCAGCGCTGCAAGACAACTTGATTCACGAGACGGAGCTGTTCGTGCAAAGCGTGTTCGGCTCCGGCGGGACCTACAAAGACTTGCTGACGGCCAGCCACACGTTCGTAAATCCCACGCTGGCCCAGTTCTACGGCATCGCCTACCCAGGCAATGGCACGGACTTCGTGCGGGTGGACGCGGTGCCGCACCGCGCCGGTCTGCTGACACAGGCGTCTGTCCTCGCGGGGCATGCGCGACCAGACCTGAGCAGCCCAGTCAAGCGCGGCTACATGATCCGCAAGAGCCTGCTCTGCAGCGTGCCGCCGCCGCCGCCGATGATCAGCATCCCGCCGGTGGTGAAGCAGGAAGGCGTCTCGGCCCGCGAAGCCTTCGCGGCCCACCGTGCCGTGGAGCCCTGCAAGTCGTGCCACGTGCTGATGGATCCGCTGGGCTTGCCGCTCGAGAACTTCGACGAGTTCGGCCGCTACCGTGACATGGATCAGGGCAAGCCAGTCGATGCAACCGGCGGCCTCACGCTGGTTGCGTCGAAGGGCGGGGTCACCGAGCCTGAGCTCGCGCCCGTCAACGGCGCCACCGACCTAGGCATGCAGCTGGCCGCCCTACCGGAGGCGCAGAAATGCATGGTGCAGACCTGGTTTCGCTACGCGGCAGGCCATCAAGAGGAAGCCCTCGACACCTGCACCATCAACGCGCTCATCGAACGCTTTGGCAACAGCGGAGGCAGATTGGACGACCTGCTAGTCGGCCTCGCCACGAGCGACGGCTTCCGTTACCGCATGGACCCGCAATGATGATCTGGAGGCTCTCGTGATCGTCGAGTTTTCACGGCGTAAGTTCTTGCTGGCCGCTGGCGGCACCGCGCTGTCACTTCCAGTGCTCGAGACTCTTTCGGTGCCCAAGGCGCTGGCGGCCTACGAGCAGGCGCGTCGCGTGATCTTCTACCTGACCTCCAACGGAACTCCGGTCGAAGGCCGCCCCACCGGCACCGGCGCCGACTACGACTTGGGCAAGGTGCACGCCGGCCTCGCCAAACACAAGGCGCGCATGCTGTACATTGCAGGGCTCGACAGCAGAGCGGCCATTCTTTCGAACGGCGATCCGCACGCTACTGGGTTTGCCACCAGCTTGAGCGGGCGCAAATGCTTGCCGGGCAACATGTTCAAGCATGGCGCCTGCTTCGAGTCGGCGGGCGCTTGCGCCAGCACGGGCTGGGGTGACGGCCCGTCGCTCGACTATGAGCTGGGGCAGCAGATCTTGGACGAGTACAAGCAGGCCAACCTGAGCGGACCCGTGTACGGCATGCTGAATTTCTCGGTCAAAAACTGCCCTGCCGACCTGTACACGCGCTCTTCGTACTCCAAGCCGGGCGAGCCGATCACCCCGTACGCAGACCCGCAGGTCACCTTCGACACGATCTTTGGCAAGCCCGACACGGGCATGATGGACGGCGCGACGGCCGCGCGTGTCCTGGCAAAGCGGACGAGCGTGCTCGACGAGTTGAAGCTCGAGCTGAGTGATCTGCAAAGCAAGCTCAGCGCCTCGGACAAGCAGCGGCTGGAGCAGCACCTGGCCGCCGTCCGCGAGCTGGAGGAGACTTTGCAGCGTCAGGCCGGACAAGGCGCCAACCCTGCCTGTATGCCGCCCGCGCGCCCCACTTTGAAGGCGGGCAACGTGGTTCAGCGCAACGCAGGCGGCATGGAGACGGACATCAACGCCGACAAGACGGACAACCTGGTCGAGCGTCATGCCGTCTGGCATAAAATGATGATCGCCGCGCTGGCCTGCGATGCCACGCGCGTCATCACGTACATGTCGGCGCCGTCGCGAGCCGATACGTTCATGCCTTGGCTGAAGGGCGCGGACGCCGCCTACTCCGGCAACTTCGACAAGCCGCACCACGCGGCCTCGCACGACGACGACAAGCCCACGCTCATCGCCATGGATCACTGGTACGCGACGCAGATCTCGAGCCTGACGGACGACCTGGACGCCGCGAAGGACGCCGCCGGCAAGAGCTTGCTCGAGAGCGGCGCCATCGCCTGGTTCAACGAGCTCTCCAACGGACCCGCGCACACGCACGAAGACAAGACCCACACCATCATTGGCTCGCTGGGCGGCTACTTCAAACAGGGCCAGGCGGTGCAGTACCCCAAGGGCACGCCCCACAACGTGCTGCTAACGGCGATCGCGCAGGCGATGGGCATGCAGACCGAGCACTACGGCGGCGCCGACGCGGGCCTGCAGGGCGGCGCGATTTCACTCGTCAAAGCCTAGTGGCGTCGTCATCGCTTCGGTGTCTACGTGAGGCCCTGGCCTGGGCGGCTGAACAGGGCATGTCCGTGCGCGGGCAGCTGAGCGAAGAGCAGCTTCTCGCTCTGGAGCATGTTTTCTCGAGCAAGGAGCCGTGGGGATTCGAGCACTACCTGCCGCTGCGCGCCTTCACCGAGGCGTTGGCGGGCCTGAGCCTGCCGGATCTCCCCCCGGTACCGAGCTTTGCGGACGTACTGCAGGCCCTGGACGAGCTTCGGTCGGACACCGTCCCGGCTTGGCCGACGCACGAGACCGTGATGGACAGCAGCTTCCACGACCTCGGCTACGCCGCTACTTCGGCGGGCATCACGCGCGTTCGGGAGGCGCACAAAGCCGCTTGGCGTGAGCATGGGCTGAACAACAAGCAGCTGCTTCTGCAGGGCGCCGAACGCGCACGAGGCTCGCGCGCCGTAGTGATCGGCGCCGGCAAGCTGTACGATGTTCCGCTGCACGACCTGGCAGAGCGCTTCGAGCAGTTGCTGCTGGTCGACATCGACGCAGCTGCGCTGGCACAAAGCGTCGAGCAAGTCCGCTTGGAGCCCAAGCTACGCGCGCGGCTGTCGCTGGTGCAGGCCGACGTGACGGGCATCAACGACGTCTTCTTGGAGAAGGCACGCGCGGCGCTGGCCCTGACGGACGAAAGCGACAGCTACGCGGCGCTGCTCCGGCTCTTACACGAATACCGCGTCGACGAACCGCCTCGACTCGTTCCCGAGCACGCCGCTGCGGGTCCGTTCGACTTCGCTTGCTCTTCGATGGTGTTATCGCAGTTGGCTACTCCGCTCACTCGCTACGTGGAAAAGCGGTTCAGTGAACGATTTCCCGATAGCCAGCGCCTGCAGACTCGACAGTTTCAGGTTGCGCTCGGTCAGTTCACGCACCGGGTGCAGCACGCACACGTCCGCTCGCTGCTGGCGGCTGCGCCCTGCGTCGCGCTGACGAGCGACATCGCCGAGCAGTACACGGCGCTCGACCCGCGCGGCATCCTGCTCGAAGCACCGACGCGACTACCGCTGATCGGCGCTGCAAGCCTGACGGCCTTGGTGCCCCACCAGCAAGCACGCGTCGAGCTCACCGCCGCTTGGCCCTGGCGGCGCGTCGTGCCCACGCGCAGCAAACCCCAAGGTCGGACCGTCCAGGTAGCGGGCGTCGTCGCCGAAGGCTGCGCAGGCGCGAGTCCGGCTCGCTGCTCGGCACACGCCTTGCTATTGGACGAGGCATGAGATGGTGGGCCACTTTGGCAGTGGGGGCCGCGTGTTGGATTTCGCTGGAGGGAACCGCCCGGGCGAGTGGCGGGGATGCGGTTCTTCCAACGGAGGCGGCGTACGTGCTGGTGGGGATTGCAGCGGTGGCGGTTGGCTCAAACGTGGTGTTTACGGCGGTGGACGTGACCTATGGCGTTCAGCTCGAGCCCCTGCCGAAGCGAGTGGCGATCGCAGAGACGGCTTGTAGCGGCCTGCAGTTGGCGCTGCTGCTCGGCACGAAGCTAGGGCGCGGAGCGATGAGCAAGAACGACTACGTACTGGCTTATGGCTTGTGGACAGCCGCGCTCACCACGCATGGGGTGGTGTCCATCATCACGGCGCCTGTCAAGAAGGGGCCGACCAAGTCGGCGCGAGGCTGGGCTGTGGGTGCGGCCCCCAGCGACCTCGGGCGGGGCGCCCAGCTCACACTGGCCGGTGTCTGGTAAGTCACACTGTGATTCCTGCGCCCATCACGGTCGCAAGCACGCGGTGGGTCTCGAGCCGGTGCCCGCGAGGAGACGCGCGCGTCACTGGATGCTGAAGGTGGCGGTCGTCACGTTCACGGTTCCACTGTTGTTCTGAGCCTCCATCAGGAACATGGTCTCTTCGAGCTTGCCCAGCGGCAACCCGAGGCTGGTCCACTTCGAGAAATGCTCGGAGACGGAGATGTGGCCGCACTTGCGACGGACCTTGCGAACACTGAAATATTGATTGAAGTCCTTGTTGTTGCCGGTGATTGCAGGCTTGTTCTTCACCGCCAAAGACCAAATGTCGTAAGTGCCGCCGTCCACGGTGATGGTGCCGTGGTTGGTTCGGGGTGAACCATCGGACGAGGCAGGGCCGGGCACGAAGTCGCCGTAGTCTTCGATGACGTAGTATTCAGTCAGCGGCTCGAGCGTCCACCCGTAAACAGCCAGGTAGATCTTGCTCGTCTTCCCCGCCATCGGCACCTCGGTATACGTCTCCGCGAACTCCGCCGAGATGGTCCCGATCTGATCGTGCGTCTTCGTCGAATCGAACTTGAGCCCCGCGCGCGCCAGAAAGTCGTTGCTTTCGGTCCAACTGGCGCTGTACCTCGCGTCGACGCCGGCGACCCTCATGCAGCCCGAGCCTTCGCCACCGGCCCAACGCTCGTAGTTGTAGCCCGGGCTCGCAGTGCCGCTCGAGTTGGAGCAATACTCGGTGCCGCCGGTCAACGGAGCTGCGGGCGGACAGCTGGCTGCGCCGCCTGCGTCGTTCCCGCCGGCCGTGCCACCTCCGCCGCCTGCGCCGCCTGCGCCGCCTGCGCCGGCCTTACCACCTGCGTCGTTCCCGCCTGCGCCGCCGCCACCGGAGCCGCCGAGCAAAGATCCGCCCGCGCCGGCGAGGCTCCCGGCACCAGCGGCGCCCGCGCTTGCCGTCCCGCCACCAACACCGCCCGAGCCTGCAGCGCCACCCGCGGCTGAACCGGCGACGCCCGAGGTCAAAGCACCACCGCTGCCGCCGTTGCCACTACCTGTGCCGCCACTCGTGCCGCCGCCGGGCGGCGGTTGTTGCGCTCCACTCTCGTCGGCGGTGCTGTTACAGCCAAGACTTGTCGCCGTGGCCAGGCAGAGCGCAAGCGCTCCTCGAAGGCCGTACGACTGCTGCTGTTTCGTAGCGCGCGCGGTCCCATTGGCAACGAGCAACCTCGGAACCTTCCCTCGACTCATCATGGTGGGGCGCACCCTACTACCGGACATATCGAATGTCCCCAATCCTGAGTAGGCCTTATTGCCGTCGGACTGAACCTCGGTGGTGTCGAGTCATGGTCACGTGAGACGGGTCGTTTGATCGCTCGAAATTTCCCAGAATGCGCGCGGCTATTCCAAGACCGGGGCTTGCTCGCCACCGACACTGTCATCGGCTGCGTGCGTGCCAGTGCGTGCGCGTACGCTTAGAGGCTCGGGCTGCGCGCGACGTCAGCCGGTGCGAGCTCTTGGCAGTAACGGTCGAGCGTCGTTCGTGCAGGCGCCGCCGAGACGCGGAGAGGTTGCGGCACTCTTCGGCCGCATGCGCGACCGGCTACGCCTCCAGGCCCGCGCCCCAGGCGATCGTCGGCGGCTGCGACGTGGCGACCCAAAGGGCTTTGATTACGCGGGATTGGCGGGATCTGACGGCGAGCCTTGGCCAGTCTTCTGCGGCTGTCTATGGTCGTACCACCTTGCGATTCATCGACGACTGGTTCCCCCTTATCGCGACCATCAACGCGCCGCTCTTCGACGAACACGAGCTGAAATCGATGGCAGACGGCTTCGAGCGCTACTTCGAGCGGGGTGAGCGCTACACCTTGATCACCGTGTCGCCGCGCAACGCGCCCGCGCCTGGTCCGCGCGAACGCAAAATGATTGCAGAGTGGGCCAACCACCCTCGGGTGCGCGATTTCTCCAAACGACTGTGCGTCGGCTCGGCGACGGTCATCACCAATCCGGTAGCGCGCGCGGCCCTGACCGTGATCACCGCGCTTTGGAAGCCGGCCAGTCCGCTCGAGGTCGTGCCGTCCATCGCCAAGGGCCTCGACTACTGCTTGCGCCGAGTCCAAGAAGAACGACTCGCGTTGCCAGGACCCGCCGACCTCGCGCGCTACCAGCTGCAAAGGATCCTCGAAGACGGAGCGTGACTGAGCGACGTGTGCGTGACGGTGGTGACCCGATCTCGCCGCTGTTGGCTTCGACTCAGTGCGAGCGATTGAGCATGACGCTGATGATGCCCGGGTTACGATGGGCAATCACTGCGTCGGGGAGCAGGTCTCCGTTCAGATCTCCGACAGCAGTGGCTTGCGCAGAGCTAGTGCCGATGTAGTGGCGCTCGTAGGCAAACCCTTCGCGGTAAAGTTCGATGTAACAAAAGGCGTTGCTGCTCGGACAATTGAGCACATCGGGAAAACGATCCTGGTCCAGATCGTCGAGGGCGAGGTTCCTTCCCGAAAAGCCAAGACCGCGGACGGGGCTGAACTCCCTCGAGGGATCAAAGCTCTCCAAGACCGCACCGCCCTGTCCGGTGATGAGGGTCTCGAGCAGGCAATCTCCATCAAAATCTGCCGTCTGTGTGGAGCCGGCACTCGGCGTAGGCCTCGTCGACGCCAACGAAA
>DATAKF010000531.1:0-3064 GCA_036261775.1 Polyangiaceae bacterium | reverse complement strand
GAAAGAGCGTCAACATTGGGAATCGCCTCCCCGCCCAGCAAGTCTTGGTAGCCCTGGATTCGCGCCGGATCATCAACGTGCAGCACACGACCACAAGCCCGCCGGAGCTGCTCCTCCGCAGGCCCCGCCCCCAACGTCGGCAGCCCGGCTTGCTCGCACAGATCCGACCAGCTCTTGCTGCCCGCGTAGATGTCCTCGAGCTCGAGCCCGCTCTGCTCGAGGAACGACTGCAGCGTAAAATCGGGCTTCGATTGCGCGTGGAGCCGTAGCTCCTCCGCCTTGGCGGCCCAGCGCGTGGGCACGGCGCCCTTGATGCTCGCGAGCACGATCCCGCTGGCCACCCGGTCCAGCTCCATGTGGCAGCCCGCCGGCAAGAACGGAAACCCCTGCTCCACCTGGGCAGCAACGTCACTGCGGCTCCCGCCCAAGAGCGCCCGTAGCTTACGGTCGAAGCGAAACTCCGAGCGGTGCACCCCCACAAAATCAAGGACCGTGCACACCGTCTTGGAAGCATGCCGGCGCAGCCCGCGCCCCAGCTGCTGCAGAAAAAGCGTCGCGCTCTCCGTGGGCCGCAGCATGAGCAGCGTGTCCACGGCCGGCACGTCGACGCCTTCGTTGAAGAGATCGACCGAGAACACCACCTTCACCCGGCGCTCAGCCAGATCCAGCAGCGCTTGTCGGCGCTCCTGGTCGGGAGTGTCGGACCAGATGGCCACAGCGGGAATGCCCGCTTCCCCAAACACGCGAGCCATGAAGCGCGCGTGCTCAATGCTCACGCAAAAGCCCAGCGCCCGCATCTTGCCGACCGAGTCCACGCGGCGAGTCAGCTCCTGAATGACCAGGTGCGCCCAGGCGTTGTTGCCGGTGAGCAGGTTGGAGAGCCCCTCCACGTCGTACCCGCGGCCACGCCGCCAGGGCACGGCGCGCAGATCCAGCCCGTCGTGCACGCCGTAGTAGGCGAACGGCACCAGCCGGTGCTGGTCAATCGCGTCCCACAGCCGCAGCTCGGCCGCGATGCGCCCCTCGAACCAATCCAGCACCTCCAAGCCGTCGCTGCGCTCGGGCGTCGCGGTCAGTCCCAGCAGCTCCGCCGGCTGCAGGTGCTCGAGCAAGCGCCGGTAGGTGGCGGCACCGGCGTGGTGGAACTCATCCACGATCACCACGTCAAAGTGGTCCCGTTCCAGGTGCTCCAAGCCATTGGCGATCAGGCTCTGAATCGACGCAAACACGTGCTCAAACCGCTGCGGCCGCGCGCGCCCCACCCACAGCTCGCCAAAGGCGTAGTCGCGCAGCGCATGCCGAAAGGTGGCCAGCGTCTGCGTCAGAATCTCCTCGCGATGCGCGATGAACAGCAGCCGCGCGCGCGGCAGCGACTCGCGCAGCCGCCCGTAGTCCACCGCCGCCATCACCGTCTTGCCCGTGCCGGTGGCAGAAACCAGCAAGTTTTTGTGGTGCCCCAGCCGCCGCGCCAACGCCACCTGCTCCAGCAACCGCTCTTGAAACGGCTCCGGCCGCAGCTCGAGCGGGCTCATCAGCACCTCGAGCCGACCCCGCTCGGCATGCGCCATCGCGGCCCGAAACTGCTCCGGCTCGTAGGCGATGAAGTCGCCGCTGTTCCAGTAGCTGTCAAACACCGCCGCCACCTTGTCGACCACGCTCGGATTGCGAGCGCGCGACGCCCGCACATTCCACTCCAGGCCACTCACCTGCGCCGAGTGAGTCAAATTCGACGAACCGATGTACGCTGTCGAAAACCCCGAGTGCCGATAGAAATACCAAGCCTTGGCGTGCAGCCGCGTGCTGCCTTGGTCATAAGACACGCGCACCTCCGCCCCGAGCTCACGCAAATCATCCAGCGCCGCCCCTTCGGTCGACCCCGTGTAGGTCGTGGTCAACACCCGCAGCGGCCGCCCCGCCTGACAATGCGCGCGCAGCGCTGGTAGCAGCGGGCGAATGCCACTGCGACGGATGAACGCCATCACCACGTCGATGCGATCGGCCGAATGCACCTCGGTCAGCACCTGACTGCCCACCCGCGGCTCGCCCGGCGCGTTCGTCAGCAACGTCGTGTCGAACAACGGAATCAGCGGCGCCTCGATCGCCTCGTCGCTCCCGTCCGGCAGCCGACCGAGCACGCTGCGCAGCACGTCCCCGCCCTCCACCGGCCGCTCCTTCGCAAGCGGCTCCGCGCCCGTGGCCCTCACAATCTGGTCCACCAACTCGCGCGCCAGCCGCGTCCCCACCTTCACCCGCTCACGCCTATCGAGCTTATCGATGGCTCGCTCAATCACCCGCGCCAGGTGCAGCGCAATCCGATCCGCCGCCTCCGCCTCATGCAACTCCGAACGCCGGGCCTGCAGCCGCCCATCCAACCCCGCCAGCTGCTCCTCCAGCGCCTCAGTGACGAGCGTCTCGTAGAGCCCACGCTCGCCCTGCGCCATCGCGTCACTCTACAGCAGGACCCCCGCCGCTCCCTACACCAAGACTCCGCGCACCCGCAGCAGTTACACTCGCCACCCATGTCGCCCCTCCACGTTGTCGGCGCCGCCATCACGCAAGGCAACCAGTGCCTCGTCGCCCAACGCGGACCGCACGGCGCCCTCGCCGGCAAATGGGAATTCCCCGGCGGCAAAGTCGAACCCGGCGAATCCCCCACCGCCGCCCTCGCCCGCGAAATCACCGAAGAGCTCGGCCTCCAAATCACCGTCGGCCCCTTCCTCGCCCGCGGCACCGCCACCATCGGCCCCCGCCTCATCTCCCTCGACATCTACGCCGCCACCATCACCCCCGGCACCGCCACCACCATCGCACTCCGCGAGCACGCCCAATTCACCTGGGCCACCGCCGACGAGCTACCGAACTTCGACTGGGCGGAAGCCGACGTGCCGTGTCTCGCGCCCGTCGCCGCATGGCTGCGTGGCATGTCGACACAACGCTAGCTCCGCCCCCTCCGGAGACTGCCACCGCCCCCGCGATTTCAAAAGTCAGGACCCGAGGTCACGGCCTTCGGAACCATGACCGCCCTACCTCCAACCTCGCGCCCACGAGAGTGACCAGCTAGCGG
>DATAKF010000530.1:0-30704 GCA_036261775.1 Polyangiaceae bacterium | reverse complement strand
ATTGGTCTGATCTCACAGCTGCCCGCCCGCTAAGCCTGGTTTCTGGCGAGGCTTTCGCGAGGACCGGAGCGGAGCGTACGTGGGTACGTGAGCACCGGACCGGAGCGAAAACGAAGCCAGAAGCCAGGATCAGCGGGCGTGGTCACCAGCTGAAATGAGACCAATGGTGAGCCGCCTCCCTGTGATCTCGAAGGCACTCGCGATAAGGTACCAGACCGGCAGCAGCCCGAGGCGTGCCGTTCGATGTGACCGAGCGACGGTACGTGAGCTTCTGCAAGCGAGCTGCGCATGGGCAGCCCCATCCTGAGGGCGGCCCTTCAGAAGCCCGCTTCGATGCCGACGCTGGGCAAGACGACCGGGCCTGCGGTGCGTTCGCGGCAAACCTCGCCGCAGTCTAGGCGCACGACCTCGCGCGTAGACGTGGCGTTCAGCACCTCGGCCACGACGTCCAGGTAGCCGCTGCGGCCGATCAAGAAGCGCTTTTCGGCGCGTAGATCGAGCCGAAAGAAGGGCGTTCCGCGCCTGGCGCCCTCGAAGTGGGGCGAGCCTTCGAGGTTCAGCTCCGGGATGCCCGTGTAGAAGACGCTGCGCGCGCCGAGCCGAATACGACTGGCGAAGGCGTAGCTCAAACCGCCTTGCAGCACGTGCGTGCGGTCGAACCCCGAAGGCGCGCGGGTGCTACCGAGCGAGACCGTCGAGCGCGACAAGGTGTACGACAGAAAGCCGCCGAGTTGCCTGGACAGTGGGCGCGAGAGCATGAGCTCGAGGCCCACGGCCGAGATGGTCGACCGGCGATCGATGCTGCCGCGATCAACCGTAAAGTCTCGCCCGGAGCCGATGGGATCGATCGCGTTGAAGTAGCCGGAGCGAAACACGGCCAGGCTGCTGCTGATCTCCGACGGAAAACGGTAGCGAACGCTCGAGCTAGCCAACAGCGCGGTCTGGAGCCCACCACTGAGATCCGCCACTTGGGCGCCCGGCACCTGGGCCGCGAAGTTGGGACGCTGGTGCAAGATGCCGAGCGAGTGCTCGAAGGCCAACGCGCGGCTGATGCGAAAATTCGCCGAGATTCGCGGATCGACGCCGACGGCGCGCTCACCTCCCGACGCATACACGTCAGCGCGCACGCTGGGCGTGACCGAGATGCCGGGCGTCGGCTCCAGCTCGAGCACCAAGTATCCGCCCGAGACGGCGTCGGTGCGCGACGGAAACAGCGCGGAGTAGTCGGGATAGTCGAGACGGCGCGGGCTGGTTTCGAGCCCAAAGCGATCGACGCGCGCGTCGACCCCCGCGTGCAGCATCACCTCGCGCGAGTAGCGGCGATCGAGCTCGCCGCGGAGCCGTAGCGATTGGTCTTTCACGACGCTCGATTCGTCGTTGGCGCCTGACGAGCGATCGTGCCCCCCCGTGAGCGCCAGCCTGACGCGCCCTTGCGAGCCGAGCCGGTGATCCCAACGCAAGTCGAGGCGGTGAAAGTTGATGATGCCGCCACCCCTACTCGTCGCTTGCGGTGCGCGGAACAGATCGTAGGCGCCGAAGGCCATCACACCCAGGCTGTCCTTAGGTCCGAGCGCGACTTTGCCTTGAAATTGGTAGTCCCAGTAGCGCAGCTCCGCGTCGTTGATCAGCGACAGCACCAGCCCCGCGTACGAGTAGCGCATCGCGGCGCGTACCGCGCTGAGCGGGCACTCGCTCGCGCCTGGCTCGCAGCTCTGCAACGCCGAGCCACTCTCGGCGTAGCCCCCAGCGTCGATGGCGCGGACACTGGCGTTGGCGTGCGGCTCCACCGAAAACGGACGAGCCGTGACCGCCACCACAGGCCCCGCAAAGCGACCGAGCGAAGCTGGCGCGGCTCCCGGGTAGAAGTCGACGCGGTCGATGAAGCTCGGATGAACGACCGAAGGTCCGAAGAATGCGTGGTACAGGATGGGCAGCTCGATGCCATCGAAGAAGAAGCCCACGTTGGCAGGCGGCGCGCCGCGAATGAAGAAGGTGGGTAGGCCTGACACGACCGGCACGACGCCCGGCTGCGCCTCGATCGAGCGCAGCGGATCACCAAAGCTGCCAGGCATCAGCCGCGCGTCCTCTTGCCTCAGCGTCACGACCCCTGGCCGCTGGCGTTCGCCCAGCACCGTCACTTCAACCCCGCTGGGAGCCGAAACCGCGCGGGCCCGGGCCGTGGCAGCCGGCGCGGGAGGCGCTACAGCGCCGGGAGGTTGCGCATTTGGCTCTGCTGGGCCGTCGGCCCACGGCTCCGGCGGGCTGAAATCCAGAGCTATCCGAATCCGCGCGGCGACCGGGCGCCCGTCACGCACGGCGGGCTCGAAGCGAAAGGTCTTGGCCTGACTGAGCGCGCTCGCCGCAAAGGCTTCCGCCCCCGAAATGACCTTGGCCTCCGTAACCACGCCGGTGTTGTCCACCGTGAGCTCGAGCACGACCGTTCCGCCGCCGCTCGCGCCTTCGGGATAGGAAATTTCGCTCGAGATGGCTCGCGGCGGCGTGACCTGCCCAGCCGTATTTTCAGCGGCGTGCGGTTGCGCGTTCAGGAGCCCCGGTGCAAATACCAGGGTGAGCACGAGGGCGCGGAGCGCGTGACGGCACCTGGCTACAAAGCGCGAGCGCTCTTGGTGCTGCCGTTGCTCTTGGGCTGCGACATCGTCCAAGGGTTTCAAGACGCCGGCACCGCCCTATTCCCCCAGCAGAGCACGCACTTGGCAACGCCCGCGCTGCGGCTGGTCGAGGGTGGATACCGCAGCGTGGGGCTGGCAGCGGGGAAAGAGCTGAGCGTGCTGGCGCGCCCTACCGAGGGCTCGTCGCTCGTCGTCATGCGTTTTGCGAACCCCAAGCCATGCGAGATCCCAGACGTAGGCCGTTACGTAGCCGGCCGAAACCCAAACCGAGCTGAAGCCGGTATAGCTTACTTTCACGAAGACGCCATCCTGGGCACGCTGCACTTTGCAGACACGTCCTGCCGCGTCTTCGACTTCGAGATCGAAGACGCGCACCTGCCCATCGGAGAGACCGAGCGCAGCGTCATCGTCTGGGCAGCGGGAGATCTGCTCGAGGTCGAGCCAGCAGAGAGCAAGCGGACGACACTAGCGCCGGCGGTGGACCGGGTCATCACGCGCGCCTTCTCGGGCCGAACCTTGGTCCGCAGCGAAGGCCAGCTGGAGGTGTTCGGCAGCGACTGGAAGAGCCATGGCCGCTTCGGAAAGGACGTGGGCAGCGTCATCAAGACGAACGCGGGCGTGCTGTACGTCGACGCCTCGGGCCTGCATCGCCTCTCCGCCAGCGCGGACGGCAAGACTGAAAGCAAACCGCTCGCCGAAAACGTCTGCAACCTGGGCATGCGCGACGACACCTGGGCGACGTTCCATTCACCCTGCGGCGAGAGCCGCTTGCACGCGTTGCACGAGCCGTCTGGCAAGCTGTTCGACCTGCAGCTCGACGCGGCTCCCGAGTACTTGAGGCTCGTGCCCGAGCGCGGCAGTCAGGATCCGACGACGGACCCGTTCTGGTTCGTCTACTTGCGCAACGTAGAGTCATCGCTCGGCACGTTCGTGGTGAAGGGACCAGATGGCGCCGAACACGAGCTGGGTCAGCGCGCGACCTTGGACCACTGGAGCATCTGGGGGAGCGGCGAGAAGACCTATGGCTACGCGCTCGTGAACGTCCAAGACAACGTGGGCGAGTACCTGCATTGGAACGCCCAAGGAGAGACCCGCTCGCTTGCCACAGGTGTGTACGCGCCCGCCAATCGCTTGATTGTCGACTGGGACGGAGCCACGGGCAAGCTAGCGGCGGTGTCGGGTGATCGACTGCGGGTGATCGCCGAGCGCGTCCCGAGCGACGGCTTCGAGTTCAGGGACGCCAGCAGCGAGTGGACGGTGCTGTTTCACGATTGGAACGGCGAAAGTGGCCGTCTTTCGCGCTTTTCGGGCACGCTCGACGGGCTCTTGGCAACGCCGCCGAGCGCGGCGTTCGTCGCGCCCGAGCTAGCCGAGGTCGCGCCGAGCGTCGGGTTCTATACGACCTCGTCGCTGAGCGCGCTGCTGCCTGGCACGGTATTCTTGGCGAACTACGACGCGAGCAAGGGCACGGGTCGGCTGAGCTACGAAAACGCCGAACTACGCTTCAACGCCACCGTCGACAACGGTGTGTCCAGCTACCTCGTTACCTCGGGCTACCTGCTGTACGCCATTCCTTACGGTAGAGACCGCGGCATTTGGCTGGCCACTGGCAAGTAGCCGCCTTACGGGCCCGTGAACGACTTGCCGTCGTAGTGGTACTTGCGTGAGCCGCCGCTCCACGGAAGCAGCAGCGGCTCCAAGCCGCCAGCAGCCGTGGTATCGACCGGGAACGGATAGGTTTGCTCGGTCCAGCCGATGGCGCGCGACGGGCGCAGCTCCAAATCGAAGCCACGCCGCGCCGGCACGAACGACACCGCGCCGATGATCCGATCTTTGCCCAGCGAGCGCCCCGTCTCGGCGCCGAAAATGCGCACCAAGCCGTCGCCTTGCACCGCGTACACCATCAGCGCGTGACGATCGACCGTATCGCCGCCCAGCGCCTTGCTGGCCTTGGCGTGCAGCACCGCGCGCACGATGATCTCGGCCTTACCATCGCCCGTTAGATCGCGCGCCGTCGCGTCCAAAATGTCCTTCGGATCGGCCACGCCCACGGCGATGAACGCGTAGCTCAAGCCCTCGCGAAAGCCCTTGCCGAACACGACCATGTCTTTGCCGTGAATCAGCACGCGCTCCGGCCCGCGGTCCCCGGCCACGTCGGTCACGAAGTCGAAGCTGGGTTTGCCCGAGACGCCGCGGTCCTTTTTGTAAAGCGCGTACACGCGGTCGAGCAGCTCGTCGGACGTTGGCGGGCGCGGCGCGGGGGGAGCCGGCGGCTCGTCGCTCTTGGGGCGGGCCTTCGGCTTCTTGCCACCACCCGCGGGCGCGCCTGCACCACCCTTGGGAGTGAAGGCGGTTTCGCCATTGGACTCGAAGCCCTTGCCCTTCCAAACGAAGCTGCGGCTGCCGACGCTCTCCCAAGGGAGCAGCGTTGCACCCATGTCCCCCGGCTGCACCTCCGAGAAGCTGCCAGGCTCGAAGCCTTCGGCCTCGCCCTGCGCGATCTCGATGCCGGTCTTGGACAGCTTGACCTTGTTCTTGATCTCGCCGTCACTCGTCTTGATGCCGACCTCGTGAGCGAAGGCCAAGAACGGCTGGTCGTCGCGCCCGACTTTGATGACGGTCAGCACTTGGCGGTACTTGTCGCTGCCGCCGACCTTCTTTTGCACCACGACCTCGTCGTGACCGTCGGCGTCGAAGTCGATCAGCTCGAGCCGCTCGACTTGGCCCGCGTCCGCGACGCCCAAGTCCGCGAAGTAAAACTCTTTTCCGCCGCGAAAATGCGGACCGATGATCACTAGGTTACCGCCCCAGACGGCAACACGCTCGACCATGCTGTCGCCCGACACGTTTCCGAACGCTTCGCGAGCGGGGCTCGGCGGCAAGCCCTTGGCGCGAATGATGGACTCTTCGAGCCCCTGCTCGTTCGCCATCAAGAGCGGCGGCATGGCCTTGCCCGAGCGCGCCTGGCTAGTGCCGATGATGGCCTTCACGTTGCCGGCCGCGTCGGCATCGGCGTAGGTGATGGTCGCGCGTAGGCCGATGCGCGTGCGCGCCGCCTCCGGAAAAGCGGTCCACGGGATCTGCGCCTCGACGCTGAGCCCCTTGTCGGTCGGAGCTTCGACGATCTTGGCGCCGTTGACGCTGGCGCCCTTCACCTTGATGGAGCCAGCCACCTTGCCGGGTTGCCCAGGGTACAACTCGACCGCGTAGGTCTGCCCCTTCGGAAAGTTCAGGAACAACGTGGCGTGGTCTTCGTTCTGACCCGCCGCGGCCGTGCGCACGATCTTTTGGTCGAAGACCTTGAGCACGACGTACAGGCTGTTTTCGTCGTAGGCGATGGTCGCGGCGACGCGCGGATCACCGCCGCTGGGCTTGCCCTCGAGCGTCTCGCCCAAGTCGGTCATCTTGTTCGGCCATTCGCGCAAATCTCCGTCGATGCGGATCTTCACGTCGTCGACCGGTTCGGCAGAAATGGTGCGGCCTCCTGCGACAGCGCTCGACGAGACGAGAGCGAGAGCCGGAATCAACAGGAAGGCGGGAAGGCGGGAAGATTTTCGGGGCTCGAGAGCGGGGGCGAGCGGGCGCGGGCGCTTCATGAGACGACCTACTTCTTCATGCGCAGCTCGGTTTGCTGCTCTTCGGCTTCCAGCTCGGCGAGGGCGCGGGCCAGCTCTTCTTGTTCGGCCGCGTCCAGCTCGCTGCCGCCGCCGCCTGCGCCGCCCGCCGTGGCCGCGACGCGCGCCTTGGGAGGCTCGGGCTCGGGCGGAGCGAGGCCCATCTTGCGCTTGAGCGCGAGCAGGTCTTCCTCTGCGCCTTTGGTCTGCTCCAGCTGCTGGAACTTGTGCGCCAAGACGTCGCCCGAATACTCCTCGTTGAGCTCGGCCTGCGCGGAGGCTTCAGCCTCCATCTGCTCGATCTTGCCCGCCATGCGATCGAAGGTCTCGAACGCGCTGGCGTTGCGCAGGCCGCCCATCGTTTCTTGGATGGCCTTCTGCGCTTCAGCGCGCTTCTTGCGCGCGATGAGCAGGTTCTTCTTGCGCTTGGCTTCCTCGATTTTGGAGTTCAACGCGCGCAGGGCAAGCTTCAGCTGATCGACGGATTGCTTCTGCTTCTGCCACTGATCTTTGAACTGCTCGGCGGTCGACTCGTGCTCCTTCTTGCGGGCCAGCGCTTCTTTGGCAAGGTCGTCGTTGCTGGCTTTGACGGCCAACATGGCGCGCTTTTCCCAGCCGGCGGCGGCCTCCAGCTCTTGCTGGGTCTGCTTCTCCAGCCGCTTCTCGTCGGCGATGGACAGGGCGACCATCTTCTTGGCTTCGCCTAGCTGCGTGGTCATGTCCTCGACGATCTGATTGAGCATGCGCTCCGGGTCTTCGGAGCGGCTGATCAGGTCGTTGAGGTTCGATTTGATGAGCGTGGCGAGACGTTGGAAAAAGCCCATGACTGTTACTCGACCTCAGGAAGGATCGGCGCCGTCGAGCGCCGTCGCAGTTTGAACCATGGCACGCAGGACCGGCACATGCTCGCCGAGCGCGACGTCGATGTCGGCCAGCACGGCCTCGAGCTCGTTCAGATCCAGGCTCTCGAGCTCCAGCGCGGCGGCTAGCACGATCTGGTCGTTCTCCAGCCCGAAGGCCGCGTGAAGCAGCGCGCTGGCGTTCAGCTCGAGCAGCTTCTTGTAGACGGGCGCAGCGGCCACGTCGCTCTTGGGCGCCGGCCCGATCGCGACCTGCACGACCAACACGGGCGGCACCAGCAGCAAGGCAGCGGGCGGCTGATGGGCGCCGAGCGACAGGACGAACGTGCCGTCGGGGTGTCGCTCGTAGCGCCGTCCAAGGCGACCGAGCTGCGCTTCGAGATCGTCACTGGTGCGGATCATCGCCCAAAGGGTAGTCGGGCCCCCGAGAAGTCACAAACGTTTAAGAAATCGGTCTCGAAGCGGCTGGGTCCCTACTCAGCCGCCCGGCGGATTGGCGCGGTTGTCTCGTGGGCGGTTGGGTCCCTACCCTTCTGTCTCGTGGGCGTTTGGGTCCCTACCCAAACGCTGCATCAGGAAACCCTTCGGATTGGCGCGCTGTCTCGTGGGCGTTTGGGTCCCTACCCAAACGCTGCATCAGGAGACCCTTCGGATTGGCGCGCCGTCTTTGCTGGCCCGCACGGCCACCAGCTCGTCGGGCGGGGGCGCTTCGGGTTGTATCGTGACGTGCTCCAGCCGGAACTCGGCTTTGAGGCGGTCGGCCACGCTCTTGCACACCTCGGTGCCGTGGGCCCCGCGCGCAAGCGTCACGTGAGCCGTGAGCGCGTCGAGCTCTTCGGAGATGCGCCAGACGTGCAGGTCGTGCAGCGACGCCACGCCGGGCGTGGCAGCGATAGCGCGCTCGACCGCCGCGACGTCGATGTGTGGCGGCGCCGACTCGAGCAAGATGCCGGTCGTCTCGCGCAGCACGCGGTAGCCACCGAGCAGCACTAGGCCGGCGATCACCAGCGATAGCGCCGGGTCCAGCCGTTGCGCCCCGAACCACAGCGCGCCCACGGCCGCTACGATGGCCGCGACCGAGCCGAGCGCGTCGGACAATACGTGGAGCAGCGCCGTCCGCACGTTGATGTTGCCCTGCCCGCCCCGCATCAAGATGAGAGCCGACAGCAGGTTCACGCACAGGCCGGCGATGGCCGCGTACAGCATGGGCCGGCCGTGAATCGGCACGGGCTCCATGAAGCGCTCCACCGCCTCGCGTATGATCATCAACGCGATGCCGAACAGCACGATGCCGTTCACGAACGCGGCCAGCACCTCGGCGCGCTTCAAGCCGTAGGTCCGGAGCTCGGTGCGCGGTCTATCTGCAACGCGCTGAGCGATCAGCGCCAGCACCAACGCGCCGCTATCGCCGAGCATGTGTCCCGCGTCGGCCAAGAGCGCCAGGCTGCCGCTGAGCCAGCCCACGACGGCCTCGACGCCCATGAAGCCCAGCGTGAGCGTGAGCGCCAAGCTGAGCTGGGTGCGCGGGCTGCCCTTGCCGCCGTGCGCGTGCCCGCCGTGAGCATGACCACCGTGACCGTGACCTGCTGAAGCGCTGGGCTTGGGCGTCGATTCACCGTGCGCGTGCCCGCCGTGGCCGTGGCCATGACCATGCGCGTGGGAGCCTTCCGAGGGGGGCACTCGGGAATGAAAGCTCAGCTTTGGCGGCCCGCCAAGGCCGGGGCGAAGTTTTGCCAAGGCTTTCCGCGATCCCTCTCGAATGCGGCTCGAATTCCGCGTCGAAGCTCGCGGCGCCCGCCCCCGGGCTCACGTCCAAGGCGGCGTTGGTCCCCTACTCAAGTCGTCGCAGCAAGGCAGAGACGGGACCCGCGAGAGCTCGACGCTCAGCTGCGCGCAGAATCTGCAGGCTGTGCAGGTTCTGCGCGCGGGCGTGCGCGCATGGGGTCGCCAGGGCTCGCTCCGCCTGTTCGCAAGCATGTGAAATGGTTGGCAGTTCATGTCGTCTCGCTTCGAGTGGGGCGCCGGCACGTGACATGCAGCTGGCAGATCATCCCAAGAGAGAAGAAGCGACATGTCTCCCTCAAACCGAGAAGATCAAGCTGAAGCCCGTGAGATCGCCTGGCTGCTCTCGCGGCTTGCCGAAGGCGCGGCTGTCATGAGCCCGAACGAGTTCTTGGGAATTTGGCGGACACTCGAGCCGCGCCTGCTTGGCTGCCTGCGCTCGTGCGAGGCGGCGGAAGGGGCCGTTTCTGGCAGCTTGGAGCGGCTGCGCAACCTGGCCTGGGAAGTCGCCGTCACCGCGGATCTCGAGGCCCTGCATTGCGCTGCGCTTAGCCGTCTGGCTCAACTGTTCGGGGATCGCGTCGCACGCTCGACCCTGCGTCACGTCGGACGCACCGGCTCCGGCGTCGGAACAACGAGCGCGTTCGGTATCGGGTGACGAGTTCACCACGAGCCCGTGCGCGCCGACGACGCAGTAGCCAAGCTGCAACGTCGTCGGCCATCGTGCGACTAGAAGACGCACGACGCGATAGCGTCACGCATACGCGTGCGCGCTCTGAGCAGCCGAAGCGCTGCGCGAGCCACACCCGCGCCTTGCGCCCGGTCACACGTAAACCTCGAGACCACCGCCTTGTGTGGCCTCGCGCTCGACTTAAGCTGACAGCAGCGACACGAACGGACCTCTCGAGTGCGGCGCCGTCGCTGCTCGAGAGCACGGCTTCGCGCTGTCATTTCGAAGGAACCCACATGAAACTCCTCGTGGCCCACGAGCTTCCGCTAGTGAGAGATGGACTGAAAGCCATCCTCGAAGGAGCGGGCCTTGCAGTCGTCGCCGTTGCCGCTAGCGGTCGCGAGGCGCTGTGCGCCGCTTTGCATGCCCACCCGTCTGCAACCATCCTGAACGGAACGCTCGCAGAGACCGACAGCATAACGACCGTGCGCCAACTGCGCGCGGAGCTGCCTGCGACTCGTATCATCGGCCTGTGCAAGGGCGGCGACGTCCGGCTGAAGACGGGGATTTTGGCCGCCGGCGCGGACACGTGCCTGGCTACGGAAACCACAACGGCGGAGCTTTTGGCCGTGCTTCTCCGGCTCGGGCCGAACAACGGCTCGAGGCAAGCTCATGCCAGGCACGCGCACGCGGGCGCCGTCGACGGCGCGGCTACCGCGGCCGACAGTCGGAGCGAGGGTCGCGCGCGCACGCTGTCACCGCGTGAGCGGGAGGTCCTCAAGCTGCTCGCCGAGGGGCATTCGTCCAAGGAAATCGCCCGACGGCTCGTCATCGGCGTGCCGACCGTCGAGACGCATCGGCGGCAGGTGACCGAGAAGCTGGGCATGAACGGCGTGGCGCGGCTGACCAAATGGGCGATTCGCCATGGCATCACGACGCTCGATTGAGCAGTCGCAAGGGCCCTGCGGTCGGCGCAAGGCTTGCGCCCAGAGAGTCGGTCAAGGCGCAATTGCGCCTGGCGCGCAAAATGCAGAGCTTGCAACACGGAGGAACAGTCATGGAAGCCGATCGGATGAAACGTTCGCTGTCACACCTGGGCATTCAGCCCGCCGACTACCGAGTGCTCAAGCTCTTGCCGCTCATCTACGTAGCCTGGGCGGACGGTAAGATGGACGAAGTCAAGAAGGAGCGAATCCACCTATTCGCGGCTCGCTCGTACGACTTGAGCGCGAGCGCCCTCGCCGTGTTGAATCGCTGGCTCACCGAGCGTCCGTCGAAGGAGTACATTTCCGAGGCGCTCCACGACATCTTCTTACTGGCGAAGGCGCGCGACGACATGGAGTTCGACTTCAGCGAGCTACCGGGGCTGTTGTTCTACGCGGAGACGGTTGCGACCGCCGCCGGTGCCGCGCTCGGCGAGAGAGGGCACGCGAGCCTCGCCGTGGAGACGGCGCTCGGCGAGATCGCCAGCGAGCTTGGCATCGATCACGGCGAGAGCTGGGCTTTGCTGCTGGATGAGCTGGGCTGAAGGCTCGGGCAACTTCAGAGCGCTGGTAGCGCTGAAGCGTCTTCGAGCAGCAAGGCGAACTTGTAGCCGATGCCCAAATCCACGTTGAGGCGCAGGCTACCTTCGAGCGTGATCAGCTCCCCGATCTGGGTTTGTGCTTGGGTGGTGACGACGAGGTCATGCTCGGCGTCGCTGCCGTCGCGTAGGTGAATGAAGTTCTTTCCGAGCACGCCCGCTGTCACCTTGGTAACCTGGCCCCGGACGCGCACGCGGCGATCCTTTAGGCCACCCTGCTGAGCGTATAGCTCCGCGATGGTGTGGCCCGCCGGGCCAGGCGCGCGCGGCACCTTGACTAGGCGCAGCTCGGAAGCCGCGCTGACGCCCGTGGGCGCGTGGGGCGAGCTCTGGGGCGCAATGACGGGATGGCCCGGCGGCAAGCTGCCGTCACTTTTGGCCAACGTTCCGAAATAGATCTCGGGGAACGTACGCTTCAGCGTCGGGCTCGCGAAGTTTTCCATGCGTGTGGCGCCATCGATCCGGACGCGCGAGCCGAGGTTGACCGGTGTCTTCGAAACGGCGGCCCAGGTCTCGCCGCTGGGCGTAGCGAGACGCAGATAGGTGTACTCAGCGACGTCGAACGTCTCGCGCACGTCGCCGGCGATGGCTCGCTCGTCAGTGGCGTCGTCGTCATCGTCGATTGAAGGTCCCGACCCCGGCGCTGCGACCGGCTCGTAGTGGACCGGGCTTCCGCGCTCGGGGCCGCGTCGCGCCCCCACCGCGAGCGCGACCGCGCCCGCCAAGCTGAGTGCCAAAAGCGCGGTCGTCTTCATGCCGGGTAACTTGCCCTCACGTCGTGAGCGCGTCGGCTCGGCGGCGCGCGCTGTTCGGCGTAGCCCGTTCAGCGTGTCATCCCCGTCAGATCTCCGCTCGCTGCTTCGACCGAGTCGTACAGTAGTTGGGCTGTGTAGCTGGCGTTGTGGACACCGAGCGCGCCGCCGCGAGCGATGAGGAAGTAGTTGTACAGCGCGCCGGCCATGGCCGCGGGTACGCCGTTCTTCTTGAGTGCCACGTCGCCAGCGAAATCCTTGTCACTCGCCAACGTGGGTGCGTCGATGGAGTTGGTCCCATCCTTCGAGAGCAGGCCGGCGTCGTTGAGCGCCTTGCGTAGGTGCTGCAGACCGGTCGTGGTTCGCGACTGGCAATCGAGGATGTTGAAGTTGGTCGCGGTCTTGTGACAGTCCTTGCACGCCTCGATGCGAGGCCGGAACGAGTGGTCGCCTACCCCCATGTTGATGGCGACGGGGGGCATGTGACACGTCACGCAGCCGTTCTCGTTCAATTGGTGGGTGCCGCTCGAGTAGGTCTTGGCCGCGTATTCGTAGCCGCCCTTGCCGGAGAACACGTCGGCGTGCGGCCCCTCGTGTGGTCCCCAATACGAGCTCGAAACGTTGACCGTGGAGGCCGCGATGTAGTTGGTCACGTCCTTGCGCGACTTGTGACACCACACACAGACGTTGCCGGTCGTGAATTTGCCGGCTCCCGTGCCGTCGGCAACCCCCACCGCGGAGCTCTTCTCGAGTAGCGCCTGGTCGTCCTTTCCGACCGGCACGCGCAGCGGGAACGAGCCAGGCTTGTAGTCCGAGCCAGTCACGTGCGGGTCGTTGGCGGGCGAGCTGTCGTGGCACGTCGTGCAGTGCACGACCGCGACGCTGGCGTTGCCGGCGTAAACCGACTCGCTGATCGCGCTGCTGCTCGAGTTCTTGTAGCTGACCTGTCCGTGTCCGAGGTCCGCGGGTCCCGTCGCGCCGGCAAAAGTGACGTTGCCGGCCACACGCTGCTCGATGCCGTCGATGGCGTGGCAGTTACCGCACGCCGTCGCGCCGGTCCAGGTCGTGACTTCGTCGCCGCCGAGGTTCGCGATGTAGGTCGCGAAGTGACGGCTCGTCTTCCATTCTTCGACGACGCCGTTGAAGCCGTGGCACGGTCCCAGGCAACTCGTGCTCAGCGTGCCGTCGGGCGCGACTCCAGCCGGGCCTTGCTCGCCGTCGACGCCATTCGCCCCATCCATGCCAGCGGGGCCAGTCGCGCCATCGACGCCGTTTGCACCGTCCTCACCGGCAGGCCCTTGCTCACCGTCGGCGCCGGTCGTGCCGGTTGCGCCGTCTTTGCCATCTTGCCCCGAGCAACCGTCCACGAAGACTGCCGCCAGTAAAAGCATCGCGAATACGCCGAGATTCTTGGACATCTTTCCGCACCTTGTCAGCAGGCGCTGCGAGCGCCGATCACGAAGCCAGAGTCACATTGATCATCTGCTCGGTCAATATCGTGTGGGAGCTCGCGCGTCGCGAACGACGCGCGCATCCACAAAGTTGATGAGCCTCGAGTGCAGAGTCGAAGCGTGAACGTCACTGGAGCGAAACAGTGCTCCGACGCGAACGCTCCTCGGCGCTTGGAGGCGTGGGAGTCGTGAGCCTAGCGGTCGTTCGCAGGGTCCGTGCCGGCATCAGCTTCGCCCGGTGGCGGCGGCGCTGCGGGCTGGGAAGCGCGCTCGCGTGTCGTGCGGCGCACGTCGACGATGACCGCCAGCAAGTAGCTGGAGAAGGCGCCGATGCCGATCGCTTGACCGACGCTCATCGCGAAGATCACCGGCAACGCGCGCGGCCAGACGAGTGACGCGCACATGATCGCGAGGCCGAGCAGCGCGAACAGGCACGCAGCTCGGAGCAACTCCGTCACCGAGCGTTCGAGCAAGAGGCGCAACATCAGTGTTGCCCCTCGCGGAGCGGTGGCAGGTTCTTGGTGAATGGATGCGCGAAGCCGTGGCAGCCGGCGCTAGCGCAGCTCACCTGGTTCGAAAACAGCTCCCGCTCCATGGAAATATGGTCGGGAACGTCGCGCCAGACTCGCGCGGTGGTAGTGTGGCACTGCCTGCAATTCATGTTGTCGTAGGGCTTGGCGATGTGGATCTCACGCTTGGCTTGCTCGAGCGTGAGATCGGCGTAGCCCCCGAGGTAGTAGAGATAGACGTGCCGCAACCCACCTAGCTTCGTGAGCGGGTAGCCGTACATGCCATAGTCGGCGTGGCACACGTAGCAGCTCTGTTCGCCGAAGAACGGGACGCGCGTGTGTCGAGCCGCGAGCGACTGCGAGCGCAGCGTCGAGGCGTCGTCGAGGTGAGCGGCCATCACGTGACACGAGCCGCAGAACTCGCGGTGTGTGGTGCGCTCCATCCCTGCCACGGTCGAAGCGAGGGCTGTCACCGAAGGCAACACGCCGAGGCCCAAGAAGAGCCACAGCTTCATCGATAGGTCGAGCGGCGGCCTCTTGATCAAGTAGCGCAGCAAGATCGCGGCAGCGCCCAGCGCGCTGCCGAACGCGACGTAGACGACCCAAGAACCTGCGTGAGGCACGGGCGCGATGTTACAGCCGTTCGAGAATGGCGCAATCGAACGAACCACTGCGGCCGCGCCCGCCAGCAGCCCAGTCTGTTTCGGCGACGTCACGGGGCGCGCGGGGGTCATCAAAACCGTGGAGGGCCAGCTCGGCAAGCGCCGCAGCTTGTGCCGGCCTCGTTGATCGCGACTAGCATGGAGTCGTGAGCGCCCAGCGCAGCACCACCTCGGTCATATGGTTGCTCGGCCTCATTTTGTTCGCGATCTTGGCCGCCTGTGCTGACAGCGGAGGGGGCGCCGAGCAGGGGATCTCCGTGCAGCAAACCTGGCAGTGGAATCGCGCCGTGATTGGGCATCGCACGCACGTGCTCAAGAAGGGTGTCGCGTGCAGCAAATGCCACGAGCTCGCTGGCGGAGCGATCGGCAAGGTAGCGCCAGGGCGCTGCGCCGCCTGCCACCAGAAGGAGGCAGGTATCGCGCACGCCAGTCGGCAAGCCGCGGCGCGCCTGGGCGCTGGTGCGCAAGCCGACTGCACGAGCTGCCACGCTTTCACCATCGAGGGCACCGGTCACGCCGCCGAGCTCGCCGCAGGCACACCGAGGGCGATGGCTGGCGGCGGCGGCGCTCACGGCGGTCGCGCCGAGCCTCCGCTCTTGTCGACGTTCCAGCCTCAAGACTGCAAACGCTGTCACGCGGTCGCGCAGGGCCACGTGCCAGCCGTTGCCGTACACGGCACTCAGGACTGCCTCAGCTGCCATCGACCACACGACGATGGAACGCCCCACAGCGCGCCGTGCGGCAATTGTCACGAAGGCATCACGCCCACGCACGCCAGTAGCGGCAAGACACCGACGGAGGCTTGTGCGACCTGCCATCAGCACCAGCACGCTACGGCGCTGGCGGCACGCTCGACCTGCGTCGATTGCCATTCCAAGCACGAACCAGTCGTGGCGGCGACGGCGCTGTTCGCGGGTGGCCACAGCGAGTGCCTTGGCTGTCACCAACCGCACGCTTTTCAGGCGGAGCGAGCCGTCGAGTGCGCTTCCTGCCACTCCAACCAGGCGGTGCTCGGCGGAGGACGTGTCGCCGCCCACAACCGCTGTACCAGCTGCCACGCGCCGCACGACGTGAAGGCCGGACCCGAGCTCGCCTGCAAGCGTTGCCATTCGGACGTCCACCCCGATCATCCCGAACGCCCAGGCGGGTGCGTCGCCTGCCATGATGCCCATCCGCGCAGCACGCAGGCAGCCGATGGTGCGCGCGCTTGCAGCAGCTGTCATCAGATCGCGGCGTCAGACCACGCAGCGCACGGCGGCACCACGTGCGTGAAGTGCCACAAACCGCACGACTTCGGCATCGAGCTGGCGAGCACGTCGGCGTGTCGTGATTGTCATGCGCAACGCGTGCAGCAAGTTTCGGCCAACCGCGGGCACCAAGCGTGTGAGGGGTGTCATCGTGGTCTGCCACATCGACCCCAAGCGCTGCTGGCTGGCTGCGACAGCTGCCACGCCAAGGAGCGCTCGCTCGCGCTCGCGGGGCACCAGCAGTGCACGAGCTGCCACGAGCCTCACTCGGGTTCGCGCACCGCCGACTGCGCCTCATGCCACAAGCAGCAGCACTCGACGGCGCCGCCCGGTCACCAGCAGTGCACCAACTGTCACGAGCCACACGGCGGCGGCCACGCCGTCAAGACTTGCGCGCAGTGCCACGCCGCCGAAGCGGCGTCGGCTCACGGCCACGTCGGCGGTCAGGGTTGCCTCGGGTGTCATCGGCCTCACGGTCCCCAAGGGCTCGCCAAGCCTCCCCCGTGTAGCGGCTGTCACCAGCCCGACAAGTTACCCGGGCTGCATCAAGTCGCCAAGCACCAAGGCTGCGAGCGCTGCCACACCGGGCACGGCGATCAGTCCGGCCTCGTGCGCGAGGTTTGTCTCTCTTGCCACGCCGATCGCAAGAGCCACTTCCCGGACGCGCCGCGCTGCGCCAATTGCCACTTGTTCACGCCGACGCACTGAGGGCGCGGAACGGCGGCGAGAAACGCTACGGCACTGCGAAGGTGATCTTCCCGTCGACGTGCAGCTCGGGGTGCGTGAAGGTTCGATCGTCGTCGCCCAGGTCTTCGTGGCAGAAGTGGCAAGGAAAGGTGGGCAGCGGGTGCGGCGCGGGCGGTGGCAAGCCATGGCACGAGCCGCACGCGGCTTGGCTCCCGTCGACGACGTTCCACACTGGGGTGGTGTTGCTGCCACCGGAGGCGTGTTGCTTCTGGAACACGGCGCCGTGGCACGGCGTGCTCTGGCAGCTGCCGTTGCGGTAGCTCGGCGCTGCGCCGTTGACGAGCGCCGCGCCCGAGAAGGCGACCTCGGCCGGCAACGGCGTATCGACGTGCCCCGGGTCGAGCGGCTTTTCGGGCACGAGGTGGCACGTAGCGCAGGGCACCGCGCGCGAGCGCTGCGTGCCGAGCACGTGCGTCTGGTGCGCGCCGACGGCGAGCGCGCTGGTGGCGGTCTCGCCGGCCACGCTGTTCGGCGGCGCAGGGTTTTGGGCGCTGCCATGACAGCTGCCGCAGCCTTGGTCGAACGAAACGTCGACGACGCCGTCGACGTGCCGGCTGCGATCGACGATGGTGCGATTGTCGGCCCCCACGTCAGCGTGGCAGTGCGAGCAGTTTTCGAGCTGCGGGTGCGGCGCTGGCGGCGGCGCGCCGTGGCATCCCTGGCAGTCGAGCTTCGCGCCATCGTTCCACACCGGCGGGAGGCGAGCGTCGCCACGGGTCGGCCCGTGACACCAGGTGTCCGAGCAAGTCGCGCGGTCGCGGCGCCAACTGGGCGCACGGTCGTGAGCCGAACCGACGCCGAGGAAGCGCACCTCGGCGGGTGGCCCGTCCAGGTGCGTCGTATCTTCGACGTGCTCTGGCACGAGGTGGCACTCAGCGCAGTCGAGCGGCCTGCCCGAGCTGCCCCCGGCCAAGTGCGCTTGGTGGGCGCCCACGCCGAGCGCGCTGACCAACGTCTCGCCCAGAGTATCGGCGGGGGGAGCCGCGTTCTCTGCGCTGCCATGGCAGCTCTGACACTCGCCAGGCTCGTAGTCGACCACGCCATCGACGTGCCGGTCGGGTGCGACAAAGCGGCGCTGGGCATCGAGCACGTCGCCGTGACACAGCGAGCAGCGCTCGGACTGCGGGTGCGGCGCCGGAGGAGGCAAACCGTGACAGGTGCCGCACGCTTCGGCATCGCTCTTCGGCGCCGTCCAGCGCGGCTGGGCCTGGCCGTGGCAGTAGGCGTCGGCGCAGCTGCGCGTCGCAAAGTCGTATTGCGGGTCGTGGTCGTCGTGGCGCGCCAGTGATCCGAAATGGACGTCTGCGGGGCGCGCGTCGTCCGCGTGGCCGCGCGCATTCACCGTCTCCGGTACCCGGTGACACTCGTTGCATGCCACGGGGGCGTGGGTGGGCGACGCCTTCAAGTGCAACGCGTGGGCTCCAACGCCAGGGTCGTGGGTGCTCGTGCGTCCGAGCAGGTCGCGCGGCGGGGCCGAGCGCGTCAGGTAGTCGCCTGCGCGCTCGGCGTCCCCATGGCAGCTGGCGCAGCGCTTCGCGACGACGTCGCTGTCGCGGCTCGCGCGCTCTTCGAAGCAACTCGGCGTCGACAGCGCAGAAACCAGTGCGGCGAGCAGCGAAAGCACGAGCGTCCGGGGCGACGCAGGCGAGCGACGCTCGGGGACAGGCTCAACCATGGCAGTACCTGCACATTTCGCTGGCGAGGCTTTGCGACGAGCGAAAGCCGGGCGGGTGCGGACTGCCGCCGTACGCCCCCACCTTGTGGCAGCGGATGCAATTGGTAGAAGGGCCCTGATCGTGGCAGGCGGCGCAGGCCGCGATGTCACGCCGCGCCGCGAGCCCGTGAAAGTGACTCGACGCCGTGTTGGTCCCGATCCACTCGGGAGGGTGCGGATTGACGGCCGAGGCGAGCGCGCCGCTGACTCCGCGCTGGCGGTGGCAGGAATCGCAGCTTTGAGGAGTGTGACAGCTCGAGCAGCGTGATGGCTGAGACGCGGCCTCGAGCGCGTGGCGAACCAAGAAGTCGCCGCGGTGAACTTGCTGCGATTCGACGAGCTCCGGTCGTCGGGCTTCGACGCCGAGCTTCTGGCTGACGTCGTGGCAAGCCTGGCACGACGCCTGCGTGTGGCAGCTCTGGCAAAGCTGTGGCTTCTGAGCAGCCTCCGAGCCGTGGCTACGCGCGAACTCGGCGCCGTGGCGCATGAAGGTTTGGGGCAGAGTCCGCGCCAGATCGCGCATTGCGTGACACGGCGCGCACTGCCCTGCGTCCCACTGCTTCTGGTGCTCGTGGCACGTGAAGCACTGGCTCATCGGTGGCAAGGTCGAGCTGCCGCTCCGGATGACACCGCTGTGGCACGGCACGCACTGGCCGTTGATTTCGGGCATCGCCAAGTGCTTGTCGTGGTTCATCAGGATCTCACCGTACGGCCGCTCGGGGATGACGCTCAGCACGGACAAGACTTTGCTGCGGTCGTTCCGGTGGCACGACTCACACAGCTCGGCTTTCGGCAGCTTCAGCTCACGCTCTTGCTCCGACGGCGCGTGGCAGCTGTTGCAGCTCAAGCACGCGGGCTTGCCTGGCGTGCCGCAGGCGATGCCGGTCAAATGCTCGCGATGCGGGAAGCGCGCCACCGTCGCGGGCGCATGGCAGGCGGCCAGCACAGCCGCCACGAGCACGCACAACAAAAGCGCGATGGTCGCCAACCGCTCGCGCTCTACCGCGGCGCTCATCGTCGCCTCCCGCTCGCGGCGTCGAGGGTGCAGCTCACGCGCAGCAGCGTCTGCGCGTCGAACCGCGCGAACGGCGAGCGCAGTACGGACGCCCCCCACAGCAGCTCGAACGGCTCTGAGAGCTGGTAACCGAGCGTTCCCGAATACACCGACGAGGCTCGGTAGCCCTGGATCGGCGCGTCGTAAAGGTAGCCATAAGCTTCCAACGTTGCGCGCAGGCGCTCGTCGAACGCCCGCGACAGAGAGCCGCGCACGCTATGGTAGCCCGTGTTCTCCACGATCACCCGACCGTAGGCCAAGCGCACGAGCGTGCGTCGTGTGCCCCCAACCTCGAAGCGCGCCGTCCCTTCCGTTCGCGCACCGGGGCGCCCGCTCTCGTAGACCTCGACGTAGCCGCTGGCGTCGAAGCCCAGCCACGGTAGCGCTTGCCAGCGCGCAAACCCGCCGACTTCGTCGTACCGACCGGTGCTGAATACCGAGAACACCGATTGCCGCGAGAGCAACAGCGCCGGCTTGGTGCGCAGCCCCTCGAGAGTTGCGCTCAGCGTATCGAGCAAGCGTAGGTCGAGCCACAGGCGCGCTTCGGCCAGCTTGCGCTCGTCGAGCTCCAGCAGCACGCTGCCGGCGGCATCCACTCGCTCACCGAGCGCCACGCCCGCGTCGGCACCCAGGTTGCGGCGCTGGAGCCCGCCGGCTTCGTGCTGCTCGTGAAACGAGGCCGATGCGCTGAACGGGCCGCGATCGTAGCCGAGCCGAGCGCCCGAGAGCCAGTGCTCGGCGCGCGACAGTGAAACCTGTTGGTCCATCAGCAGCTCGCGCTCGGCCTTGCCCAGTTGGTGGTAGCCGATGCGTTGATCCCAGCGCGGCAACACCGCCCAGCCGCCATAGGCCGTGAGGTAGAGCCCGCCGGACGCGGCCGTCGCTCCCAGCCCGTCGAAGCGCGAGAAGCGAGCCGCTCCGCCCGCAACGAGCTGCCGGCCGAGGCGCAGCGTCACTGGCCCCGCGCGCACCGCGACGTTGGCGGTTTGAACGTCACCGTCGAAGGGCCGCTCGAAGCCCGACGACGTGGGCCAGAGTTGGCCCCACGCGCTCAGCTCGAGATCGACGGCGTCGCGCTGCCAGGGCGCGTCGACGTCCCGCGCCTGAACGAACAAGTACTGCGTGAACGGCGACGCCAGATCGGCGGTGACCGCGCTGCCGCCGGGGCCGGGCAGGAGCGCACGACGAAACAGCTGAACGTAGGTCTCCGACCGAGCCGAAAGCGTGAAGCGATCCCGCGGCGGCGACGCAGCACCGAGCTCGCTTGGCGGGACCTGGGGCGGATGGGGCAGCTCGACCTGCTGCGCGGAGGCGCTCGCGGCCAGTGATAGCGCCGCGGCGAGACTCGGAAGCTTGATTGCGCGCCGGCTACTCACTGCGTTGCTCTCCATCCACGGACCGCGTCCCAGGGTCGCGCGTCGCATGTTGCCAGCGCTCTATGTAGCCGTCGAGCGCTGCCGCAGTCTCGTCTAGTCCAACAGTTTGCTCGACATCATCACAAACCATGAGTCCGGGGTCGGATGTTTCCGGCTCAATGCCAGGGCAGGATTTGGAGTGCTAGTTGGGCGAGCACGATCTTTCCGATCATCGCCAGGGGGAACACCGACGCGTAGCCAACGTTGGGCTGCTCCGCCTCGGTTTGTTCCAACGCGAACGCCAACACGGCAGGCTGGGTTTGGATACCGGCCATGCTGCCGACCAGCACGGCCAGCGGGATCTTGAGCAGGCGATAGCCGACGAACATTGAAAGCAGCACGACGACGCTGGTCACGCTCGCGCCAGCGACGATCAGCAGCCAGCCGCCGCACTCCCCCGGCTTCGCCAAGCTGGCGCCCGCCCTGAGCCCGATGCCAGCCAGGAACAACACGAGACCGAGCTGGCGCAGCGTCATGTTGGCGCTGTACGGCGGCGTCCACACCAGCGATCCGCTGCGGCCCAGGCGGCCGAGCACCAAGCCCATCACCAGCGGGCCGCCCGCGCTGCCCAGCGAGAAGTGAGCGCCTCCGGGCAGCGGCACCGGAATCGCTCCGAGCAATAGCCCAAGGGCGATGCCCAAGCCGAAGGTAATCAAGTCGACCTCGGCAACGCGCCGCGCCGAGTCGCCGAGCAGGACGTTGAGCTGCTGCATGCGGTTGAGAGGGGCCACGACGCGCGCTCGGTCGCCCAGCAAGAGCTCGAAATTCCCGTGCGGCGTGAGATCGACATCTCCCCGCCGCACGCGGGTGATGACCGCGCCGTAGCGCTGGGGCAGCGCCAGCTCGCGCAGCGGCAGCTCGGTGACTTTGGGGTTTGAAACGAGGATGCGCCTGAACGTGACCTCCGAGCGCTCGAGCTCGAGGTGCTCGGGAGAGGTGTGGCCCAAGAGCGCCGTGACGGCAGCGACGCTGGCCTCGTTACCCACGACCGTGATCCGGTCTCCGACCTGAAAGCGAGCGTTTCCATCGACGATGCTGGTAGAACCGAAGCGCTGGACTCGACCGAACGCCACGCTCCCGTGCGGCGTGTGCTTCAGCTCGTGCGCGGTTCGAGCCGGCGCATGGTCCACGTGAATCGTGGCGTTCGCGAGCGGACCGTCACCGTCACCGCCGTACGAGCGAGAGACGCGCTCTTGCGCGAAGACCACGTGCAGCAGGCGCGCACTGGCAGCTACCGCCCCAAGGGGCAACAGCACGCCGAGCGGGTACGTGAGCGAGAACGCCAGGACCGACTGCGAAATCGCGGCGGCCGGCGCGCCCGCCGCGCGCAAGCTCTCGCTCACCGCGGCGAGCGCGGGGGCGTTGTTCAGCGCGCCCGAGAACACACCGGCTGCTACGGCGCCGCCTAGGCCGAGGAGTCGTCCCAAGAGCAGTGCCGAGGCCCAGGCGCCGCCGAGTACGACCAGCACGAGACCGTTGTCTCGCAGTCCGCGCCGCCGCAGTGAAGAGAAGAAGCCCGGACCGCTGGCGATCCCGATCGTGTAAACGAAAAGCACGAGCCCCAGTTGGGCAACGAAGTCGGGCAAGGCCACCCCTGGCAAGAGCCACCCGAAGAACAGGCCAGCGAACAACACCGCTGCCACGCCCAGTGAAAAGCCCGCCACCCGCAACGTGCCGAGCAGGTAGCCGACCGCGGTGACGCCGAAGAGCAAGAAAAGTGGTGCGCCCTGTAGGAATGCGCGCATGACCGGGCCTTTCGGGCTAGCCAAGCAGCGTCGATTCGTCGACGCCTGGCAGCTGGCAGAGCAACGGGTCGGCTCCCAACCCGCCCTCCAGCTCGTCGAGGTAGCTCGCCGTTCGAGCATGAGACAGCCGCGCGTCCACCAGGCTTTGCAGTCGCTCCAAGTCTGCCGCTGCGTGGCCGCCCCGCGCTGACCCGCGCAGCGCGCGCGCGTGGCGCTCGAGCAGGGCAATGTCGCGTTGTTGCTTGGTGAACAAGCGCTCCTTGTACCAAGCGCTCTCCAGCAGCGATTCGCGCGTGAACATCCGCCGCAGTCGCTGGTCCTCGATGCCCATGCCTTCGTAGTGGCCATGCGCCATCACGTGCAGCAGGGCGTGTAGCGGGGGACAGGCGGCGTCGATGCTACCGTCTTCGAAATAGCTCTTGGCGACCCGCGTCTGCGTCTCGACGATGGCGTCGATGCCGGCCGCGAACGCGGCGACGTCTTGTCGCTCGGGGCGAAGCATGTCCTCGCTGAAGACGGCGGCCGGGGTTTGGAAGACGCGCCCGAGGAAGTGCTCGGCGAAGCGCTGGGTGACGCGATAGCCGAGGCGGCTAGCGAGCACTCGACGCCCGGCGTGCTCGAAATCCTCGAGCTTCTCGAGGTACCCGCGCTCGATGAGGAACGCCGGGTCGCGTTCGCGCCCGGTCATGCGGCACCACACCTCGGGGACCAGCATGCTGATGTCGTGATCGACGCGATAGCGCGGTCCAAGGTAACCGGCGGCGCTAGTGAAACCGGCGTAGCCTGTCAGAATTGCCGACACGAGCGCGTTGTTCATGTCGACCACCGGCCACAGCGCGTTGAACGGTCCCTTGGTGAGCGCGCCCTCGCTGCCGAAGCCAGTCGTCGATGGGGACTTGCCCGTCAGGCTGCTCAGGAAGTCCATGAACAGCTCGGGTGGCTCTTGATAGTGGATGGGCCCGTAGACCGCGAGCGGCGGCAAGCCGATCTCGGGCTGACCGCGGTTGGCCCGACGGCCCGCGAGCACCGCGCGCACCGGCGACAACAGCGGCTGCGTGACCGGCACGCCACGCGCGAGCCTGGCACCGATCTCTGCCACGTACGTGTCGCGGTGCTGAACGCGATCGGGCCTGTGCTGGAGGTAGCGGGGGTTCTGCGAAGGCTTGCCGTCCACCAGCCGCGGGTTGGCCGAGCAGACGACGTAGCCCGCGCTCGAATGCTTCACGAAATCGAGCAACAACAGCTTCATCGCGGGGCTGAAACGCTCGAGCTCGGCCACGTTGTCGACGAGCTTTTGCGCGTCTTCACGGCTGAGCGGCTCGAAGTTGGTGATGAAGGTCCCACTGCTGGCAATATCTGCTTCGGCCTGCACATCGAAGCCGCGGTGAATGGCGTCGTCGGGTCGTTGAAACAGGTACTCTTCGCAGTTGCCGACCAGCTTCAGGCTGAGGTTGGTACAATCCGCTGGCAAACCCGGTAGTTGCTGACGTGGCACCACGACCGATGCGGTGATGTCGTCCTCCACTTGGACCTTCTCGGCGGGATGGAAGTCCGGGCGCAGCTTGAACATTCGCCAATCCGAGCCGCCCGGCTCGAAGCCCACGCGCAGCTGTCCCGTCATCAGGCGCTGGTCATCGAAGCGCAGCTCGTGGCCGGCGTAGCCGTTGACGCTGTCGACGCTGAAGTGGCTGAGCAAGTCATCGCCCCACTCAGGGCGGCAGAGGCGCTTGACCAAGAAAACCAGCTCGCGGATCGTCTGCGGCAAGGCGCGCACCCAGAGGTTGTGCTCGTCGGTGTAGTCGTCCGAAGGCGTCAGCAGCTTCACCACCGAGCCGAGCGAGCGCTCCGGGCTGAGCAGCGGGCGAGAGGCTCGCGCGTCGCTCGTCGGTTGCTTGAAGCAATGAGAAAAATCCGACTTCAGGATCTCGACCACACGCTCGAAGTCCGGCCGAAATTCTTTCACGAAGACGGGCGCGACTTGGATCATCGGCATCAGCGATTTCGAGATCTCGGACTTGCCGCCACCGGAGACCGTGCACGGCTTGTGACAGAGGATGCCGTCCCCGCGGGAGCCCACGAGCCGGAACGTCCCGGGCTTCGGGCTCTGCTCGAGCCGCACCTTGTAGCCCGACGGCAGCACGTAGACCTGCTCGGGGTGCAGCGGCAGCGTGTCGACCCGCTCGAGACTGCGAATCCGTACCAGGCCGTCACGCAGGGAGAACTCGGCGTGGTTCGGCACGTAGCGAACGTCGGGGTAGCGCGTGTCGACGGCGTAGCCTCCAGTCACGAGTTGGGCATGCTCTCCGAGCAGCTCGAGCGCCTGCTCGAAGCTGCGCGGCGAAGGCTCGAGGCTGGATTCGGCGCAAAACTCCTGTCCAAGCACGTAGGCCGGGTGAGCCAGCACGCCTCCTGCGTGCTCTTCCTCGCACGCGCCGAACAAGTTGGCGGCGTAGCTAATCTGCGTCTTGATCTCCTTCTTGCAGTAGCCGTAATAGTTGTCAGCAATGATGGTAACCATCACGCCGCGCGCGTCGCGGCAGGTGATCTTGAACGCATTGCCATCGTTGTAGAGCTCCGCCGGGTCGCGATAGCACATGCCGTCACGCCGCTGTCGCGCGGTCGCTTGGTCGTAGTGGGGCAAGCCGAGCTCGAGCTTTTTGAGGCCGACCAAGTGCGGCGCCAAGATCAAGCAGCCGGTGTGTCCGCTCCATTTCAGCACGTCCAGCCCGGCGTCGTTCTGCGTGAGGAACGGGTCGCCGGCGTTGCCGAACACGCACTCGAGGAAGTCCAAGTTGCTGACCAGCGAGCCTGGCGCGAAGCAGCGCACCTCCATGCGTTTCTCGGAGTCGCGAGCGGTGGCTGGACAGACGAGGGGCCTGAGTAAAAGCGAGACAAACACGCGCGCAGGCTCGGCTTGGTGGGCCGTGAACGGCAGCGTCAGCACCGGGGCCGGTGGCTGGAAGGCAGCGGCGAGCAGCAGGGCGAAGGTGCGCTTCGGTACCGCCTGTTTGTCTTGCGGCACCGGCAAGCCGCCCTCGACGACGTGAAACACGCCCTTGGTGGTACGCCGATCACTCTTGGGGTTATGCAGTACGCCCTGCGCGATCCGATAGGACGTGAGGTAGGGCGAGACGAGCTGGTCTTTATTCGGGGGTAGCGAGAGCTCGCGCCCGAGGCCCTCGCGATCGAGCACCAGCGTTCGCCCTGGCAGACGTGGCACGCAGTCGGGGCAAACGTCGCCCAACACGTCGTCCAGGTAGGCCTGGATGCGAGCGTCGGCCGGGCACAGCGGCCAGCCGAGCAGCTCGTCCTTTTGATAGTGGTTTTGAAGCATCGGCCAGGTGAGGCGCAGGAAGTCGTCGTCGAACAGGGCGGCGTTCGTAGGCTCACCGATCGCGGCAAGCTTGAGATTGATGTAGCGATCCAACTCGGGTCGGTCACTGCGATGGAGCATCGTTTCCATGACCGCGAGCCATTGCATGTGCCGCGCCAGCGCGAAGCGTTGCGCGGGTCTTCGCGAGATGTGCGGCGCGAAACCTGGCGGCAACCCAACCCCGCGCAGTTATTGCGTGCACGCCGTATCTGCGCCGCCGGCGGTCAGCGCGCCCAATTTCTCGGGCTAACAGCCCAAGATCGCGGCACGCGGCACGGTTGGGATCGCCAGATTTACGCGCGGATTCTGCGTGTTTCTTGCTTGTTGCGGCCCAAGTGATCGTGCTGCGCCCGACCAAGAGTACCAGGCAACTCCCAGATTCAGCGCGCTCGCGCAGCGCGCTCACGCGAGCCGACTCCGGCGCTCGAGGGCTTGCCAGCGACGGCACACGGCTTGCTGTGGAGTCGCAGCATGTCGAACCTCTTTCAACATGTCCTCGCGCCGATCGATTTGTCGCCGTGCTCGGGGGCGGCCTTGCAGCTTGCTTCGCGGCTCGCGCTAGAACACGGCGCCAAGCTGGCCGTCTTGCACGCTACCGACGCGGGGTCCGGCGGCGCGGCGAGCGCAGAGCGAGCCGAGGTCGAGGCTTTCGTGCGCTCGGTCTTGGCCTCCGAGCCGCTGCCGCCCCTGCTCATGGCCACGGGCGGCCCGCGGGACGTGATTCTGAAAGTCGCCGAGGACCTCGGCTGCGACGTGATCGTATTGGGGACGCACGGTCGCACCGGGCGCCGGCGCATGCTCGCGGGCAGCGTCGCGGAGAGCGTGATGCGAACCGCCAACTGCCCGGTCATCACCGTGCGCGACCCCAGCTGAACGGGTCGAAGCGGACCCCCAACGGCATGCGGGAAGCGCACCACCGCGCGTTGCACGCAGCTTTCACGGGGTAATTGGTCGACGGATTGAGCCCAATGCCAGGTGGCCTGGCGCTTGCTGGAGAGTCGAGCGTGTCCTTCACAAACTATTCGAGCCCCAATTGCTACGATGAAATGTTGACCCGCGAGGGTGAGCCTCGCGCGTCGATACGCGGTGTGGTCGATCTACTGCGTCGCCTCGAGCTGCCGGAGTTGCGTGCTCGCCAGAGCGCGGCGGAAGCTACCGTGCGCGCGCTCGGCATCACCTTCACCGTCTACTCTCAGGGCAGCAATCGCGATCGCGAGTGGCCGTTCGACATCATTCCGCGCGTCATCGTGCAGAGCGAGTGGGACAGGATCGCTCGCGGGTTGGAGCAGCGCGTCCAGGCGCTCAACCAGTTCATCGACGACCTGTACAATCAGCAGCGCGCGGTGCAGGAGGGCGTGTTCCCCGCCGAGCTCCTGGCCAGCTCCAAAAACTACCTACCGCAGTGCCGCGGCATACAGCCGAAGTTCGGCGTCTGGGCGCACGTCTGCGGCAGCGACTTGGTGCGTGATCGCGACGGGACGGTCTACGTGCTCGAGGACAACCTACGCATCCCGTCCGGCGTCTCGTACATGCTGGAGAATCGGGCGTTGACCAAGAGCGTCTTCCCCGAGCTGTTCGAGGAGCAGCGCATTCAGCCCGTCGACGGCTATCCGACGCGCCTGTACTCGCTCTTGCAGTCGCTTTCGCCCGACGACGTGTCACAGCCCCGCATCGTGCTGCTCACGCCCGGCTCGTACAATTCGGCCTATTTCGAGCACTGCTACCTGGCTTCGCAGATGGGCATCGAGTTGGTGCGCGGCACCGATTTGGTGGTGCTGGCGGACGACTGCGTCTACATGAAGACCATTGGCGGGCTGGAGCGCGTGCACGTCATCTATCGGCGCGTCGACGATGCGTTCTTGGACCCCGAGGCGTTCGACCCACGTTCGGTGCTCGGTGTGCGCGGCTTGATGCGCGCCTGGCGCGCCGGCACGGTGGCCATCGCCAATGCCCCGGGCAGCGGCGTCGCCGACGACAAGCTGGTCTGCACCTATGTTCCAGACTTGATCCGCTTCTACTTGGCAGAGGAGCCGATCTTGCAGAACGTCCCGACGTTGCGCATGCTCGACGAATCGGCGCGCAAGCGCGTGCTCGAGCGCCTGGAAGAGTTCGTGGTCAAGCCCGTCAACGAGTCGGGGGGCTACGGCATCATGGTCGGAAGCGCGAGCACGCCCGCCGAGCTCGCCGCCTGCCGCGAGGCCGTGCTGCGCGATCCACGCAACTTCGTGGCGCAGCCGATCGTGTCGCTCTCGACGGCGCCGACGCTCTGCGATGCCGGCGTCGAGCCACGACACCTGGACTTGCGGCCATTCATCCTGAGCGGCGAGACGACCTACGTCACGCGCGGTGGGCTCACGCGGGTGGCTTTGCGCAAGGGCTCGCTGGTAGTCAACTCCTCGCAAGGGGGCGGCAGCAAAGACACTTGGATCGTCGCGGACTGACGCGTCAACGAAGGAATGGAGTACCGAAGATGTTGCTCTCGAGCATGGCTGAAGCGATGTATTGGTGCGGGCGCTACGTGGCGCGGGCCCAAGGGCTCAGTCGCGTCGTATCGAGCTACGAGCGCTTGCGACTCGATTTGCCCGCCGCGCGACCTCTGGACCTGCGGCCGCTCCTAGCGCTAACGACCGAACCAGGCGTCGAAAAGACGCCCGAGAGCCGAGGCGGGCAGCTGCAGGCGCTGGTGTTCGACGAACAGAACCCGTCTAGCGTGCTCGGCGCCTTGGCGGCCGCCCGGGAAAACCTGCGGGCGGCGCGCGGCGTGGCGCCCCCCGAGCTGTGGCACGTATTGAACCGCTGCTATGCCAGGCTGGGTGACGCTCGCGGGCGCTCGGAGACCATGGTGCTCGACGCTCTGGAGGACACGCTAGCGGCCATCGAGCGCTTCGAAGGTGAACGCGCCGGGGGTATGACGCGCGACGCGGCGTACGCTTTCCTCACCATGGGTTGCCAGATCGAGCGCGCGGACGTGCTGCTACGCACGCTTGGTGTCTTGCTGCCACTGCTCTACCTGGACGGTTGGGAGCGCGCCTTCGACGACGTACGCTGGGCCGGGCTGCTCGACGCGTTGGGGGTGACATCGGCCTATCGACGCCGCCACCACTTGTGGGCGGACCTGCCGGCGCTCCTGGCTTTGTTGCTGGTCGACAGTGACTCCCCGCGGAGCCTGGCTTTCTGCCTGCACGCGGTCGCGCGCCAGCTTCAACGTCTACCGCACGCGAGCCGCGTGCGCGCGGCGGTCGCGATGGCCGAGCGTGATGGCGCCGCCCTTGCGCGCGCGCCGAGCGGCCGACTGGAACCCGACTTGCAGTTGGCCTTGAGCTCGCTATGGGGGCTGCACGACGCCGTGCAAAGCTCCTATTTCCCAAGCGGGGAGGCGCCGAGCGTGGAGCTGCCGAGCAGCAGGAAGCCGTCGGGCGCGCCGAGCGACCCGTTCGCCTACTTGGGCCGAGAGCACGAGCGCGCCGAGTGGCTGCTGCGGGTGCTGGACGAAATTGGCATTCAGGCTGCGCGTGGCGCCGAGGTCGATCGCGCCGACCTTGCAGCAGTGGTGGGGCTGCTGACCGACTTTGGTGAGCTGAACCACCACGAGAAGGAAGAGTCGATCCTCATGCCCGAGCTGGTCGCGGGTGGCTTCGACTGGTACGACGGACCCCTCGCGATCATGCGGCGCGAGCACCAGCAGGAGCACTATTTCGTGCGCACGCTCAGCCACTTCGCGTCTCAACACGAAGCCTGGTCCACTGAAACCACACAGAGCTTCGTCGGCACGGTGCGCGACTTTGGTCACTTCATGCGCGCGCACATGGACCACGAGCGCCGCGACCTGTTCGAGCAGGCCTCGCGTGCGCTTTCGGGCGAAACCAAGGCCAGGCTGCTCACCGCCTTCGTCGACTTCGACGCGAAGCGCCAGCAGGTCGCCGGCAGCGGTCCCAGCCTGCCCGACCTGCTGCAACGCTACCCGGTGACCGCGGTTGCGGCGCAGCCTGCAGCAACCTAGCGCGCCTGGTGCTGACCCTGCCAGCGCGCGGCGCGTGCGGGACACCCCAGTCTGGACGCCCGTGGCTCAACCAGCTCGGCGGACTCAATCACGGCTGAGGGTTGCCTCCGTCTCAGGGCTGTTGCTTGCGTCAGGTCCATTCATGGTGTCGAGAGCGTGCGATGGCTGTTGCCCAGCTGCGCAATGAAATGACCATTTGCGAGATTCCCGCAGGCTCCTAATTAGTCTGCACTCAAATCGGGTGTTCGCAGTTGGAGGATTGCGTGATTGGTAGCGCGCTCGCGTTCCTAAAAAAGGTGCTCGACGAACACCTGCTCGGCGAGCTCGATGAGGGCGCCGAGCCGATGGCTGCGCAGGTGGTGTTCGTCGAGGGGGACAAGCTCGAAACGCTCGTTTTCAAGGCAGAAGCGGTCACCCTGCTGCTGATCAACGTGGAGGAAGAGCGCGTGCTGCGCCAACCCGACTTGCACGCGCGGCGTGTCGTCGACGCCCAGGGTGTCAGCTCGGTGGTCCGCGGTCAGCCTGACCTGAGGCTCGTGCTCCACTTGCTGTTCGTAGCGCGTTTCAAAGCCTACGATACAGCTTGGGATCGTTTGACCCAGATCATCGCGTTCCTGCAGTCGACGCCGGTGTTCGATGCAGCGTCGTGGCCCACGTTGCCTCCCGGCATCGAAAAGCTCGTCCTCGAGCTCACGCCGCTCAAGCTCGAAGAGCAGAGCGAGGTGTGGAGCGCCTTGCGAGCGACGCAGCACCCATCCGTCTTCTACCGAGCCAAATTGCTCGTGTTGCACGACGCCAAGAGCACCACGGCGGAGCAGGTCACGTTGCCCGTCGTCGTCAAGGTCGCCCAGAGCCCCGAGCCGGGCCGAGCCTAGTTTGCCAATCGTCAGAAACCCG
>DATAKF010000529.1:0-10446 GCA_036261775.1 Polyangiaceae bacterium | reverse complement strand
ACGGCCTCGAAAAGTTGATCCGCTTCGGCCTGCGCGGCGGTCCGAATGACCCGTTCGATCCGCTCGAGTCCTGGCGAACCATCAGTCGCGTGCTCCGCAATTTCTCCCAAGCGTTCTGGAGGAGGTGACCCATGAAGAACCAAATCAAGGGACGACCAAAGAAGGTAACACTCGATCACGACAGCAAGTTCGAGTTCTGGCCGACCCGAGACGTCCTGAGCTCGCAGCGCTTTGGCTTGAAGGAACAGCGGCGCCGACTGGGCGTGCCAAAGATAAGCGCCAAATCCGAGCCTATCGAACCGCCCAAGCCCAGGGTCAACGCTCGAGTCGCCGAACCACCTCCGGCCATGTACGAAGTCGAGTCTGTTTACCGCTTCACGCGCGCCAACAACGACCTCACCAACCCTGGCATGGGCTACGGCGAGCTCACCGAAGAAGCTGCGTGGGAGCTCCACGAGGGAAAGATGCGCCTTCGGTCTTTCTTCGTGCGCCGCACCCGAAGCTCGCGCAAACGCCTCGAGACCGAACATGCCGAATACGTCTCCCCCGCGGGCGTAGTCAGCCAGTATCCGCCTCCGCGCGGTGAAAAAGGCAAATGACGCTCCCCGTCTCGATCATCGGCGGTGGTGTCGCCGGCTGCGTGCTCGCGCGCGCGCTGGAGAAGCAGGGCATCGACAGCCGCATCTTCGAGCGCAACGGACCCTCGCGTTTCACTGGCGGAGCCCTCTTGCTTTGGAGCAACGCCATGCGCGCGCTGGCGGAGGTCGACCTCGATGTTGGCCCCCGCAGCTTCGGTCAGGAGCTCGAGAGCATCGAGTTTCGCGGTTCGGACGGCCAGCTGCTGTGGCGGCTGCGCGCCGATCGACTGGCGATTCGCAACAACGCGCCTTGTATCGTCGTGCCGCGCGCCGCCTTCCTCAACTACTTGGACCAAACCGTCGCGGGTCGCGTCGAACGGCGAGTGTACGCGGCCCATGAACACGCCGCAGATCACGTCACCACCTCGTTCGACGACGGCACCCGGGCAGACTCCTCGATTTTGGTAGGCGCTGATGGCCTGCGCTCGCAGGTGCGCCGACAACTAGAAGGGCGAGAGCCGCAGCTGCGTTTCAGCGGCCAATCTATCTGGGTCGGGTCGCTACCGTTCCGGCACAGGCTGCTGAAGCCCGGTCGCGCAGTCGCCAGCGTGGGTCGTGGCCTGCGCTTCTGGGCTGCCGCTTTCCCCAACGACCAAGTCTACTGGTACGCGATCTTCCCCGAGCATTTGACGCCCAAGAACCTGTTCGAGCTGTCACGACATTTCTTGGACTTCCACGCGCCGGTCACCGAGCTCATTCAGAGCACACCGCGGAGCTCGGTCGCCAAGACCAGCATCTGCGATCGGCACCCTGCGAGCTCGTGGGGTAGTGGGCGAGTCACGCTGCTGGGCGACGCGATTCACCCGGTGACCCCCGACTTGGGCCAGGGCGCTTGTCAGGCGATCGAGAGCGCCGTCACCTTGGCCGAACAGCTCGCAAAGCGTGGCTTGGCGCCAGCAGCCTTGCGACACTACGAAGAGCGACGTCGCGGGCGCACTTCGCGCATCAGCAACCTTTCCTACGTCACGGCCGTCAACAGCATGGTGGAGAACCGCTGGGCGTGCCGGCTGCGCAACGTCGGCATCGCGACGCTGCTGCCGTTCGTCGCGGCTCCGCAGCTACGCTGGATAACGCGCGGGCGTCACGCGGACTGAGGCACCAACAAACCGGGCGCCAACATCGCGATGAAGCGCAGCGGCTGAACCACGCCTTCGCCCGCAAAGTAGTCGAGCGCCTCCTGACGCAGCTGCTGCCCAGCACCTGCCAGGAGCTCGCCGTGACAATAGGCGGCGGCCTGCTCGTAGGCGCGCATGTTGGCTTTACCGAAGTCGCTACGCGCACCTGCCAGCTGCTCGAGCGCGCTCTCGTGCTTGCGCTCCAGGCGATCTGCGCCGGCGTGCAGCAGCTGAGCCCAGGCACTCGCGCAATCGAGCCCGTGGCTGGCCAAGGCTTTGGCGTCTTTGCGCACGACACCAAGCAGCTCGCGCGCCGTGTTGCCAGAAGCCGCCGCAGCGGCCGCTAACGCCGTGCGCCCACGCAGATGCAAGAGCTCGTCACGAACGCAAGGAGCGCCCAAGAAGAGGTTCTCTTTCAGCCGCGGCCACTCGCGCACGCTGCGCTCGTACGCCGCGGCCACGTCGCCTTTGTACAGCAGCGCCTGCGCGCTCGTCAGGTAGTGATGATAGTGCTGCGTCGTGTACTCTTCCGGTGACCAGGCGATCGCGCGCTCGGCCATCTTCATCGCCCAGTCAGCGCGATCTTCGGCAAGCCACGCCAGCGTGGCCTGGCCCAAGCAGCAATTTCTAGTCAAATAGCGGTCGTCACGCTGCTCGGCGTCACGCATGGTCTGCTGCGCGCGCTCTCGCAGCTCCTTGAACCGGCCCAGCTGAGCGAGCGCCGCCAGCGACCACATCTCGAACAAGGCGTGCTCCCAGGAGACACCTTGCGAAGAACGTCGGATCAGGTCGGAGGCTTGGTCCATCAGCTCGAGCGCCGACTGCCATCGGCCGCGCAGCCATTCGGTGGCGCCGCGCCCAGAGAGCACGATGGCCCGGTCGTAGGGCTTGCCAGTGCCGTCAGCCAAGCCCTGCGCAATGTCGAGCATGCGATCGGCGCGCCTCTGAAAGAACGTGGCAGGTACCATCGCCACGTTCGGTGCTTCCAAGCTGAGGCCCAGCACCATGCGCGACGGCTCGCGAGCTTCGAGCGCCGACATCAGGCAGCGCGCAGCGAAGTAGCTGGTTCGCGTATGGTTCACCATCGTAAGGCGCATACTCACGGCCCACACGGCGTCGAAGCGCTCGTTCAAAGCCTGCGGCACCTCCAGCTCACCTCGAGTCGGCACGTCCAGCTTCTTGAGTAGCGACTTGAGGCGCAAGCCCAGCGCCCAGCTCAATGCCTGACCGCGGCTCTCCGGAAACGGAATGCCGTGCGCTGACAGCACCTCGCGCAGGGCGTTGACCGCCTGCTGATCGTGGCCGCTTTGCAGGAACTGCTCCGCTGCGCGCCGACGCAAATACAGAAGACGGCTAACGTCGCTGCGAACGCCCTGCTCCAGCAGGCTCGCGGCAAGCTCGTAAGCCTCGCCAGCTTCGCGCCCATGACCTGCGTTCGCCAAGGCGTTGCCCAGCTGCGTGTGCAGCTCGGGTTGGTCCATGTCGGTCACCCCCAGGTCGAGAGCGCGCCGGTACAGCGCGGCGGCTCGCGCGAACGCGAACGCGTCCGCGGCCTGGCGAGCAGCCGGCACGATGTAGCGCCTGACGGCCGCCAAATCGTCCGCACGCTCCGAGTGCTCGACGACGCTTTGCAGGTTGGGCTTGGACGCCAAGAGCAACGCGCTCGCCAGCGAAGCATGGTGCGACCTGCGCACCTCGTCGGTCAGACCTTCCAGTAGGTGATCGCGAACGCGGTGGTGATAGACCTCCGCCAAGCGCTCTTCGCCGGGCGACGTGCGCACGAAGCTCAGTTGCTCGAGCGTGCGAAGCAGCGGCAGCTGAGCAGGCTCCAGCCCTGCGGCGCGCAACAACACGCGCTGTTCCAGCGGCTCCCCCGCGACGGAGACCAACTCGAGCACGCGCAGCGCGTCGGCGGGAAGCTGCGAGGTGCGGTGCTGCAACATCGCGTCCACTCGCAGCACGGAGTGATCGGCGCCAGACGCAACGCTCTTGAAATAGCGCCCCAGCTCGCACAAGAAGAACGGAGAACCGCCGGCTTCGAGGTACAACGACTCGAGCCGCTCCTCGGCTCTCAGCTCGGGCGGCAAAAGCTCACGAATCAGCGCAAGACTCTCCGCGCTCTCGAGCGGCGCAAGCTCCAGCTGCTTCAACGAGCTGCCGTCTTCGGCGCTCAAGCTATCCACCAGAGCTTCCAGCACGCGATTCTGCCGGCGGTCCTCCTCCCGCAGGCACAGCACGACGAGCAGCGGCGGCCTGTCCGGTCCCCGCAGCAGCTCACGCAACAAGGCCGCACTGCCGACGTCTGCCCACTGCAAGTCATCGAGCCAAAGCAGAGGCGTCTTGAAGGCCGTCAGGCGCGTGAACAAGCTCTTGAGCGAAGCAAAAGCAACGCGGCGAACCTCGGGAGTCGCGCGCTCACCGGTCGGCGCAGAGGCCAGCGGCACGAACGTCGGAACGCGGGCCAACGTCGGAAACAAGCGCAGCAGCGCATCGAGATCTGGCGGCCGAACGGCGTCCAGCTCCTGGGGGCTGAGGCGGGCCAAGCTGGTGGCCAGATCGTCGATCACTCCGTCGAGCGCATTGAACGCCAGCGACTCCTGCGGGTGGCAGCGCCCGCTCAACACCAGGCTCGACTGCGCGACCGCCGGCGTCTCCAAGAACCGCCGAATCAGCTCGGACTTGCCGATGCCCGAAGCGCCAGAGACGCTGACCACCAGCGTGGCGCCTGCCCGCACGGCGGCCCACGCTTCGTTCAGGTCACGCAGCTCCGCGTCGCGCCCCAGAAAGGGTGCGCTGGCGCGGTCGAGCTTGGAGGGCGGCAGCGAGACGATGCCCTGTACCGAGTGGCCGCCCAGCGTCGCCAGGATCTCTTGCTCGTCAGGCCGATTGCCGGGCTCCGGATCGAGCAAACGCGCGACCAACGAGTCCAAATCCTCCGGAATATCGGCGATGAAGCGACTCGGCCGCGCGCCCGGCTGCTCGCGCTTGGCGGCGAAAATTCGGGCAGCCTCGCCGTCGATGGGCAACCGACCAGTCAAAGCCTCGAACAGCGTGACGCCAAATGCGTACCAGTCGGAGGCCGCAGTCAAGCGCTGCGCCCACGCCTGCTCGGGCGACATGTAGGGCAGCGTGCCGGCGATCATGCGCCGCCCCTGCGTAGTGTCGAAGCCAGTCGGAATTGGTTCCACCAAACCGAAGTCGAGCAACACCACACGACCCGAATCGGTCACCAGTACGTTGGACGGCTTGACGTCTCGATGCAACTTACCCGCACGGTGCAGCGATGCCAAAGCGTGAGCCAGCTGACGCGCGGCTTCCCGCGTGACGCGCTCCCATTGGTCGCGCGCGCCTTGCTCCTTGCGCTCCGCGTGCGCCGAGAAGTACTCGACCAAGTCGGGGCCGCGCACGAGCTCCATGGTGAAGAAGCAGCGCTGATCGTCCACCACCAGCTCATGCAGCTGGACCAGGTTCGGGTGCACGATGCCGGCTAGCGAGCGAAACTCGGCCTTGAGCCAACTCCGACTCTCGGAACCAAGATCGTTCAGGGCTTTGAGGGCAACGTCGAGCCCAAGCTCCGAGTCGAACGCGCGATAGACGACGCCCATGCCGCCATGACCCAAGGCCTCACGAATGACGAAACGCGGTGGCGTATTGGGCTCAGGGGGTGGAGCCTCGCCAACGACCGCTTGGGATCTTTTTGCCACAGGCCCGGATTCAGCGAGGCTGCCAAATGTGGCCGTGCGACCGAGCGTGGCGTCATCCGGACTCTTCATGCGGGCCTCTGGGCCTAAGGACCGATGAGGATAACGCCCTTGCCAATCGCGATGGAGTCGATTTGATGACCATGTCCACCGCCCACGGAGTCGCCTAGAAACAGGCCGAGGGCTGCGGTGGGCTGGTTAAATAAGCGCATGGGCGAGGGCGGCCCGCAGGACTCCAGCCCTTTCCAGCACCGAGGTCGGCCGTTGGTACTATATTCATCTGGCATGGGCCTCGCCTCCGGCACGCCAGGAACGAGCGGCGTCGAAGTGGCGTCACTGGCCCGTCTGCTCAAGGAGCGCGATCTTTACGTAGGGCTGCTCGGTCTCAATCATCAGAGCGACTCGGAGCAGTTCCTCAAGTCCGCGCTCGAGCTCATCACGGGCATCGTGGGCGCAGAGCGGGGTTGTTTGGAGGTGTTCGACGCTCAGGGCGCCGAGCACAGCTGGTTCCACGCGGCCGGCTTCGCCCCAGAAGAGCTGCAGGACGTCAGAGCGCTGATGTCACGGGGCATTATTGCCGAGGCCGTGGCGTCCGGTCAGGTCGTCCTCACGCCGTCCGCCCTGCTCGACCCGCGCTTTCGCGACCGCGCCAGCGTGAAGCTCTCCAAGATTGACGCCGTGCTGTGCGCGCCCATCGGTCAAGATCCGCCGCGCGGCATCCTGTACCTTCAAGCCGCTACCCCGGAGACGTTCTCTCGCGAAAGCGTCCAGCAGATCGAGACGTTCGTTCACCACCTGGCGCCGCTGGTCAGCGAGATCGAACGCAAGCGGCGCCTGGCGAAGTCGGACGCAGTTGCGGAGCTGCGCTCACAGCTCAAGGCCGACGAGATCATCGGCAAGAGCGCGGCGCTGGGCAACGTGCTGCGCGAAGTGGCGTTGATCGCGCCACTCGACGTAGGGCTGCTCCTGCTGGGAGAAACCGGCACCGGCAAGACCCAGCTGGCGCGCGTGCTGCACCGCAATAGCCCCCGCGCCAGCGGCCCTTTCGTCGAGCTCAACTGCGCCGCGCTGCCCGATCAGCTGTTCGAAAGCGAGCTATTCGGCGCCGAAGCCGGGGCACACTCGACCGCGGCGCGACGCATGGAGGGCAAGGTCGCGGCGGCCGACAAAGGCACGCTACTGCTGGATGAGATTGGTGAGCTTTCGTTGCCGTCGCAGGCCAAGCTGCTCCAGCTGCTCCAGTCCAAGTCCTACTACCCGCTCGGGTCTTCACGTCTGCGCACGGCCGATGTGCGCATCATCGCGGCCACCAACGTCGATTTGGCGCAAGCCGTAGCCGACAAACGCTTCCGCGAAGATCTGTTCTATCGCCTGCAGGTCATCGCCATTCGCCTACCCTCGCTCGCCGAACGCCGCGAAGACGTGCCGCTCTTGGCCGAGTTCTTCTGCGAGCGAGCGCGACGAGATCACAAGCTGCCGTTCGTCGAGCTCTCGCCGGCCGCGCTGCGCACCATCGAGCATAGCGAGTGGAACGGCAACATGCGCGAGCTCGCCAACGCCGTCGAGCGCGCCACCATTCGCACGGCCGCGCGGGGTCTGCAGCGCATCGAAGAGCTGGACGTCTTTCCGGAAGGCAGCGCCGAGCCCGAGGGCTCGTCGGGCGCGACTTTCCAGCAAGAAACGCGGCGCTTTCAGGCCGCGCTCGTCAGCAAGGTCTTGGACGCCACGGATTGGAACGTCAGCGCCGCCGCGCGCCGCTTGGATTTGACGCGCGCGCACCTGTACAACCTGATCAAGTCGTTCAACCTGAAACGCTGAGGCGCGCAGGGGTGCGCGCTGACACGCCCACCTACTTGATGCTCTGCGTAAACGTCGCGACTTCGCCGCCGGCGCTGCCGTTCCAGATTTCGAAGCCGAACTGGACGGAGTGCAGGTTCCAGTCGGGTTGGGCTTTGCCGAGGTCGATGGCCTTTTGCAGGAAGGGCTTGAGGTCTTGGTTGGTCCAGCCGCCGACGTAATCCTTCGACCAGAAGCTGACGACTTGCCAAGTGGTGTTGGTGCCGGTCCAGATGGCAAAGTCGTGGTTGGCGACGCGCAAGACAGTGCCGGTGTCGGTGCCGATGGGCTGCGGGCCGCCAGCGGCCGCTAGCCAGATCATGACCTCGAGGCCACCGGCGGGCGTTGCCGGGTTGGCGCCCGCGCTGGCCGGCATGGCCCAGATGTCGTACGCGGCGTTGTACTTGCCTCCGGGCGGGGGCGTGAAGCTCACGGTGCTGGGCGCAGACGTGACGGCGCTGAGCGCTTTGGGCAAGCCGCTGCCGGTCGTGACTTGGCCGAAGTGCCAGCCGTAGGCGATCGACGGGTACGCGACCGGTGAGTTGCCGCCGGTGGTCAAGCTGCTGGAGTCGATCTTGAAACCGGCGCCGCTGCTGCCGCCCTTGGCGGTGATGCACTGGTTGCCGGTGCCGGACATCAGCACGTTGTTCTGAATGCGGTACGGGCCCGCCGTCAGGTGCTCTTTGTCGTTCTCGCCGACGATGCCGCAGAGCTGGCCGAGCGTGGTCTGACCGCCGCCCGTTTCGTGCGGAATCAGCTGCGTGAGGCACAGATCGAACGCGCCTGCGGTGTTGCCGCCGACGACCTGGATCTGCAAGTCGTAGGGGGTGGTGGCCGCCGCGCAGTCGGGCGGCGGCATCCACTCGGTGGGACACGTGACGTCCTCGAAGCAGACGGTGCCGGTAAAGCCTGCCGTGAGCGGCTTGAGCTCCAAGAACGGCGCCACCTTGCCGGTCATGACGTCCGACTGGGTGTACGCGATGCGTACGGGGTTACCGCCGCTGCTGCCCGTCAGCTTGATGTCGAAGCATTTGGCAGCGCCCGTGTAAGCCTTCTTCATCGGTGCGTCGCCGCCTGTCGAGTTGAGCTCGAAGCCCAAGCCGCAACCCCATTTGGCGAACGTCGCGTCGACGACCGTCGCGCCCTTGATGCAGCAACCCGTCGCGGTGCAGGGCTCGATGGGCGACGTGCAGGTCGACCCGTCGTGATACATGTAGAGAGAGCCTTGCAGGCCCAGCGGGTTGTCGTCGGTGCTGGCCGGATCGCAGCCGACCCAGCCCAGATCGAGCGCGAGGTTCGGGTCGTTGAGGCACTCCATGGGGGCGCTGCCGCCGGTGCCGCTGCCCGAAGCGCCGCCCGCGGAAGAGCCGGCCGCAGACGCGCCGCTCGTCCCGACGCTGCCGCCGGCGCCCGGCGTGCCACCCGCGCCGGGCGTGCCGCCGGTGCTAGTGGCGCCCGCGTTGCCCGCCGGCTTGGCCCCGCACTTGCCAGCTCCACACACTTGCCCGTTCAGGCACTGCGCGTCGCTGGAACAGGCCTGCACGGTGGGGCTGTTGTTGGTGCTGGAGCAGCCCCAGAGCGAAGCCCATAGCGAGAGCACGGCCGCCGTCGTCGAACCCACCTGAAGAGCGCGCATGGGTCCAAATCTGGAACCGATTCCAGATCAGTTCAAGCCAGGCGGCCGAAAATCGACAAAAAGCAACGAGGCGTGGACCCGGTTGGGGGTCACACGCCTCGCTCGTCGAGACTCAGCTAGCTGAGCGGCCCGCAGCTACTTGCTGCCAACTGCCAACTGCCAACTCTCTCGTCACTTCAGGTCGAACATGACAGCGCACTTGGTGCTGTTGTCGGCAGCGATCTCGCAGCGCTTGAGGCGCGAGTCCTTCTTCTGCTCTTGCTCGACGAAGTAGATGTAGTTGAACTCTTTCCGCTCGGCCGAGGCCGGTTGAATGAGCTCACGCGGAGGGGCGCAACCGACGCCCACGGCGGCGAAAGCGGCGGCGATTAGCAGGAAAGCAACGCTCTTCATGATCAAATCTCGCTTTCCTTGCAGTTGGACTCACTGCCGTCGGCAGCAACGTCGCACACGATCATCTTGTGCTCCGTGCCCTTCTCGTTGGCCCAGTGGTACCAAACTTTGTTGGTGGCGGCGTAGCCGACCTGGCGCAGCTGCAGCGGCACGCAAGCGCTGCCCAGCACGGTGAACGCCAACAGGCCAATGCCCGCGAGCGCCTTGAACTTCTTACCGGTGGTGCTCATTTCTTGTCTCCTTCAGGCGCGGCGCCTTCGGCGGGAGCCTCGGCGGGCGCTTCAGCAGCAGCAGGAGCCGCCTTGGAGCCGCCGTTGTCGAAGCCCTTGAGGCTCGCCTCGTACTCGACCAGGTGGCACTTGAAGCCTTCGCCGACCTTCTGGCAGGTCCAAACTTCCGACGTCGGCCACGCCCACAGCACGGCGTAGTGCATCGACACGGTCTGGATCTTGTAGTTGTTGTAGTCCTGGTGCGCGATGATGTCGGTGATGTCGCGACGAATCACGCAGCCGGACATCAGCGACAGCGCGCACACGGCGGCGCCGAAGAACCCGAGTTTTTTGATCATTGGAAATCCACCTCGTGCAACTTGCAGTCGCTGAGGGTGCCGTCGGCTGCGCGCTTGCAGTCGCCGAGCGTGTAAGCGCTACCTTCTTGCACGACGAACACGACGTCGTTCGTGCGAACCGCATAGTCCTGCAACAGACGGGGGGCGCACCCGCCAGACAGGACTGCGAGTCCCGAGACAGCGCAAAGCGCCGCCTTCCAACCCTTAATATTAGTCTTCAACGTAACACCTCGCTTCACGAAGCCACCTGAGGACACACCTGCTCGCTCCCTAACGACCGAGCGATCGCGCAAGCTAGTCAAACCACCGGGTGCTCGTCAAACAGCGAAGAGGCCTTTTTCGAGGCTGCGCGAGCACACGCCCCGGCTACTCGAAACAGCTGCTCGAAACAGCATCGCATGAGTGGGTGATGGGCCGAGTCGGTGAATAAAAGCATTTGCACTTACGTCGCCCGGACCAGGCGGCACCTACCGTCAGTCCGGCTACTCGGACCAGGCGGTCTGGCTCGGGGCGCGTTCCACGCGGGCGGATTCTCCAAAAACGCGACCGAGCGAATGCT
>DATAKF010000527.1:0-54891 GCA_036261775.1 Polyangiaceae bacterium | reverse complement strand
CGATGAACGCAGTCTTGGCGCCGATCGGCCCGAACGGCGAGAAGCTGATCTTGGGCATGCTCGAGGACATCACCGAACGCAAGCTGGCCGAAGAGCGCGCTGGCGAGGGAGAAGAGCGCTTTCGGGTGCTGACCGAGCAATCGATGCTCGGTGTGTTGGTCTTTCAAGACGACGCGATTACCCTCGTGAACCAAGCCGTCGCCGATATCAACGGCTACACCGTCGCCGAGATGGCGACTTGGAGCAGCGCCGACTTTGCCCGGGTGATTCACCCCGACGACCTGGCGTTCGTGCTCGATCAGGGTCGAAGGAAGCACGCCGGCGACCCGACCGCGCTGCCGAGCTACTGTTACCGCATCATCTCGAAGGCCGGCGAAACGCGCTGGCTGGAGCAGTATTCGCGCAGCGTCGAATACGGCGGCCGCAACGCCGTATTCGTCACGTTGATCGACATCACCGCGCGCAAGCAGGCCGAGGCCTCGCTCAGCCAGCTGTCGCTGAGCATGGAGCGGACGGCCAAGCTCGAAGCGCTGGGCGTGCTGGCGGCCGGCATTGCCCACGACTTCAACAACCTGCTGGGCGGCTTGTTCGGGCACCTGGATTTGGCGCGCACGCAGCTTTCTGGCGCCAGCGCGGCGCGTGGCCATCTGGACCTGGCACAGGCAGCGTTCGAGCGCGCCAAAGCGCTCACCGGCCAGCTGTTGGCGTTCGCCAAGGGCGGGGCGCCCGTGCGCAAGATTGGCTCGCTCGCCGCCAGCGTCAGGCAATGCACCGAGTTTGCGCTGAGCGGCAGCAACATAAAGGTCGAGCTCGATCTCGAGGGCGGGCTGTGGAACGCCGAGTTCGACGCCAACCAGCTGGCGCAAGCGTTCGACAACATCTTGATCAACGCCAAGCAGGCCATGTCCAACGGCGGTACGCTGCGCATCGTGGGCAAGAACGTGCTGGCCCGCGAGGGGCCCGCGCTCGACTTGCAGCCGGGGCACTACGTCAAGCTCAGCTTCGCCGACGCCGGGCCCGGTATCTCGCCCGCCATCATCGAGCGCATCTTCGATCCGTTCTTCACGACCAAGGCCGAGGGCAGCGGCGTCGGGCTCACTGCCGCCTACGCCATCTTGAAGAAGCACGACGGGCACATCGAGGTCGAGTCGCAGCCGGGCAATGGGGCTACATTTCACGTCTGGCTGCCGGCCGTGGTGACGCAGGCCAGCGGCGCCCGTCCTGCGCTGCCGGAGCTCGAGATGGGCCACGGCTTGGTGCTGGTGATGGACGACGACGACATGGTGCGTCACGTCGCGGCCAGCATGTTGGCGCACCTTGGCTACGAGGCTGTCACCACGTGCGAAGGCGCGGAAGCGCTCGAGCGAACGCGCGCGCTCTTGGCGGACGGCAAGCACCTGAGCGCCGCCATGTTGGACCTCACGGTGCGCTCGGGTGAAGGTGGGCGTGACACCGTGCGCCCGCTGCGAGCGCTCGTGCCGGAGCTGCCTATCATCGCATCGAGCGGCTACTCCGACGATCCGGTGATGGCCGAGCCGACCCTGTTTGGCTTCACGGCCAGCCTGCACAAGCCGTTCCGCCTACCCGACCTGGGCGAGTTACTGGCCCGGCTGGTGAAGCGGTAGCAGCCGGGGCGCGCGGCCCCGCTCAGGAAGACCTCAGGCGCTGCTCAGGAAACATTCGTGGCGCGCGTCGCGCTTTCGCACACGTGCATTACGAGGTAAGGCTGAGCGGATGAGCGCGCCCTTCGCTCTGGACTTCTTGAGCCGACGTCCGTTTCGGGATCTGCATCCCCGCTTCTTGGCGGCGCTGCAGCCATTGGCAGATTGGCCGGCGTGCGCGCAGTACGACGAGCTCGCGAGCCAAGTGCCCCTCGCACCGGACGCGAAGCTGCCTCGCTTCGTCAACCAGAACCGCGAGCTCGTGGCGCGTTGCGGCGGGTACGAAGAACACGTCAGTAAGTTGTCCGCCGTACCCACGCGACAGAGCAACTGGCACGACTTCTTCAACATGGTCGTGTGGGCGCACTTTCCCAAGCTGCGCTGGGCCCTCAACGCCGTGCACGTCGATCCGAACGCTGGCCCCAAGGACCCGCGCAACGGCCGCGCGCCCGCGCAAAACCTGGCCGCCACGCTGGACGAAGCCGGCATGCTGGTCACCAGCAGTAGCCCTCGAGTGCTGGCCGAGCTCCAGGCACTGCGCTTCAAGTGCGCGTTCTGGGATATGCGCGCCGAGGTGCTCGAGACGACACGGTTCTGGCTGGTCGGGCACGGCATGCTGGAGTCGCTGCTCACGCCGCACACCGCGCTGGCGGCGCGCAGCTTGCTGCTCCACGTGCCCAGTCACCCAGCGGCGGACGCGAACGATGACTTTCGCTGGGAGCTCGACGCTCGGGCGGCGGCGCACGTGCACACCTGGCGCACCACCCGTCCGGTGCTCGACATCATTCCGCTGCTGGCGATTCCGGGCTACGCGGACAACGACTCGGCTGCGTACTACGACGATCCCGCCAACATTCGCTTCGACCCGCTCTCGCGACGTCCGGCGGCCACGGCCGAGCTCGCTTAATCCCAGCTCGCGAGCCGCTCCAATCTCGGGACTTCGAGGGTTTGTCAGCGTGACGCGAGGTTGATACGCTGCCTCACCACCTGATGGAGAACAATCGCGCGCTGGCGGCATTTCTCATCGTAAAGGATGAAGAGACGCTGCTCGGCGGCTGCCTCGCGTCGATTCGCCCGTGGGTGGATGAGATTTGCGTGCTGGACACGGGCTCACGCGACAACACCGTCGAGATCGCGCTTTCGTTCGGCGCCAAGGTCGCGTCGTTCGTATGGTGCGAAGACTTCGCAGCGGCCCGCAACGCGTCGCTCGCCATGTCACGAGCGCCGTGGGCGCTGGTGATCGACGCCGACGAACGACTGGTCGCCGACACCGGGCCGGCGCTGGCTCGCGCGACGGCTTCGCCCGACAAGCTCGCCTACTACGTCACGCGCGAAGACCTGCGCCCCGAAGGTCCTCCCGACTGCTTGGCCATCGCGCGCTTGTTCCAAAACCGCCCGGACATTCGCTTTCGTCGCCCCGTGCACGAGGGCATCATGGACGACCTGGTAGCGCTCGGCGCCGGCGACCTTTCGGACAGCGGCGTTCGCCTCACTCATTTGGGTTACTTGCCGGAGGTGCTGCAGAAGCAGGACAAACACGGGCGAAACCTGCGCATTTTGGCGCAGCGCCTGCGCGACGCCCCGGACGACCTGTACAACGCTTACAAGTTCGCGGTCACGCTGCCTGCAAGCGCTCGCGAGCAGCGCCGTGCCGCGTTCGCCATTGCGCACGCGCTGGCCGTCGCGCTCACCGAGCCCGAGCGCAGCCAACTGCCGTTCTTGCCGCGCCTCTTCAACGCCCACGCCGCGGCGCTGGCCGCCGAAGGCGCCTTGACCGAAGCGCTAGCGGTCGCCGACCAGGGCATGGCGCAGGTACCGCCGTCGGCAGAACTGATGTACCGCCGCGGTGAGCTGGCGCGCTGCGTGGGCGACGTCGAGGCCGCCGTGCGCTGGTTGGAGCTGGCGCGCTTGGATCGCCACAACTCGCTGGTGCGCGCTGATCGGCCGCACGAGGTAGCGGCGCAGTCCTGGGCCGCGCTGTTGGCGATCGCGGCCGACGCTGAAACCAAGCTCGATGCGCCGCCCGAGCAGGCAGCGGCCGACTTTCGGGTCGGTTGCGCCTTGGCGCGCTTGGCGTTCGCGCAAGGCCAGGTAAGCCAGGGGCTAACGCGATTTGCGCGCCTGCTCGACTCGCATTTCGGAACCGACGAAGTGCGGCTGTTGGCGGGCGAGGTGGCCTGGCGGCAGCGCGACTTTGCTACGGCCGAAAGCATGTGGAAGCTCACGACGCCCGCGAGCCACGCGGGACACACGGCGCGCGCATGGCTTGCGCTGCTCGCGGTCGTGCGCAACGCCGCGGTACCACAGCTCGAAAAGCCGCGCGATTTTTCGACGGCCGCGCTGGCGCTCCTACTCGGCCGCCTCGGCGGCACTACCGTGAGCGTCGACGCCGCGATGCTGCCCGACGCCGTGTGGCGAGCGGGCGAGCGTTGGCGGGCGGAGTTGACGCACGCGGGGCGGGCCGATCTGGCCGCGCGAAAGTAAATGGTACCAACGCCGCCCTTGGTAAAGCGGGTGTATGCTACGGCCATGAAGTCGTCAGTGTTCGCGGCGGGTGCGGTGCTGTTGTACGTCGCGTTGGGTTGCGGCTCCAACGACTCCGACGACGGCGAAGGCAGCGGCGGCAAGGCTGGCTCCAGCAGCGCGGGCTCCAAAGCAACTAGCGGCGGCAGCGCCAGCGGCGGCACGAAGCCAAGCGGCAGCGCCGGCACGACGACGCAGACGGGCAACGCCGGCAGCTCCAGCACGGCGATGTCACCCGAGTGTCAAAAGTACTGCGACTGCCACGACAAGAATTGCGCAAGCTCGCCGATTCCCGACGGCAAGTCGTGCGCCGAATTCTGCGCCGGCTTCACTCCCGATCAGATGGAGTGCCGACAGATTCATTGCATCTTGGTGCCCGATCAGCCCGACAACGATCACTGCACCCACTCTCTCGGCATCATTCAGTGCCTTTAGCGCCCGGCCGGACGGCTCGGTAACCGTACGGGCGCACGTTGAGCGCGGCGCAGATCACGGCAAGTCTTGCGGCGCGTCCAGCCGCGCTGCCGCGATCGGGATCGCGTAGTGGAAGACCGAGTCGTCGTTGGTCGGGTGGTAGCGCTCGCCGTAGATCTCCAAGTCGGGCGCGTAGCTGTGGCGATGGCCTGATTGCGCGAGCCAGCCGGCGTACGCGTAGCTCACGGTGTGGTCGATGCCCGAGGCGCGACCGCGGTGCTCGAAGCGAGCGTAGCGGCCCGCCGGAACCTCGACCGAGACCAAGCCCGCGGGCAACACGCCCACGCTCGTCACCTCGATGGCGGCGTGATACTCGAGGCGTTCGCTGTCGGCCGCCTCTTGCCGGACGATGCCGTAGCAAACGCCCGGCACCTTGTTGGGAATGTGCGAAAGGCGCTCCAAGAACGCGTTCCACAGCGGCGGCAACAGCTCGCCGATGTTGTTCTTCTCGGAATCCACGCTGTAAAACAGCGTGCGGAGGCCGACGAGCAAGAGCGGCTTCTGGTCATACAGCTCGGGCGTGAGCGCGTCGTTGCGGGCGAGCTGCTGCAGGTAGTGCTCGTCGAAGCGAGGCTTTCTCAGGAACAGGCTCTTGTCGCGCATGCCGCGGTACTGCTGAGGGGTCAGCCCAAAAGCAACCTTGAAGGCACGAGCGAACGCCTCTTGCGATTCGAAGCCGGCCATCAAAGCGATGTCGAGCACCCGCAGCTCCGTCGTCAGCAGCCGATCGAGCGAGGCAGCGAGCCGGCGAGAGCGGATGTACGTCTTCAAGGTCTCTCCCGTGAGCGCCTTGAAGATGCGCTGAAAGTGCCATTGGCTGACGCCCGCCGCCTTGGCGACGTCAGACAGCGCGACGTCTTCGTCGAGCTTGGTCTCGACGTAGTCGACCCCACGCCGAATGCGCTCCAGGTAGTAGCTCACGCCGGCTGCGGGCTCCCCGGGACGTCGAAGAAGCCCGTCATGGCGACCAGCCGCTGTTCATCATCGTACTCAGCGTAGCTGATGCCCTCACCCAGCGGCAGCCCAGCGCCGTCGACCATCTTCCAGCGCGCCACGCTCTTGCCGTGATGCTCCCAGAACTGCTCGGTCACGAAATGGCCACCCGGAATTTGACCGTGAAAGCTGGTCATGTATCGCTCCAGCGCGTCCCAGCCCTCGGCGCGTGTCAGTGGATCGGTGTAGACACAAGCGGGCGCCAAGCAAGTGGCGAAAATCTGCCGCTTTTCGGCTGCGGAGGCGACCTTCCACGCGGCCACGTAGCGCTCCCAAACGCCTCGAAGGTTGTTTTTCATCGGCCTAGCGTAGAGACCAGCCGGGAGGCACTTCTGACATTTCGTGCGGTCTTGCACGGCTTATCGAGCCCGCCGCAGTTTGGTATACCGGGGCGCATGCAAAAGTCAGTGCAAGGACTTTCAGCGGCGCTCCTCGGGTTGGCGCTGGCCGTCGGCTGCAAAGAGGAGCCGAGCCCCAGCAGCGCGCTGGCACTCAGCGCCGCGCGGGTCGTGCCCCCGGCAAGCAGCGCTGCGATCGCTGCGCCCGCAGGGTCGGGTACGCCGCTGGCCGGGCTCGACAGCTGCTTGATCGGCAGCTGGAAGAGCACCGTGTTCAGCCTGAGGTCAGGACAGGTTACCGCGGTGGGCGGCGCGAACGTCGCGCTGCAGATCAACGCAGACGGCAACTCGGTCGTCGACTTTGGCGGCATGGCGCCCATCCAAGGCAAGGGTGCCGGCGCCGACTTCGATTTTCAGTACTCGGGCAAAGCGACCGGCGTGCTCAGCACGCCGACGCAAGGCACCATCACCAGCACCAAGAGCGACTTCGCGGGGCTGCGGGTTACCGCCAACGTGTCGGTGCCGGGCGCCGGCAAGTTTCCGGTGCTCAAGGACAAGGCCGTGAGCGACCTGGCAAAAATGGCCGGAGCCATGACGGCGGACAAGGGCTTGCCGGCGTCGCGCGCTGGCAGCGCAACGCCGCCCGGAGTCGACTCGAACCCGCTATTTTCGACCACTCAGTACAGCTGCGCCGGCAGCACCCTCACGCTCAGCGGCAAGGGGCCGGAGTGGACGTTCACGCGCGCCGCCAAATAACGCGCGGCGGCGGCTCTCGAGCGGCAGAACCGCGGGCATAGCATCGAAAATGCTGGGGTATTGGCCCACCAGGCGCCGTGGTGGACCCGCCCAGCACGGATCGCCAGCGGTCAGGACACTACAAGGGCCGCATGACACGCTCGCTGTCTCTGGGATGCGCGCTAGCCTCGGTTTTTGCGCTGGCTTCCGCCTGTAGCTCAGGAGAGCCGGGCGATCCGTCGGCTTCAGCCGGCACGTCCGGCAGCGCAGGCGCCGGAACCCAGGCTGGCACCAGCGCCGGGGGCACGGGTGCGGGCAGCACGAGCGTGAGTGGCAGCGCAACCGGCGGCTCGGCCACCAGCACCGCGGGCACCGCAAGCGGCGGTAGCGCTGGACAAGCCACGGCCGGTAGTGGCGGAGCGAGCGGCGGCACGGCCGGCGGTGGCGGCAGCGGCGGCGCCGGGCTCACGCCCTACAACGGCCCGTTCACTTGCTCGATGTACATCGGCGCTTACCTGTCGATGGAGTGGTGGAACGCCGGCTTCGAGGACGGCGTCGATGGCGACAAGTGGCAGCTCAAGTGGCACCACCACGGTCACATCACCGAATGGGCCAAGCCTGACAGCCCGTTCTGGGCCGATACGGGTAACCCGAACGACGACTCGCAAGGCTCGCCCATCCAATCGGCGTGCAAGACGAACTCGACGGCGCCCGATCGCATCGTGTTCTTGGCCATCACGTGGGCGCTCACCACGCAAGAAGCCTGGGTCAAGGACCTGAAAGCCTCGGTGGCGAACATCAAGGCCAAGTACCCGAGCGTCAAGCGCGTGGACTTGATGACGATGATCCGCTGTCCGAACAACATGCAGTGCAATCCGAACCAGATGTACGGCGTGGCGGACTCCGACACCAACGCGCAGCATCAGGACTGTCAGGTACCGAAGTACGCCGACGACGCGATCGCCCAAGTCATCGCCGAAGATCCCGGCTACTTGGCGCTTGGCCCGCAATTCGAGATGACCATGTGCAATCCGTCGCATGACGGCGCGCACATGACCGGCACCGACAACGGCATCACCGCCGACAAGATCGCCGCGTTCTACGCCGCCAAGCCTTGAAATCTCTTCCCACGGCGCAACCAACCGGCGCCATGGGCCTCACGTGATCCGCCGTCAGCGCTCCCGGACACCTTGTCCATCATGCAAGCGCTCCGAAGCTCACGCCCGCCGCTGCCTGGCCTGGTTCCGTTGAGTTTCTTGATAGTTGGAGTGGGCGCGGCCTGCTCCAGCACCGAAAACTCCGACACCAAGGCCGCGGCGGGGGCCAACTCGAGCGCCGGTGGCGCAACCGTGGCCGGCTCGAGCTCGTCGATGGCCGGCAGCTCCGGAAGCCCCACCGCGGGTAGCGCGACTACCGGCGGCAGTGGTCAAGGCACGGGCGCCTCGAGCGCGATCGCCGGCACGCCGAGCGGCGGCACCAGCAGCGCCGGCTCGGGCACTGCTGGCTCTACGAGCAGCGCCGGCAGTGGTGGCGCTCCCGTCGTCGGCGACCGCACACCAGAAGGCACCTGCGTGCGCTGGAAGGCCGACACCGCAGACTTGAGCGAAGGCACGTGGAGCGGCTCCGTGGACACCTGCATGGCCGGTGACATCTCGGCCGACGGTCGTGAGAACGCACTGCGCATGTTCAACCTCGTGCGTTGGCTGGCCGAGCTGCCCGCAGTGGTAACGGAAGACGTGCGCAACCAGCAAGCGCAAGCCTGCGCGCTGATGATGACCGCGAACAAGGCGCTGTCTCACGATCCGCCCGCCGATTGGAAGTGCTTCACCGAGCTGGGCAAGAAGGGCGCGAGCACCAGCAACATCTCGAGCGGCCCCGGCGTGTCGAGCGTGCTCAGCTACATGGTCGACACCGGCAACGAGACGACGTTCGGGCACCGCCGCATCATCCTTTCCAACGAGCTCGGCCCCATCGGCCTCGGCTCCGCCGGCAAGGGTGGTTCGTCGTGCATGCAGAACATCGGCGGCACCGGCAAGTCCGCCAAGGCGTGGCAGGCCTGGCCACCGCCGGGGCCCTTCCCGATCCAAGCCTACGTCGACACCTACAAGCGCTCGCTCGACGACACCGGCTGGTCCATCCAGAGCAAGAACATCGATCTCGCGGCGGCCCAGGTAACCGTCACGTCGGGCGGGCAAGCGCGCCAGGTCTTGGTCGAGCAGCTCACCGGCAACTACGGCAACAACAAGGCCATCCGCGTCGTGCCGGATGGCTGGAAGGCCGCCGCGGGGGCTTCCTACGCCGTCAGCGTGAGCGGCACGGCAACCCCAATTGCCTACGAATTTCAACTAGTAGACTGCAAGTGACGCGCAGCTTGGCCGCGTGCTAGACACGTCGCCCCTCCGTGCTGCTCGCCCTGCTGGTCGCTGTCCTGGCTGTCGCGCTCGGGGCAGCTCTGACGGCTGTCTCGGGAGCGCGCCCCACCGTGCTCGGACTGCTGCGCACGTTCGCAGCGACGGCGGCGGCGGCGGTGGTGCTGACGCACCTGCTGCCGGATGCGCTGAGCGGCGCCGGGTTGTGGGGCGCCCTGGCCTTCGCGGTCGGCTTGCTCGGTCCGCTGCTGCTGCATCCGTTGACCGAGCGCTTGGCGCTCCGCAAAAGTGAGCTGTCCGCGCGGCGCGTCGCGCTCGAAGCCGGCTTCATCGGCTTGCTCGTGCACCACGTGGGCGACGGGCTCGGCATTGGCGCTTACGCGGCGCTCCCGGGCGGCGTGCTCGCCCATCTCGACGTGATACTGGCGCTGATTGCGCACACGGTGCCGCTAGTGGCGGTGGTGACGCTGGCGTACCGCGGCGAGTACGGCCTGCCGGTCGCGCTGCGGCGAGTCGCGGCGCTTGCCGTCGCCAGCGCGGTGGGGGTCGGCGCCTCGTTCGCAGTGCCGGGGCCGGCGTTGGCTTCGGCGGGCGCGTGGATTGGCGCGCTGGTCAGCGGCGTGCTCCTGCACGTGGTGACGCACGACTGGCTCGAAGACCTGCCGCAGTCGGAGAGCGCGCGCTTGGCAGATCTGGGCGCCGCTGCGCTGGGGCTTTCGCTCGTCATGTTGGGCGGCCACGAGCCGGGGCACGAGGCGGGCGGGCACGAGCTGCTCGAGGCCGCGCTGGCGACGGCCAAGCACGGCGCGCCCTTCTTGCTGCTGGGCCTTGGCCTCACCTTCTGGCTGGGAGACAAAGCCAAAAAAGAGCTCAAGATCCTGGGGAAGTCGCTGCCGGTCGTGCTCACCCAGCGGCTCGGCTTTGCGCTCGGGGCCGAGGGTCTGGCGCTCGGGCTCGCAACCTACGGCATCGCCTGGACGCTCGCGGCGGTGCTAGCCACCACGTTGGTGCCCATCGTGGCCGGCGCCGTCGCCATGCTCGCCATCGCCATCGCCGGTGAAGACGCCGCCAAGGCGACAGCCGAGCGCTTGGCCGCGGCTCCCGAACCCGAAACCGATCGGCTGCGCCGCTTCGATCGCGCGACCGCGATCTGGGTCGTGGCCGTCGCGGTCTCGGCCGTGTTCGCGCTCGCACTGCCCGACGGCGCGCTGTACGGCTCGCTCGGGGGTCCGGGCGAGCTGGTGCTGTCGGGCGCGCTGGGCTCGCTGTTCGGTACCGGCGGTCCCAGCGTGGTTGCGCTCGGCGCCTTGACCGCCAAGGGCCTGTCGCCCGGCGCGGCGCTCTTGGGCGCCACGATTTCGAGCGCGCTCGGCGCCAAGGTGCTGCTCGACCTGGCGCGGCTACTCGGCGTGCGCGGCGTGGTGCCGGTCGTGATCTGGCTGCTCAGCCTGACGGGCGCGCTGGCAATCGGCATCAACCAGGTGGCGCCGATCGCGCAGCCGCTGCATTTTCCGGACGTCATCGGCAGCGTGTCCGCAGGCATTTTGCTGCTGCTCATCGTGGTGCGGGCCGAGCGCGTGGGCGTGCGGCGCTGGCTAGCCGGTTGGTTCGCTGGCGCGGCCAACCACGGCGAGCACCACCACCACCACCACGGTCACGCGCACGACCACGCTCACTCCAGCGAAATACCGAACGGCAACGCCGCCACCACGCGCTCGCCCGCAGCCAGCGGCCCGAGCGCCGAAGCGTAGCGTCGCAGAGCTGGCGGCAGCTCGCGAATCACCAGCGAGCGCGCTTGGTAGGCGACGAGCGCCTGCTTCACTTGCTCTTCGTTGGCATCTTGGCTGACCAGCAGCATGTCGAGCAAGCTGTCTTGCCCGCCCTCCACCGTCACGGGCGCGTCTTCGGGCAGGCCGGCGAGCTTGCGCGCGTGAGCAATGGCGTCGACCACGCCGCCCAGCTGATCGACCAAGCCGCGCTCCAGACCTTGCTTACCGCTCCAGATGCGACCCTGGGCGACCTCTTCGACCTTCTCAGTCGTCAGCTTGCGACCAGCGGCGACGCGCGAAATGAACAGATCGTAAACCGACTGCATCCCGGCGCGGATCTTCTCTCGCGTCGGGTCATCCCAGGTGCTGAACGGAGACTGCGAGGAAGCGCGCGCGGCGGCGCCGGGCTCGGGGCTGGCCGGAAAGGTCTCGGTGTGCACGCCAAACTCTTCCAGCGCGCTCGAAAACACGATCTTTCCGCCAAAAACGCCGATCGAACCGACGATACTGGTCGGCTCGGCAAAGATGCGATCGCCCGCGCAGGCCATGTAATAGCCCCCGCTGGCCGCCATGCCGCCCACCGAGACCACGAGCGGCTTCTTCTTCTGCAGCTCGCGCAGCTCGTGCCAGATCAAGTCGCTGGCCAACGCGGAGCCTCCGGGCGAGTCGATGCGCAGCACGACCGCCTTGATGTGCTCGTCGTTCTTGAGCCGACGGAGCGTCTTGCCGATGGCGCTGGCCGTGATGCCGCCGCTCGAAAGCGCGCCGCCCGCCTCCATGGCGATGGAGCCTTCAGCCGGCAGCACGGCGATGTGAGGGCGTGTCACCGCGCTCTCTTCACTGCCGGCGATGATGCGGACCAGCTGCGCGATGTCCAAGCCCTGCGAGCCCTTGTTGGACTTACCGCCGTACGTGCCGCTCACCTCTTCGGCCTTGGAGAGCTTCTTCGCGTCCGTGAGCGCCTCGGACTCGTAGCCGACGGCGTCGATTAGGCCCTGCTTTTTGGCGTCTTCAGGGCTCCACGGGCCCTGCTCGAGCGCGGCGCGCACGCTGTCGGGCTTGCCTGCTTGCGTGGCTTGGTCGAGCCAAGCGTCGCGAATGGCGCGCAAGGTTTCGGTGAGCGACTCGCGCGCGGGCTCGCTCGGCCCCTCGCGCGTGAACGGCTCGACCCCGCTCTTGAACTTGCCGACGTGCAAAAAGTCGACCCCGACCTTGAGCTTGTCGAACAAGCCGCGCATGTACATGATCTGTGCGGCAATACCGACGGTTTCAGCGTCGCCGGCGGGGCTGAGCCAGGTGCGGGTGCAAGCCCGAAGCGCAAAAGCAGCGCTGGCGTTGCTCAGCACGTGCGCGTGGCACACGACCGGCTTGCCCTTCTTCTTCAGTTTGTCGAACAGGCCCGCGAGCTCTTCGGTCTGGGCCCAGTCGAGCGAAGCGCCACCCAGCTTGACGAAGGCGCCGGTGATGTCCGGATCACCCGCGACGCGCTCGACCGAGCGCGCCAACGCGACGTAAGTGCGCGACACGGGCGGCTGGAACAAACCACCGCTGATGCTCTCGGGCACGCCGCCGCTGAGGTCGAACTCGGCAACGCTGTTGGAGAGGCCGGCGCCGCTGCCAGAGCCACCGCTGCTGCGCGCGCGGCCATGGCAGGCCAGCGCCAGAGCGAGCGGCGCCAAGCAGAGCAATCGAGTCCACGTCCGCATTTATTGGGCCCCCGGCAGATCCGTCGTGTCGATGTGCGGCACGTCTTTGGGCGGCTCGGGCGTAGCGGGCGCTGCTTCCGCCGGCTTCTCCGCGGCTGCGGGTTGGGTTGGCGCTGGGGCGGCTGGCGCGTTGCCGGCTTCCGTGATGCGAGCCTGCGCGCGGGCGCCGTAGTCGGAGCTGGTGCCGACCTGGTCGACGATGCGGTGGTACAAAAGCAGCGCGCCGGCGCGGTTGCCGGAGGCCCATTTTTGGTCAGCGCTGGCTATCATCGCGGGGAGGTAGCTGGGGTTCTGAGCCAGCACTTGATCGTAGAGCTGGGCGGCCCGAACCGCATCCCCCTTGCGGCGCGCGATGTCGCCCAAGCCGGACAAGGCCTCGACGTTGCCCGGCTGATTGGCGAGCGCGGCGTTGTACAGCGTCTCGGCGCGCGAGTAGTCACCCGCGCGAGAGGCCGCCGCGGCTTGGCTGAGCGCCGTGCGAAAGTCGGTCGGAATACCGGCGCTGGGCTTTTCGTCGGCGGCTTCGCTCGTGTCGAGCTTTGGCAGCTTGCTGACGTCGACGACGGCCAACGCCGCCGAAGCGGCGGGCGCCGCAGAGCCGGTTGGCGCGGTGGCGGGAAAGCGTGACAAGAAGCCGCGCAGCTCGTCGAGCAAGGCGTGCGGCTTGGGTTGCGCTTCGAGCTTGGCGAGCTCGCTACGGGCTTCGGCGACGCGGTCGGCGCGAGCCAGCGCGTAGATCAAAGCGGCGCGGGCGCGGCCCGGCTCGCGCTCACCCGCGGCCGCGGTGCGCAGCCTATCGATGACGCTGGCCCAAACCGGCGCAGCGTCCGACAAATCGAGCGCCGCGAGCACGAAGGCGTTCTCGGGCTGGCTGGCGTTGCTGCTGACCGGCGCGATCCACTCGCGTGCTTTATCGCTCTCGCCGCTCAAGCGCATCGAGTCGACGCGCGCGCGGATCACGATCGGGTCATCGGGCGCGGCAGCAAACGCGCGATCGGCGGCCTGGCGCGCCTTGCCGACGCGCCGACCCAGCTCGCGATGCGTGGCCGCGACCAGCTCGGTCGAGGCCGGATCGAGCAGGCGCAGCTTGAGCCAGAACACGTCGGCGCGCAGCGTCTCGAGCCGGGCGAGCGCCGCCAATACGTGCGCGTCTTTTTCGGCGAGCGCGCTGGCTTTGACGAGCTCTTCTTGCGCGCCTTCGTAGTCGCCCTCGTCGGCAAACTGATTGCCGCGCGTCAGCAGATCCTTCACGCGGTTGTCGCTGACGGGCGCCGGCGCCGCGCTGGGCACGGTGGCCCCCACCAAGTAGCGGCGGCCGACGGTCGCGCCGATCAAGCCGAACATGCCGATCGCGACCACGCCGACGATCCAGCGCGAGCGTGCGCGCCGCGCGTCGAAGGCGCGATCGGCCGCGGGCGACGGCAGCTCGTCGTATGAATGAAAGCTGCCGCGGCTGCTGATGGGCGGGCGCGGCGACGAGTCTGGCGCCGAACGCTGCGCCGAGCGCGGCGACGAGTCGAGCTGCGGCCGAGGATTGAGCGGGGAAGAGCGCGGCGCGGTCTCGAGCGGTATGCGCGCCGCGCTGGAAAGCGGCGAAGAACGCGGCGCGCCATCACGGCGCTGCTTGTCGTAGTCTTCGAGCGACAGAGTGCCCGACAGCGGGGTGGGCGCCAGCGGCTCTGCCGTGTACGGCGTGGCCACCGGCGGCGTGAGCGGCGTGGGCGCCGAGATGGCCGGTATCGTCGAAGCAGCCGCGACGCCCGCGACGCCGCTCTCCGAGATGGCGGCGGCAGCCGCGTCGAGCCGGGCGATGGCTTCGCGAGCGCCGGGTGGCGCTTCGGCTGCAGGCAGTGTGACGGACAGCGCGTCGATCAGCGGCGACTCGGCGCGCATGGGCGGCGGGCTCATCGGACCTGGCGGCTCCGGCACGTCAAACTCGGAGATGAACGGGAACGGCGACGCCACCGTGCTGGCCACGGCCGAGCCGGGGATCGAGTTGGCCGGAGGCGCCACGCCGTGCAACGTGCGCGGCGCGCGATCAGCCCCGGCAGCGGCCGCGCCGCTCACCTTACCGAGGCTGCTCTGGAAGAACGGCTCGAGCTCGGCGATGGAGCTGAGCGGACGCGGCGGCTTCTGCCCGCGCGTCAGCATGTCGCCCGGGCCCACCTTGCGATCGGCGATGCCGCGCTGAAGCTCGCGCAAGGACGTGAACACCAGCTCGCGGCCCTCCGCGGTTCTGACAACCCAGCGCTCCGGGCCGCCGCTGTGGTGGTTGGGGTAAACCTTGAACTGCAGTCCGCAGTTCGTGCACTTGACGGTCGTCCCCCGCTCCGAGATCAGCGCATCGTCGAACTCATACTCGGTGCCACAGCGGTTACAGCGGACGTCCATATGGTGGGCTAGGTGCAGGGCGGGTCAGGCGCGCCCGGCCGGGCGGCACGAGAGGCGCTAGAATGCGCGCAAAGCTTAGCGGGCCGCGCTCCACGTCGCGAGCCTTCTCGCCTTCGGGAGCAAAGATTGCGGGGGACGGGCGGGCAGCGGGCGTTTTGCTAGGCTGTTTGCTAGCCTGGCGGCGCGTTCCCCGGAGCTCTCGATGAAGAAATCAGCCTTTCCCGCGGCGCTGCTCCTGCTCGGCGTCTTCATGTCCGGTTGCCCGGTGTATGACGACGATGGCTGCGACCGCGACTGGGACTGCGCCTATGGGTCCGTGTGTGATGAACACACCGGGCGCTGCATCGACGAAGTCGATTCGGGCGACCCGGGCCCAGAAGGCATCGCGTGCCATCGCCCGCTCGATTGCGACGGCAATGAAACTTGCAGCCGCTCCGGTACTTGCAAGGCGGGCGACTGTCACTTTGCGAGCGTTGGCTGCGTTCGCGGCTACGAGTGCAGCTCGGAGAGCGGGCGCTGGGAGTGCGTGAAGCCCGTGAGCGGCAGCGGCGGCAATGGCGGAGACGGCGCAACTTCCAACAATGGCGGAGACGGCGCGGCCTCGAACAGCGCTAGCGGCGCGGGCGGCGCTGGCTGAGCGCTACTTGACGACGCGCAGGTAGGGCGGAAGCTCGCGCTTCTTCTTCGCGCCGGCGCTGCTGCCACCCGAAGCGCGACGCGCAGGCGCGGCAGCCACAGCGGGCGCCGGAGCGGCGGCAGCGCGCGGCGGCGCAGCTTTTTCGCTCGAAGGCTCAGGCGCCGGAACCACCGCCGGCTTCTTGCGCGGACGCGCGGCGCGCGTGGCCTTCTCGGTCTCTTTGGCCTCCTTGGCCTTGCGAGCGCGCTTCTTTTTCTTGGCGTCGGCCTTGGCGGCTTGCTCGTCGGGCGAGGGCTCCGGCTCGACCGCGCGCAGGGCGGCACGGGGCTTGGGCTCTTCTTTCGGCGTGGTCACCACGTACTGGCCTGCGACTTCCTTCGGCACGTCGTCAGGCCAGACCATTCCGCGGCCGCTCGCGCCGATCAGCGCGTAAACCGACGCCCACGGCAGGTGGCAATAGTGAGGAGTGTTGCTGAAGCTCAACGTGCAGGAGATGCCCGAGTCGTCGACGTTGAGATCCGGGATGGGCTTGGGCATGTTGAGCCCAATCTGCAGCACCAGCTGCGGCTGCCGCTTGAACCAAGCCGGCACCTGTACCTGCTCGCCGCGCGGATCCAAATGAACCAAAACGGTGGCCTGCTCGAGCAGAGCAAGGGCAACGTCCTTCTTTGGCGGCAGGCGCGTCATGGGCATCTGAAGCGGCGTTAATAACCCCAAGAGCTGCCAAAAGCCAGTCTGAGGTCTGCCAATATTACGCGCGAAACACGTTCACCAAGCGTCCAAAACCTGGGCCTACATCGGAAAGCTCGCTCCAGCCGGCAATGCCCAGCGCAATCTCGACAAGAGACGCCGTGGCCAGATGTTCAGAGCGATCAGTCAGCACGTAGATAAGCGCCTCGAGCCCGGGGTTGTGTCCCACCAAAAGCGCCGCGGCGTGGGGCTCGGCTCGGGCCGCGAGCGCCGCCAAATAGCTGGGCGGCTCGGCCAAATACAAGCCCTCCAGGATCGTTAGCTGAGGGGGGCCGGGCAAGGCTGCCACGCACTGCTCGGCCGTTTGGCGCGCGCGCACCGCGCTAGAGGACAAGATGAGCGAGGGCAACTTGGCGCGTTCGCTCAGGTAGCGGGCGGCTCGGAGCGCTTCGCCCTGCCCTCGCGGGGTGAGCTCGCGTTCGTGATCGTCGCCCGACTCCCCTTCAGGAGCAGCCTGCCCGTGTCTCAGCACGTAGAGCGTCTTCATGCCGTGCGCGACGCGGCGCGCCCTGAGTAGGCTAGCATGAGACGCCGATGACCGCGCGCATCCTGCTCGTCGAGGACGAACCTGCCATCCTGGAGTCCTTGGCCTACGTGCTGGGCCGCGACGGCTTTACCGTGATCTCCGCGAAAAATGCGGCGGAGGCATGGGATTTTGCGGGCGGCGGCGTCGACCTAGTCGTCTTGGACCTGATGCTGCCCGATGGTAGCGGATTCGATCTGATCCGTGGCTGGCGCGCGTCCTCGGCGGCGCGGCCCATGCCCATCATCGTGCTCTCGAGCCGTGACGCCGAGGCCGACCGCGTAGCGGCGCTCGAGTCAGGCGCGGACGATTACGTGACCAAGCCGTTCTCGCCGCGTGAAATCGTCGCGCGCGTGCGCGCCGTGCTGCGCCGCAGCGCTGCCACTGAGGCGTCGACCCGCGCCCAGTCCAAGCAAGCTCCGCCGCTCAGCGCGGACGCCCGCACCCGCAAGGCCGAAGCCGCGGGGCGCGCGCTCGATCTGACCCGCGTCGAGTTCGACCTGCTCGCCACGCTGCTCGGCAGCCCCGGCCGCGTCTTCACCCGCGCCGAGCTGATCGATCGGGTGTGGGGCGACGGCTTTCGTATCACCGATCGCACCATCGATTCGCACGTCAAAGCCCTACGCAAGAAGATCGGCGAAGCCGGCGCCGAGCCCGCCTGGATCGAAACCGTGCGCGGCGTGGGCTACCGCTTGAGCGACGACCCACAAAGCGTCGAGCCAGCATGAGCACCACGCCACAGCAGGTGCCAGCTTGAGCGACGGCAGCTCCTTACTGCGGCTCGTGATCGTCGCGGCGGCCAGCATTGGCCTGATCTTGTTCGTGGCGTTCGTGGTGTCGCGCCTGCTGCGCACCCGCACGCGCGGCATGTCGATCCGCATGCAGGTGTTCTTGGCGCTGGCGCTGATCGTCGGTGCCTTCGCGTTCGGCCTGGGCTTGATGGTCGTGGATCGCATCGAGGCACGCGCCGTCAAAATTGCCTCGCAAGCGGCGGGTGACGAAGCCGCGTCCATTGCCGGTATGGTAGCCGGCGAGCTCGATCGAACGGGCGGCAAGCTGACCGACGTAGCGCGGCGCTTCGAAAACGAGCGCGAGCGCGGCGCCGATCTGCGCCTGTCGCTGGTGGACGAGAACGGGCGCGTCATCTTTCCCAAGCGCCTCGAGCCAAGCGACAACGAAGGCGTGGTCCACGTCGATCATTCGGTGCTGGTGCGCGGTCAAAAGGTCGGCGCCGTGCGGGTCGTCAAACCCACGGTGGTGATGAAGGCGTTGCTCGCCGACATGGCGCCAACCGTGCTCGTCATCAGCCTGGTGCTCGGGGCCGCTGCCGCGGCTGCCGCCGCCATCATCGGACGCGCCATCGCCGAGCCCATCGAAAAGCTCAGCGCCTTCGGCGAGCGCGTCAGCCGCGGCGAGCGCACCGCACCGCCACCACCCGAGTTCGGGCGCGAGGTCACGCGTTTGTCGCGCGCTCTCGACTCCATGCGCCGCGAGCTTTCGGGCCGCCCGTTCGTCGAAACCTTCGCCGCCGATCTCTCGCACGAGCTAAAAAACCCCGTCGCGGCCATCCGCGCCAGCGCCGAGGTCTTGGAAGAGAGCGCCCTCGAAGAGCCCGAGCAAGCGCGCCACTTCGTGCAGCGCATCCGCGAAGCCAGCGAGCGCATCGAGCGGCTGCTCAGCGAGCTGCTCGGCCTCGCGCACATCGAGGCGCGCGGCGCCGAGAGCTTCGAGCCCGTCGATCTGGCGCGCCTCGCGCGTCGCACACTCGAAACGCTCGGCGACGATCGCCCGCGTGTCGGCGTCGTCTCCGAAGGCGACGTGCGCGTCAGTGGCGACGAGCTGTGGCTCACTCGCGCGCTGGCGAACTTGATCGATAACGCGCTCCTACACTCGCAAGCCGCGTCACCCGTCTTCGTCGAGGTCGTGCGCCGCGGTGAGGACGTCGTGCTGACGGTGCAGAGCGCGGGCGTGGTCGAGCCTCATGTGCGAGACCGGCTGTTTCGCCGCTTCGTCACCACCCGCCGCGAGCAGGGTGGCACCGGCCTGGGCCTGGCCATCGTGCAAGCGGTGGCGGAGGCGCACGGTGGCCAAGCCGACCTCGAAAGCCCCGGCCCCCCCGACGTCACGTTCCGGCTCAAACTGCCGGCCGCTCGGCTCAGAGCCACGTTAGCCGAAGCGCCAGCCGAATAAGATCATACATATCATACGCTTGCGTCGCCTCGGCGCAGCGAAGGCCGGGCGCGTTGCCTCTCGCAACTCCGCGATTCTCCACCGAACCTCCATCAACGGGCGGCTCAGGATGTGGGAGCTTGTGAGGCACACTTTGGCCCCAAGGCCGTCCGACAGGGCGGGCTCTGAGGCCCCGGCCCGTATCCTTCAAAACTGAGGCTCCAGCACTTGGCACACAACGGCAACGGTAAGAACGGCAGCTCCAAGATCCCCCGCCACGTCGCGATCATCATGGACGGGAACGGCCGCTGGGCGCAGGCGCGAGGCCTGGACCGCGCCGAAGGTCACGCGGAGGGCGCACGCGCCGTGCGCGAAGCCGTCGAGACGTCGACGCGCCTCGGCATCAAGTACCTCACGCTCTACGCTTTCAGCGTCGCGAACTGGCAGCGCCCCCGACCCGAGGTCGAAGCGTTGATGCGCCTGCTCATCGAGTTCGCCAAGCAAGAGCGCGCCGATCTCCGCCAGAACGGCATTCGCGTGAACGTGATTGGTAACCTGGAAGACCTGCCGACCGCGACGCGCCACGCCGTCGAAGATTTGATCGAGTACACGCGCGACGGCGAGCGCATGACGCTCACGCTCGCGCTCTCGTACGGCGGCCGCCAAGACATCGTCGAAGCCGCGCGCTCTCTCGCCGTGCGAGCTCGCGCCGGCCTGGTACTGCCGGAAGAAATCGACGAGACCTTCTTCCACCGCCAAATGACGACGCACAGCCTGCCCGACGTCGACCTCTTGATCCGCACCGGTGGCGAGACCCGCGTCAGCGACTTCCTGCTCTTCGAGTCCGCCTACGCCGAGCTCGTCTTCTTGCCCATCATGTGGCCGGACTTCACGGCTGCCACGCTGCTCGACGCTTGCAACACGTACAACGGCAAAGAGCGGCGCTTCGGCAAGACGTCCGAGCAAGTCCAGCACTCGAACAGCAGCCACCCGTTCGATCCCTTGGATCGACCAAGCTGACCCGGTCTTCACTCGCGTGGGTTGAGGTTATCGCGCGGGGACCTGGTTCTCCTCGGGGATTCTCCCCTCCGCACTTCGCCCGAGGGGACCTCGCGTCGATCGCGATTGAAGCGCGATCGGCGCTCGGCCTCGCCGAGTTTGTGACTGGCCTCCCCTCAATCGCGGATCGCGATCTGCTGGTGCCAAAGTCGGGTGACCTGGTTCTGGCTCGCGCTTTGCGCGAGCTCACGCTGTAGCAGAGCGCTCCGCTTTGCAGGCTCGAGCGGAGAGAGGCAGCAGCAGGCGTGCGGGACGACGGATGCGGGCGAAGGGGACGAGGGAGGCCCGGTTGCGTTTGGGGCGACGGCGCCCAGCTGGGCGCCGGGACAGGCCTACCCCCACTCGCTAGAACGAATACTCGACGATGTTGAGCGACTTCACGCGGGCTTTCCACGAAAGCTTGAGGATTTGCTCGCGGACGCAGGCGGCGACTTTGTCGTTTTTGGGAGTGGCGGTGACGTCGAGGCCGACGGCTTTACCGTCCCAGACGGCGATCTTCAGCTTGATGCGCACGGGGCCGGGTTTGCACGGCTCGTAGACGTCGGGGTTTTGGATTGGGATGGCGAGCGTCTCTTGATCGATGTTGGAGCGCTCGGCGCCTTGCGGGACGGCTTTGATGGCGTCCGCGACTGACATGCCGTCGGTGAACACGGGCTCGGCCACTGCGGGTTTGGCGGGCTTCGGCTCTTCTTTGGGTGGCGCGACAGCGGCGGGCTCAGCGGCGGGCGCGGGTGTAGGCGCGGGCTCGGAGTTGGCCGTCGGCGCGGCAGGCGCTTCGGCATCCGCGGTCGGCGCGGCTTCGGCACCGTTGGGCGACTCCGCTGACTGCGGACAGCTACAGCAAGATTGCAGCAAAAGACCCAGCACAGCGAACGCGGCCACGCTCTTCATGCGCCGACCATACTCTGCTTCGAAAAAATTGACGAGTCGCTTGCCGCGCAATGGCCAGCGTCAGCGACTCACCAAACGATTCCGCAGCGTGCACTCAGCCGGGCTAGCTACTCCACTTTTCGAGTGTACGAGCACTGCGCCGAATGCTTGGTGCCCTGGTTGGGGGGCGACTGGTACGTGTACGGCATCAAGAACGTGTCACAGCCGGTGGGCGCAATGACACCCACGGTGCTGTACTCGGCGAAGTTGCCGCCGCCGCCCGCGTCGGCAAATGCCCCGGTTTCGTCGATGGAACCCGTGCTGTGTTGGCCGTTGGAGCAGGTGCTGCTCATGCTGCCGTCGAGCTCGAACGTGGTGGTACAGGTCGAGTTGCCGCAGGTCGTTTGCCAGGTCCCGGCAAGGGTTTCGAGCAGCGTGGGCTTGCACAGCGCCTGACGCGTCAGCGTGCAGCTGTAGGGCTGCTCGGACCCGGTGAGCGGCGGGGTGCGCCCCTGGTACTCGTATGCGAGTGAGTCGCAGTCGAGCGCCGTGAGCGTACCCGCGGTGCTGAAGGCCGCGTAGGGGCCGCCCTCGCCCAGCGTCGTGATGCCGCCCTCACCATCCAGCGTACCGGTCGAGTACTGGCCGTTGGTGCAACCGGTCGCCAGGTCACCGGACTCGGCGACGTTCATCTTGCACGTGTAGCCGTTGCAGGTCGTCGTCCAGGTTCCGCGCAGCGCTGTCGGGTCGACGGCCTCGCAACTAGCGCCGCCCGCGCCCGCCATGCCTGCGGCTCCGGCCAAGCCCGCTTCTCCCGAGGCGCCGGCGGCCCCGGCCGCGTCGGCTGCGCCGGCGGTGCCGGCTGCGCCGGCTCCACCAAGCGCGCTCTGGCCGCCCACGGCGTCGTTCCCAGCGCCGCCTCCCGCTACGGTGATCGCCCCGTCGCCGGCGACGTTCATCGACTCGCCGCCGCGGGCATCACCACCCGCGCCTGCAGTGTCGGAAACGCGCCGCACCGTCTTGGCCCCGTCGTCGGAACCGCAGGCCACGCCCAACACCAAGGTCGCCCCGCTGGCGCCGAGGACGCACCACAACCGCCTTCGCACAATCGCCGACGCTGCTTTCATCGTACGCGCAGCGTAACCAAATCCCTCGGCCCACGCTGTAGGCCAACCGGACTATGCGGGCTAACGGCGTTGCTCGGCGCGACCGGTTTCGTCGATGAAAAAGTCACGCACCGACGTGATGTCGTCGCCGCTCAAGAAGCCACTGCGACCGAGTAGGCGCCCCGTTTCCCAGTTGGTCAGGCCCAGCTCCGGCCGCTGCCACGACCACTGACCGTCGACCCAGCGGGTGAACGCATTGCTCACGTAAGGCGCCTCGACAGCCGCACAGAACTGCTCGAAAGCGCCTGCACGCTTCGACAAGATGGAGGCAACGAAGCGCGGGCTGTACTGGTTGATGAACGACGTTGCTTGGGCAAAGTCGTCGGCAATCACGAACGAAACCTCGGGCGTACCGTCCCACTCCCACTCGCGGCCAAGCGCGGCTTGGTCAATCTGCTGAGCGGCCGTCACGACTCCCTCGGAGCCACGAGTGACGGCGACGCGGGCTTTAACGGTGCGAAACGCATCTTCGACGACGGGGCCCAGCGACGCCACGGCCGCTTTGTCGAGCACCAGCACGTTGAGCGTGTTGCACACCTTGCGGTCGAGGCTATTGACGATGGCGTTTTTGACGGCCTCGGGCGACGCCGACGGCTCTACGTACATCCACGCGCCGCCGGTGCCGTGGAGCGATACAGGAATGCCGTGTTGCCGCGCGATCGCGCCGAGCAGCGCCACCGTGCGTCCCGAGCCACGCGCGACCGCCAAGCGAATCCCGCGCTGACAGAACAGGGCATGCGCCGCGCCGTGCTCTTTACTGCGCACGAGGCCCAGCGCGCCTTCCGGCAAGCCGGCGCGCACCAGCGCAGGCCGCAGCGCCAGCTCTTCGATGGCGACGGCCGTCGCGAAGGCGTCTCCACCGATGCGGAACACGGCCGCGTTGCGGTTGCGCAGCACGCCTGCCGCGTCGGCGAACACGTTGGGGCGCCCCTCGAACACGAACGCCACCACGCCCAGCGGAGCGCGCCGCCGCTCGATCACGAAGCCCTCGCCCTGGCGTCGCTCCAGCAGCTCACCCACGCGCGTGGGCATGGCGGCCCAGCCGCGCAGGCCTTGAATCATTGCGGCCAACATCGACTTGCTGAGCACCAGCCGACCGGTAGCGCGACCGCGCGCCTTGGCCGATTCGACGTCGGCGGTGTTGGCCCGCTCGATCTCGCCGATGACCTTGGGGTCCTCCAGCAGATCCGCGAAGTGGTTGAAGAACGCGCTGATGCTGGCGTCGCTCGCGCTGCCCAGCTGTACGAACGCTTGCTCGGCGCGTTGCACGGCTTCGGCAGCAGCCTGCTGCGCCGCCTGAGAAATCACGAGCAGCTCCGACAGCTCTTGCACCGGAACCAAGCGCTCCCCCGGCGCCAGCGCCGGCACCTCGAGGATGCGGTCGCCGACCCAGATGCGTTCTTGGAGGTTCTGCTGCCCGGACATGGCGTGCTTTTAGCCTGCGCCAGGCGTTTTTCAAGCCGCTAGCCGAAACCTTGCATCCGCTGCCGGATCGGCGACCCTTGTCAGTATGAAGGTCGGCGTACCCAAAGAGACGAAGACTCGCGAATACCGCGTGGCCATGACTCCCGCCGGCGTGCGCGAGCTGACCCGCAACGGGCACGACGTGGTGGTCGAAACCGGCGCGGGCGTTGGCAGCGGCATCAACGACGACGCCTACGTGGACGCGGGCGCGCGCATCGTACCGCTGGCTGCCGACGCTTGGTCAGCGCAGCTCGTCGTCAAGGTGAAGGAACCGCAAGCGGCCGAGTTCCAATTCCTGCGCGAAGACTTGATCCTCTACACGTACCTGCACCTCGCAGCCGAGCCCGCCCTCACGCACGAGCTGCTCAAAAAGCGCGTCAAAGGCGTCGCCTACGAAACGATTCAAACCCCAGACGGCCGGCTACCGTTACTGCGTCCCATGAGCGAAGTCGCCGGGCGCATGGCCACGCAAGTGGGCGCGGGCTGCTTGGTGAAAGAGCGCGGCGGCAAAGGCGTGCTGCTCGGCGGCGTGCCCGGTACGCGCCGCGGTCGGGTCGTGATTTTGGGCGGCGGCGTGGTCGGTCGCAACGCCGCCACCATCGCGATTGGCATGGGCGCCCACGTCACGCTGTTCGACGTACGCGCCAAGACCATGGAATACATGGAAGACGTCTTCGGCAGCTCGATCGAGACCCTGTACTCCAACGCCCACAACATCGCCGAAGCCGTTCGACGCGCTGACTTGGTAGTGGGCGCGGTCCTGGTCCCCGGCGCCGTCGCGCCCATCTTGGTCACCGAAGACCTGATCCGCACCATGGAGCCCGGCAGCGTGATCGTCGACGTCGCGGTCGATCAAGGCGGCTGCATCGAAACCTGCCGCCCCACCACCCACGACAACCCGACCTACGAGGTGCACGGCGTCGTCCACTACTGCGTGCCCAACATGCCCGGCGCTGTCGCCCAAACCAGCACCTGGGCGCTCACCAACGTCACCGCCGACTACGCCGTCAAAATCGCGAACCTCGGCCTCGAGGCCGCCGCCAAACAAGACCCGGCCCTCGCTCTCGGCATCAACACCTACGCTGGCCACATCACCTGCGCGCCCGTCGCCGAAGCCCACGGCCTCAACTACGCCCCGCGCATCAGCGTGTTGCCGTGATCTCGTCGCAAACTCACGCCAAGTTTGTCAGCCCTGGGCTCTCGAAGCGCGTGTCGCTCGGAAAGCGCAGCTGAAAGTGCTCCGCCAGTGCGTCCAGCAGCTCGCGACGGCTGGTCAGCACTCGCGTGGTGGCCGTGCCGTCGTTGGCGCGCTGGGTCAGCTCCAAGTCTTGTAGCGTGACGCGCCCCTTGTCGGTGGCGCGCGCGACCATCAACGCTTCACGAAACCGCGAACGCGGAGACGTGCTGGTGTACCAGTTGCCCATCTCGCGGTCTGGCACTGGCATGGGCTCGAGCGTGAACTCGAACAGATCACGCCAACCGTCGGTCAAGTACGCTTGGTGGATGAGCAGCGCATCGGGCGAGCGTGACGAAAAGCCGTCCCAAGCGCCCTCCGAGACGATGCGCCGGCGCTCGTGCGGCGTTTCCTGCTCGGCGTTCAGCACCATGCGCAGCGCGGAGGTCGGGGACAAGCCGCCGAAGCCGCCGTCGACCAGATAAGACTCGCCCTCCAGCTCGACCCGGAGGAGCACGTGAGTGCGAGGCCGCTGCACGCCTGGAGGCGCCTGATACCGCCCCCGCGCGCTGAGCACCGTAACCGAAAAGCCGAGCCCCTCCAGCACGTGGCTGAGCAGCGTGTTGTGCTCGAAACAGTAGCCGCCCCGCCGGCTATGCAAGAGCTTGGCTTCGACCGCCGCAGGCTCGATCGAAATCCCGCGATTGAGCAGGATATCCAGGTTCTCGAACGGAATGCTCTGCACGTGTGGGCGATCGCACCATCACGCAGGTCTCCAAAGACCTCGACCTCACGGAGAATTCGCTTCGTGAGTGGGTCAAGCGAGCCGATGTCGACGCCGGTAAGGGCCCGCCTGACGCGCTCACGACGGCCGAGCGCGACGAGCTTACCCGCCTGCGCCGTGAGAATAAGCGGCTCGCCCAGGAGCGTGACATTTTAAAAGCTGCGGCCACCTTCTTCGCGAAGGAGAGCGAGTGAAGTTCGCTTTCATCGCCCAGGAGGTGGCCTTCCCCGTGGACACGATGTGCCGCGTGCTGGGCGTCACCCGCAGCGGCTTCTACGCTTGGAAGAAGCGACCAAAGCCGGCTCGCGTGAAGGCCGACGCGCAGCTTGCGGTCACCGTCGCAGCGGTGCACCAACGAAGCCGGAAGGTTTATGGCAGCCCGCGCGTGCACGAGGAGTTGAAGGCGCGAGGCGTCCGCGTTGGACGAAAGCGCGTCGAGCGGCTGATGCGCGAAAATGGGCTCGAAGGTCGCCGAAAACGCCGTTTCAAGCGGACCACTGACTCGAAGCACAGCGGGCCCATCGCGCCCAACCTGCTGGCCCGCAACTTCACCGAAGCAGAGCCAAACCGCGCCTGGGTGACGGACGTGACGGCTATCGCGACGGACGACCACGCGTTCATTGATGTCCAATTGCCGAGGCTGCAATACCTGACGGCGACTGAAAGCCAGCAACTGCCGCGTCAGCCCTGCCGCGCGTTCTGTGGCCAAGGCGAGGTGTTCGAGCGCCTCAGCCGACTGGCTGCGGGATACGTCGGGGACTCGAAGCGAGGCGATGTCGCCTTGGATCGCCGTGAGGAGGTTGTTGAAATCATGCGCGATGCCACCGGCGAGTTGACCGATCGCGTCCATCTTTTGGGACTGGCGAAGCTGCTCCTCGAGCTGCTTGCGTGCCGTGATGTCGACGAGCGAGACGTAGACCCTCGAGAGGGTGGCTTCCGCGCCCGGCGCCACGAGGACTTTGAGCAGAACGTGATTCTTCTGACCGCCGAAGCTTTGGTCGACGGCCTCGCTCTCGAAGAGGGTGTGGCCGTTGGCCAACGCGACTAGCTCATCGGTCAGTACTGCGAACGATTCGGGGGCGAGGATACGCTCCAGTCCTTCGATCAACTCCGTCTTCGTGGCGGCCTGGTAGTGCTGAAGTGCCGCTTGATTGACGTCGAGCACTTTGACCTTCGATAGGCAGACCGTCACGTCATCGGGGTGCTGCGCGAAATGGGCTTGGAAATCCTTCACACCCGATGCCCGCAGCTCGTCGAACCATCGCTTCACCCCGGAGAGATCCTCCTCCCAAAGGCAATGGGGCGAGTGCTCGAACAGGCTGTGGAACCTTGCCTCGGTAGCACGCAACGCGGCCACCTCGCGTCTGCGCTCGGTAATGTCGACGACCATCGCAAGCGCTCCAAGATACGAACCGTCGGTGTCGTGAAGGGAGTTGGTGACCAAGCATGCCCACAACTCGGAGCCGTCTCTGCGCTGGAACTTGAGCTCGTGCTTCTCCGATATCCCTTGCTGGCGACGCGCCAGGTGCGATTTAGCACTAGCGCGACCACCGTCATCGATGAAGTCGTAGAGCGCGCGCCCTTGCATCTCCTCGACGGTGTAGCCCAGCATTAGGGCCATCCTTGGATTCACGAACGACGTCCTCGCTTGGGCGTCGAGCATCCACATCCCCTCTTCGGCCGCTTCCACCATCCGACGGTAGTAAGGCTCGCTTCTGGGCAGAGCAGCCTCGGTGCGCGCGCGAGGGTCTAGCCCGGGCTCTCGATCCGAAAGGGCTGGATGACGCGGGGCCGTAGGGCCTGGACCCGAAGACGGAGGCGCGGGCTTCATTCGAGGGCGCACTGGGTGCGGGTGTCCAACCTCAAAACTTAGCCGTGATCACAAGGCAGGCGCTGCTCATTTTTCGCACTATCGGTCGAATTGCGTCGGAAAGGTTCGCTGCGCAGCCGCCATCTCCAAGGTTGGAACCATCTCGACGAGCAGAAGGAGCGCGAGCCAGTGGCAGGATCTTTCTCGAGGCATTGGAAGCTGGTGGCCTTGCTGGCCGCGGCGGGCTGTTCGTCACCCGATTCGCCGACCGGCGAACTGCAAGAGCAAACGCCCGGCGGCGGCCAGGGTCCGAGCGCAGGGACTTCGGCGAGTGCGGGCAGCCCTGCTGTGGCGGGCTCGAACACGCTCGGAGGCGCGGGCGGTCAGGGTCAGGCGAATACCAGCGGCGCGTCGAGCGGAGGCTCACCGCTGACTGGCGGAGTCGCGAGCACGAGCGGCAGTAATGCGGGCGGAACGGTCGGGACGGGCGGAGCGACCGGAAAAGGCGGGACTTCCAGCGCGAGCGACCCAGGAAGCGCCGGTGACGGCCAGATCGATGTCGGACCAAACTACATGGCTTCGCCCGACTTGAAATTGAAGGAGGGAGCGCCCGCGGGCTTCAGCGCAAGTTTTACGCTGACCTCCGCGATGAGCACCATCTTCACCGGCTCGGACTTCAACCCGCCACTCACGTTCTCGCGTCAAATCAAGGTGTGGGTTCCTGCGCAATACAAGGACGGCAGCGAGTCGCCCTTCATGGTCTCTTCCGACGGATTTTACGGTGGGCTGCAGACCGTCGTCCAAAACCTAGCCGACGATCCCAATCCCGATCACCACGTGCCGCCGCTCGTGATCATCGGCATTCAAAACGGTCCCGACGTTCACCCCGACAGTGAACGGAGCCTCGAATACGACACCGTTTCCGACCGTTACTGGCGCTTCGTCACCAAAGAGGTCATTCCGGCCGTCCTCGCGAATGGCCCGCTCAAGGCCAAGTTCCCGAACTTCAAGCTCACTAGCGATCCCAACGGTCGCGGCGGCTATGGCTGCAGCTCAGGCGGTCCAGCGGTGATGGGTCTGGGTTGGTTCGGAGACTTCAATCGAATCTTCACCTTTTCAGGCACGTTCGTCGCGCTGCAAAAGACCGCGGAACACCCCGCGGGAGCCTGGGAATACCCGCAGCTCATCACTGCCGCACCCTTGCGACCCGATCTCCGGATCTTCCTCGAGGTCGGAGAGAATGACAACGGTTCGACCACGCCCGAATCGGGTCAAAGAAATTGGGTGATCGGCAACAAGAACATGGCCGCCGCGCTCAAGGCCAAGGGCAATCACTACCGCTTCATCTACGCAAAGGGCGCCGGCCATTGTGACAACAACGCACGCAATCAAGTCATGCCGGAGGGCTTGATCTGGCTCTGGCGCGGCTATCAAACGCCCCCATGACCGCGCGTGACTTGGTCTCACGCGCGCGCTGCCATTCAATGTCCGGTCGTCGCAGTGAAAGGGATCCCATGCTGGAGCGAAAGTCGTATGTGACGCGTTCGTGGGCTCTAGGTGCCGCGCTCGTGATGGGGGCTACTGCGTGCAACGGCTATCTAGGGACGACCGACGGTCGAGCGGCTTCTTCGGGTGACCTCGGTGCGGTCAGTCCGGGTGGCGCTTCAACGCCGGGGTCGAGCGAGGCGACGAACCCGACTGAGTCGGGACCGCGCGACCCCGGTCGCGTGACCATCAGACGGCTGAACCGGGTCGAGTACGACAACACCGTACACGACTTGCTGGGCACGACCCAGACACTGGGTCAGTCGACCTTTCTCAATGACGCTCCACAGCTAGGCTTCGACAACGACGCCGATCTGCAAACGCTCTCGCCGGTCCAGTTCGCGCGTTACGAGCAGGCTGCTGAAGCCCTTGCTGCGGAGGTCATGAACAACGCGGCACAGCGTGGCCAGCTCGTCAGTTGTGATCTGCAATCCGGCCCTGCTTGTGCCAGCAAGGTCATCGCGACCGTAGGCAAGCGCGCTTTCCGTCGCCCCCTCACGGCCGATGAAGTGGCGGTCTATCAAAGCCTGATGACCGCGGCAGCGCAGGTCGGAGCGTCCGCGGACGAGCAGTTTCAAACGGTGCTTGAGGCGATGCTCGTTTCTCCCCACTTCTTGTTCCGCCCCGAGCTCGATCCGGATCCGGCCGGAACGACGCCCCATCTGCTCGCTCCGTACGAAGTGGCTTCTCGACTCTCCTACGCCGTGTATCGCAGCATGCCAGATCAGGAGTTGTTCGATGCGGCTGAGGCAGGCAAGCTTGCGCAGCCCGCGGAGCTGCGCGCTCAGCTCGAGCGGATGCTGGCGAGCCCGAAAAACGCCTTCGGAACGACGTTCCCGGCGCAATGGCTGGGCACGAGCGGCATCGCGACCGAGAGCTTCGATCCTGATCTTTTTCCGAAGTTCAACGCTTCACTGGCCGCGTCGATGGCCGCTGAGGTCACGACCTTCTTTGGCGAGTTGCTGCAGAAGAACGGCCCAGTCAGCGACCTGTTGACCGCGAAGTATTCGTACATCGACGCCGGTCTGGCGGGGCTCTATGGCATTCCGGCGCCGGCGGGCAGCGGCCTAGTTCGCACAACGCTGAACACCAGCGAGCGCGGCGGGCTGCTCACGATGGCTGGCGTACTCTCGGTCACTTCATATCCGACCCGCACATCGCTGGTCCGCCGCGGTGCCTTCGTCCTCAGCCAACTATTGTGTGCGCCACCACCTGCGCCGCCGCCCGACATCCCGGCGTTTCCCGAAGGCGAGATCACCGCTACGACGCAGCGGGGGATCCTCGCCCAACACCGCGCCATCAAAGCGTGCGCGGCTTGCCACGACAGCATGGACAATATCGGCGCAGCCATGGAGAACTACGACGCGGTGGGGGCTTACCGAACCCAGGACGCCGGACAGACGATCGACGCAAGCGGTAGCTTCATCGGCGCGATCGCGCAGCCGAGTGGCGGCGTGGGGCCAGCCTTCAACGGCGCGCTCGCGCTTGCGGCAGTCGTTGCGGCGGACCCTAGGTTCGCGCCCTGCATTGCCCAGAACGTGCTGAGCTACGCGCTCGGCCGTTCGCTACGCCCGGAAGATCAACCATACCTGGAGGACATTGCCAAGCCGTCCTCCGGCAGCCCGCTCGGAGTGCGTGACATCCTGCTGAACGTCATTGCCAGTGACACTTTTCGCATGCGTCACGGAGACCCAACGCCGGCTCCAGGAGGAATGCTATGAGCATCTCGCGTATTCGTGACGCAAACGTCGGCTTCGATGCGCAAGCCCTGGCCGCTGCTCGGCGCAACCCGAACCGACCCCAAATGCAGCGCCGGACAATCCTACGTGCCGCGGCAGCCTGCATCGCGCTCCCGACTTTAGAATCGCTGCTGAGCCCTGCGGAGGCCCGTGCCGTCGGCGCGCAGCCGTTGCGCTGGGTTTCGTGGTTCTTGCCTTGCGGTGTCTGGGGGCCGAGCTGGTTCCCGACCACGACCGGGGTCGACTACGAGCTGAGCCCGACCTTGGCACCGCTGGCACCGTTCAAGAGTAAAGTACTGGTCTTCGCCGGGCTCCAGAATACCCCTGCGGTCAACTCGCAGGGCTCACACGGCTGCGGCCCGCCGGGAATGACCACCTGCCGCCAGGGACAAAAGCCCGCCATCAACGTCGGGATCTCGGTTGATCAGGTCTACGCGCAGGCCCTTGGCACTGCCACGCGCATTCCGTCGATGCAGCTCAGCGTGGTTGACACGACGTTCTCCGACGTTCAGTACCCTGCCGTTTACAACGGCACCACCGCCTGGGCCAGCGCGACCCAACCGCTGCCGCCTGTGATTAGCCCCGGACAGGTCTTTGATCAGCTGTTCGCTGGCCACACCGCCGCGTCAACCGACGTTGCCGCGCAGGCGGCGTTGGCCAAGCGCCGAGCGCTGCACAAGAGCGTGCTGGACGAAGTGACCTCAGAGGCGAATGCACTGATGCAGCGCCTGGGCACCACTGACCGAGCCAAGCTGGACGAGTACCTCACCAGCGTGCGTGCCGCCGAGGTGACGAGCAATCAGTCAGGCATGACGCCCTCGTGTGACGCGGGCACCAGCGCGAGGCCCGCGGACAAGATTGCGGACGTGCCGACGCATACGAAGGCGTTGATTGATTTGATGGTGCTGGCGTTTCAGTGTGATGCAACGCGCGTCATCAACTTTCAGCAAGCTAACGGTGGGCATTCGTCGTACTCGAGCTTCCCGTGGATCAACCTCAACGTGGACCATCACGGAATTTCGCACCACAACGGCGACGCCAACAAGGGCGCGCAGCTAGCCAAGATCGATCTGTGGGAGATGACCAATTTCGCGTACTTCTTGCAAAAGATGGACGCCGTGGCCGAGGGCAACGGCACCATGCTCGACAACAGCCTGGTCTTCTTATCCAACGAGCTTTCTGACGGAAACGCCCACAATCAAGGCGCAACGAAGTACACGAATTTCACCGGGCCCACGGGCAAGCCCATCGTGCTCGCCGGCAGCGCGGGTGGAAAGCTCAATACCGGTCGCCACGCCATCTACAATGACGCGTCGCAAGCAGATCTCTTCATCGCGCTGCTCAACATGCTCGACGTGCCCGTGACCACGTTCGGCGCGGCCGGCACTGCCCCGCTGACGGGCCTCACCTAGAGCCATGCTGCGAGCATGAATGGGTTTCAACATCGAGCGCAGAACGCAAGGCGCTGCCTTGGGTTGACCTGCTGCCTGGCGCTCGTGGCCTGTGGCAATCCGTTTCCGCCGATCGAGGTAGCCGAGGGCGGCGCGGCCGGAACGTCCGGCTCGCCGAGCGGCGTTGCGGGGTCGCCAGCGACAAGCGGAGCGACGAGTGCTGGAGGAGTGGCCGCGGGCGGGACGGCGACGAGCAACACTGCCGGTTCCTCGGCTGGCGGCGGAGCTGCTGGTGCTTCGGTTAGCGCGGGCGGCAGCACGACGGCCGGTGCGGGTGGAGCCTCCGCCGGAGCCGGTGGCACCGGCCCGGCTGGCTGTCCAACGAGTGCAGCGTTCTGCGATGACTTCGAAGCGGGCAGCGCGCTCGGTGCTGCATGGACGGTCGACAATACGCTGGGCGCCACTGTGAGTGTCGTCAACTCGTTCACGACCATGCCGGGGCCGACCATGGCGCACTCGGGAAAGAATGCCGTTCAAATCGGCTTTCCCGCCAAGAGCGGCTACGCCATGATCGTCGAGAAAGCTGGATTCCCCGCGCCAGTGGGCTACTGGGGCCGGGTGTGGATGTTCGTCGAAACTCCCGCCAGCGACAACGGTCACACCGTGTACATCGAGGGCTCCACGGGCATGGACCTGCAGAACCACGGGGCTCGCCCACTGAACACCCAGGGCGGCAAGATGGCCATCAACATCGATCCCGTCGGCAACGGCGAGGCAGGAGCGAACTCGCCCACCGCGATCCCTCGCGGCGCTTGGACTTGCTTTGAATGGCAAATCTCTGCCACCGGCGGCAGCGGTGATGTCGTGCTTTACGTTGACGGTGCGATGATGCCCGTTGCCTCTTTGAAGGCGAAGCCGATCGAGGCTTTAGTGGAGCAGCGCGTTGGCTACGAGCGATATGCTGCCGGCGGAGCGGGCAACCTGTGGATCGACGACTACGCCATCGGGGCGATGCGGCTCGGCTGCATGTAGCGGCGGCGCCGTGTCAGCACGGCCGCGGTGAAGAGCGCTCCCAGTCAAGACTGACTCGAGAGCGGTGACGGCGCGCTGCTCTTGCAGCGTAGTCCCTCGCTCACCGCCAAATTGACGCTCGCATACCCGGACCTACCCCTGCGTACTTGCTGTGCGTCTGTGCGTCAGATCTGGCGCCGTCCGGCTGGGGGCTTTTGCGGTAGCCTTGGAGCGATTGACCAAGCTACGCCCCATGGCTAAGGCACGTGTTGCGCTGCAGTGGTGGCTCCTGACGTGCCCGTTGTGTTGCGGCTGCAGCTTTCCCGACTATGGGCTGCCCCAGGATCCTTGTGAGTTGTCGACCGCACCGGGCTGCGCTGTCGGTACGAGCACGGATGGAGGCGGGGCCGCCGTCGACCCGGTCGCGAGCAGCGGTCAGGGAGGTGAAACTCAAGCCGGCGCCAACTCAGGTGGTCCCAGCGAGGAGCCGGGAGTGCTGGGTGGCACCTACCAGCTCCTCGCCGCCCATAGCTCGAAATGCATGGCCGCCAGCGGAGCTCTCACCGCCGCAGCCAACGTGTCCTTGCAGCAACTTACCTGCGCCAAGGGCGACCGTGATCAAGCTTTTGATTTCGGCGACGCTGGCGACAGCTACTACCGGATCGCGGTCTCAGGTTCGCATGAGTGTGTGGCCGTCGAGGGAGACGCGATCGAAAACCGCGCCCGGCTGGTGAGGCTCGAATGTTCTGACACCAAAAGTCAGAAGTGGTTGGCGGTTCCGCAGCACGACGGGCGGTTCATTCTGATCAATGCCCTATCTAGCAAGTGCGCAGACGTGGGCGGCAAGTCGTCCGACAACGGGGCCCCGATCCAGCAATATGTCTGCAACGGCGCAGACAACCAAAGCTGGTCACTCCTCTCTATCGTGCCTTAGAGGCATACACTCGGCGCAAACAGCGCAGCGGCACCGACGAGAGACGCCGCTTGCACCAAGCGTGCGCGCCTCCGACGCGATGGGGTCAGATTTTTCATCATTTTCGGACGCCAGCCGCCATTAACCAGGGTGGCGAGCACTAGGACCTTGTCGAACCGAATACGAATGAGCATTCAAGTCGGCTACAGGCCACCGTCGCTTCGCCTCGCCGCGCTAACGGGACTCGTCTGGCTCTGCGCGGGCTGCTCCGACCCGAGGCCTGCGGTGGTGGCCAACGTTGCGGGTGCGGTCTCGACGGCACCAACCGGGGGCTTGAGCGCGGGCGGCATCGGCGGTGACTCGGGGGCGCCCGTTACTTTCGGCGGCGGCGCGGGCATTGGCGGCGTGGGCGGTGCCGGGATTGGCGCGAGCTCGATCGTGCCGGTCCGCTTGCGGGCCGAGGGGCGTGATACGCCGCTCGGCGTTCAAGCATCGAAGCCGCGACTGCGCTGGGAATTGCAGACGTCCGCTCCCGTTGCGCGTGGGCTTCGCCAGACGGCATACGAGGTCTTGGTCGCATCTTCCCCGCAGACCCTAGCCGCAGACCGGGGCGATCTTTTTTCCTCGGGGTTGGTCCCGAGCGCGACGCCGTCCCTGGTTTACGCGGGCACGCCCCTCGGATCCTATCAGCGCCTATACTGGAAGGTTCGAATTCGTGATCAAGCCGACCAGCTCTCGGCTTGGAGCGACACCGCCGAGCTCACGCTCGGACTGCTCAGCGCAGAGGTTTGGGGCGCAAAATGGATCGCCGGCGCCAGCGCACCACTGCCGCTGTTTCGACGCGAGTTTCAAGTGTCGCAGCCAGTCCGCCGCGCGTTGGTATCCATCTGCGGCTTCGGGCAATTCGAGCTCCGGCTCAACGGCACGAACGTCAGCGATGCGGTCATGGAGCCGGGCTGGACCAACTTCGGCAAAACTTGTGACTACGCGACCTATGACGTCAGCGGCTCTATCGCTCAAGGAGCCAACACGCTAGGCGTGCTCTTGGGGAACGGCATGTACAACGTGCCGACCAGCAATCGCTACGCCAAGTTCACCGGATCTTTCGGCAACCCGAAGCTGATCTTGCGCCTGCAGCTCGACTACGCCGACGACACGTCAAGCGTGATCGTCACTGACACGGATTGGAAGACGAGCCCTGGTCCGATTGCTTTCAGCAGCATCTACGGCGGCGAGGACTTCGATGCTCGCAAGGAGCCTGCCGGTTGGGATAAGCCTGGCTTCGGTGACGCCGGGTGGGTGCAGGCTCAAGTAGTCATGGGCGCGGCACCGCGGCTCGTCGCCCGCACGGCACCGCCAGTCAAATTGCAACACCAGTTCTCGGAGCCCAAAGTCACCGAGCCTCAGCCCGGCGTCTTCGTCTACGACCTCGGTCAAAATTTCTCGGGTTGGCCAGCGATCGAGGTGGAGGGCACCGCCGGTCAGACCGTCAAACTGACGCCAGGCGAGCTCCTCAAGGACGGCGTCGTGACGCAGAGCAACGTCGGCTCACCAATGTATTTCTCGTACACTCTGAAGGGTGACGGGGTGGAGCAATGGCATCCCCGCTTCTCTTACACTGGCTTTCGCTACGTTCAGGTTGATGGGGCCGTGCCTAAGGCGCAAGCGGCGAGCTACCCGGGCCGCCCGCGCCTCAACAGCCTGAACGGGCACTTCATCTACGCATCCGCCGAGAGCGTCGGCAAGTTCAAGAGCTCCGACGACGACCTCAACCGCATTCACCAGCTGATTCTAAACGCGATCCGCAGCAATCTGCAGAGTGTGCTCAGCGACTGCCCGCAGCGCGAAAAGCTCGGCTGGCTCGAGACGTCACACTTGCTCGCGCCCAGCATCATGTTCAACCACGACGTCGAGACTTTCTACGAAAAGATCATCGACGACATGGCTGAGGCTCAGCTCGCGACGGGCATGGTTCCGGACATCGCGCCTGAGTTCACGGTGTTCCCCGGTGACTTTCGGGACTCGCCGGAATGGGGCAGCGCATTCATCATTGCGCCGTGGCACGTCTACCAAATGTACGGCAACCGCAGCCCGCTTGACGCGCACTACGTGGACATGAAGCGCTACGAGGCCTACTTGCGGGGCCGTGCCAACCAAAACGTACTGAGCTATGGGCTTGGGGACTGGTATGACGTCGGACCAGCGGGCCCTGGGCAATCGCAGCTCACGACTGCCGGTTTGACCGCGACCGCCATTTGGCTGCAAGACTTGGGGGTGCTGGTGGGAGCGGCGCAGCTGCTGGCTAAGGACGCAGACGCAAGTCAGTTTGAAGCGCTAAAGACCAGCGTCAGCACTGCCTTCAACGCAAAATTCTTGAAGAATGGCAGCTATGACCGCGGCAGTCAGACCGCCAATGCGCTGCCGCTCGCGCTCGGCCTCGTCCCGGCGGCGGAGCGGGACCAAGTTTTGGCGGCCTTGGTACAGAGCGTGGCGTCGGCTGGAAATCGCGTTACCGCGGGCGACATCGGCTTCGTGTATGTGCTGCGCGCCTTGTCCGAGGCGGGGCGGGGGGACGTGAATTTCTCGCTGGTCAAGCAAGCGGACGACCCTGGCTACCTTTATCAGCTTGCCCACGGCGCCACCGCGCTCACGGAGGCTTGGGACGCGAACAACACTTCCTCTCAGAATCACGCCATGCTCGGGCATGCCGAGGAATGGTTCTACAATGGGCTCGGCGGCATCCGAGCCGATCCCAGCGCTCCAGGCTTCGAGAAGTTCGTAGTTCGCCCTGAGCCGCAGCCCGGGCTTGCGTCGGTCGACGTCGAGTACCACTCCGTACGTGGTCTCATCAAGAGCGGCTGGCTGCAAACCCCGAGCGGTCTCGAGCTCCACGTTACAGTTCCGGTCAACAGCACGGCCACGGTCTATGTACCCACCAGCAAACCCGCAGAGGTGACCGAAGGAGGGAGGCCGGCGATCACGGCGCCCGGCGTCCTTTCCGCGTCGGAGCAAGGCAACGCGCTCGTGCTGGTGGTCGGGTCGGGTGACTACGTGTTCGCCGCTCCGTAGCTTGCGTTCCAAGCCCCTGAAGCGTACGACACAGTGTGTGCACGCGGACTTGTTTGCGTGACGGACTTGAACGCCCGCAACCACCTTTGGGCTGGTTGCGGGGACTGCAACCAGTGTCGCTGCTGAGCCGCCCCCAGGCGCTCAGCTCAGCGCGCACGACTCTAGCAGTCTGTCTCATGTTGACGGCATGTTCGTCGCCGCGCACGGCTTCGCTGCCGTCGGCGGATTGCCCCACGGCTCCTACGGCCGGCAGTCCTCACGGTGGTGCTGCTTGCGAAACACCAGGCCCGGACTTGGCGCCCGCTGCTAGCATCCGCTTCAATCCCAATCTCCCCGTGGATCAAGACGACTACCCATTCAACGCAGACAATCCCCCGAGCGAATGGCCGACCCCGCGCTCGACGGTCTACCTGTCAGCGGCGGGCAGCTTCGATCCTGAGGGGCAACCGATCTCGACGTTCTGGAACGTGCTCGATGAGGCCGGAAAGTACTTGCCCATCGACCCCGATCCCACGGCGCTCCGTGCCAGTTTTTCCCCTCCCTATGTCGGCGCCTACGGGATCGCGCTCACGGTGGTCGAGGGCAGTGGCAGCAAACAATTGACGCAAACCAGACTCTCGCTTGCGGTCGCTCCTCGGCCGTGCGCAGGCGACGGTTTTTCTGCTCCTTGTTCCGACGAGTTGGCCGTGCCGGGTGGGAAGTTCACGATGGGGTCCGCTACGGACTCTGGATTCTCGAACGAGCATCCGAGCCACCCCGCCGTCATTGCACCCTTCATGTTGGACAAGTATGAAGTGACCGTGGGGCGCTTTCGCAAATTCCTCGCCGGTTTCAGCGGAAACGGGTTTCCAGACGGTGTGGGTGCGCATCCTTTGATCCCGGGAAGTGGCTGGCAATCGGCTTGGAATGTCCAGGACAGCGTACGCTTGGCGATGTCCGTGAGCGAATGCGGCGGGCCTTGGACCGACATGTCAGGTGCATCTGAAGCTCGGCCTATCACCTGCGTCACATGGTACCAAGCGTTCGCGTTCTGCATTGGGGAGGGCAAGCGGCTGCCGACCGAGTCCGAGTGGGAGTTTGCAGCCGTGGGTGGAGATGAGCAGCGCTCGTACCCTTGGGGCGCACCGTTGCCCTCGCCCGAGCTCGCGGTTTATGGCTGCCTCTACGACGGCAAAGTAGGTTGCACCGACGCCGACCTGCCCGTCGTTGGTAGCCTCAGTGCGGGCGCGGGTCGCTTTGGACACCTCGACTTGGCCGGTAGTGTTTGGGAGTGGACGTTGGATGCCTACGCGCCGTACAGCTCCGGCGTTTGTGACAACTGCGCCAATCTCGCCGTAGCGCCTGACGACGCGCGCGTATTCCGTGGCGGAAACTACGTCTATGAGGATCAAAGTCAGCCGAGCGATTTGCGCGGAGCCGCACGCTTGGGCTTCGATGCCAAATTTCCTGACCCGACGCGAGGTTTTCGCTGTGCTCGCACACCTTGAAGCTGCGCGAAATGTGCCGTCAACTCCGGGAGCGGGCCGCCCGTCAGAGGTCGTCAGTCCGTCGTGAACAAGACGTTGTCAATCGTGATGTCGACGTTATAGACGGGCCCTGTGCCGTTCCACGGCAAGATCCAGGACAGCGAGGTGATTTCCTTCGGATCGACGCTCGCTTGGGGTTTCCCTCCGCTCAGGTCGGCCCATTTGACAATCCGGGTCACGGTATCCGCGCTAACCGGGATGATCTTGGAGGGGGAAACGCAGGTGCCATCGTATTGATTGGTCTTGGGCACGCAGGTGCCCCACGTGGGCGCGCTCGATGAGTGGGCGCTGTCGACGTCGTCGGCCGACGTCCCGATAGTCAGCGTCACCACTGGCGTTTCAGCGCCTCCGTAGGTGCTCGCGCCAGCACTACCACCCGCTCCAGCGCTACCGCCCAGCCCTGCGCCACCGTCGCTGCCTCCGCTGCCCGCTGCGGCCCCGTGGGCGAAGGTGCCCTTGATATCGAACTTGATGCCGGTGAAAGCAGAGACGTCGAACTTGCAGCTAAGGCCAAAAGCCATACTCGCATAGTTGTTCACCGTGCCTGTCACATGCCAGACACCCATTGTCGTGTCTTGGGCAACGGGATAACTAAAAATGCTGGCCGAAAAGTTGTTGGTGTAGTTGCCGAAGCTCGTTCCGGGGTCACTGAAGTCAGTGATGAGTGTTACTGCGGTGTTCGAAACGGTAATCGGCGAGCAGCTCGGCAGGGCCGGAGCGGTGCCGCCGGTTCCGCCGGAGAGCCCCAAAGTTCCACCGCTATCGCCCCCCGTTCCGGCGTTGGGGGCACCACCGACGACGACGGCCGCGCCACCGGGAGAGCTCCCGGCACCGGCCGCGCCCGTCGCGCCGCCCATCGCGGCCGCGCTCGTGCTCGTCGCGCCTGCGAGGCTGGTTGCTCCCATGCCGGCGGTCGAAATGGAGCCGGCGCTCCCAGCGGCGACAGCTGCGTCACTGCTGCAGGCGCCAACGAGAGCAATCCCCGCCAAAGACCCAAGCAGCACGGCCGCCCAACGGGCATCGTGGGTGCGCGACGTGGATGTGATGTGCATCTGAAAGTCAATGAGGGCAGGAATTGCCCTCCGAGCGCGTCAAATGTTCATCAGCTCCGGCAACGGACCACCAGTGGCTTCGCCGAAGGTATCTTGCATGATGCCATGCGCCTGCAGGACGGAGACCAGCGCTCGACCAGTGTGAACGTCGCTGCGTTCGCCGATGAGCGGGCGCGGAAACTTCAGAGCTGGCGTGTAGTTGACGTGGGCGCCGTCGACGTTGAGCTTCCCGCCGGCGCGACCTGCCATCAGAATTGGCATGTCGTAGTGGTTATGGGTGTTGCCGTCAGCGATGTCGCTGCTCATGTAGAATGTCGTGTTATCGAGCACGGTTTGGCCGTCGGCATCGGTCGATGCGTCCAGCTTGCCGAGCAAGTTGGCGATCTGCTGAATCTCCCAAGTGTCGATCTTGGTGAGCGAAGCCAGCTTGCCGGCATCGTCCTGGTGGTGGGAAGTGCCGTGGTGCGGGGTCGAGCTACCGATCAAGAACTGATAGTCGTTGTTGCTCGTGCCGTTGCCGAGCATGAACGTGATGCAACGCGTGATGTCGCAGGTGAACGCTAGCGCCATCAACTCCACCAAAACCTCCGTGTGTGTCTTCACGATCGTGGTCGGGGTGATGCCGCGCTCTTGGTTGAGCGCCTCCGAAGCTGCCGGGCGCATGGGCTTCGCGCAGACGCGCCCAGTCCCCATGTTGTCGAGCGAACCCTCCACTGCGCGCAAGTTAGTGGCGTATTCGTCGAGTTTGTCCTTGTCGGTTTTGCTCAGTTTGACGTTCAGCGACTGAATCTCGCCGAGGACCGCGTCCAGTACGCTCTTTTGCTCGGCTTTACGTTGCGCGGCTTGCGTGTCGGTCATGCCCACAGGCACCTCGAAGCCCGTGAACATTCGATCGAAGACCGCCTGCGGATCGTAGATGTTGGGCTGTGGCTTGCCCTTGATCCACGAAATAGCTCGCGAGAAGTCACAGGATACGCGATCACACAGCCCGTTGGCACCCTGTAGGCCAAGGTTCAGATTCGGGACGAGCGGTGTGCCGCACTCTGGCGCATTCAGCACTGGCAGCAAGAGCTGGTCCACGCTCATGCGAGCCGCGTCATTGAGGTGCCCGAACACGGGCATCATGGTCAGCATGCAACCCGTGCCGGCACCGTGATCGCCTGGCGGGTTTCCGGGCACCGCAGTCTCCTGATTGTCGAGACCGGTCAGGACTTTGATCTTCTTCCTGACGGGCAGGAGCGGGGCCAAAATCGGCGTCATGGCCCACTCGGTGCCGGTCGTGATCGGCGTCCAGTTGTTCATGACCATCCCGTTCGGGACCATCCAGGCCATGAAGCGGCGCGGCGCGGCGCACATGGCAGCACCCGCGCGTCGCGTCCAAACCGCCGACGGTAGGAACGGCAACGCGAGGGTCGTAGCCGCGCCGGTCAAAAAAAGCCTTCGTGATTTTCTGATTATCATGGTGTCGTGCTCCCGCTACGAAAGGGCGTCAGAGTGCCTCGCCGCGACGAGTCCGAAAGGCTTCGCTCTTGACCACGGCCTTGATGAAGTCTGGCCACGTGGCGTCCTTGGCTGGGACGCCGATTCCTGCCGCGTAGGCCTTGGCTTCGGTCGAGCTGAAGGAACGCCCGACGGCGTACGTCATCATTTGTTTGGCCACGCAGATGGCGTAGTCGGCGTCCTTCGCAATGGCTTGAGCTAGGTCCTTGGCTCCGGCCAGCGGCGTTCCATCGGCGAGCTGTCCAGTCGCATCGACCGGGGCGCCGTTGTCCATGGTGCGGTAAGTGCCCATCGCGTCGAAGTTTTCGAGCGCAAACCCGATCGGGTCCATAATCCTGTGGCACGAGGCGCAACCGGGATCGGCGCGGTGCGCCTCGAAGGTCTGCCGCAACGTCGCGCCCGGCGGCAGGGTTTCGGTCAGCGCGGGTATCATAGCAGGCGCCGCGGGCGGGGGATCGCAGAATAGCTTCTCCAGCACCCAATCCGCGCGACGTACGGGCGATGTACGGAACGCGTACGATGAAACCGTCAAGAACGATTCCTGGGTCAGGATGCCCTGGCGTGGCGTGCCTTCGAGGCTGACTCGCGTGAAAGTGGCCTGCCCTCCAGGGAGACCATACTGTTTCGCGAGGCGGTCGTTGACGAACGTGTAGTTGCCCAACACCAGCGCGGAAAGCGGCTGCTTCTCGTCGATCAGCGACTTGAAGAAGAGGTTGGTTTCTTGCGGCATCGCCTCACGCAGCGCATCGTCGAAGGTCGGAAACTTGGTCTCGTCCGCGACGAATTGCAGCGCGTCGCGCGTCGAGAGCCACTGACCGGCGAAGCTCTCCACGAAGCTCGCTGCCTTCGGATCCGCCAGGAGCCGATTGATCTCGCTGTCGAGATCAGCGGTCGCCGGCGTCAGCTTCTTGCTTTCTGCAGCGGCGAGCAGCGCCTGATCGGGCATCGAGGCCCACAGAAAGTAGGAGAGGCGGCTGGCGAGCTCGTAGTCACTCAGCGGCGTCGCTGCCGTCGAGGTAGGGTCACCGAGCTCCACGCGAAACAGAAAATGGGGCGAAAGGACGATGCTCTTCAGGGCGGCGTTGACTCCACGCATGACGTCGCCGGCGGCCTGTTGGACCGTGGTGAAAAGCGCGACGTGCGCCTGAATCTCGTCTGCCGCCACCGGCCGACGGTAGGCGTTCTTCATGAAGCCGCCGAGAATCTGCTGGACGCAGGTCGCGGCGTTGGCAGCCGTCGGCTCACAACTCAGAACGCGGGTGCGTACCGGATCCCCCGCGGGACGCGCCAAGAGCTCATCGACCAGCGTACCGGCCGCCTTGACCAGCTCATCGGTCAATAGGCGTGAGACAACGAGGCTCTCTCCGAGGGTGTCGAAGCCGTCTTCGACGTCGTCAGCTGGGAAGCTTGCTCGCGCCGGGGTCTGGGCGGTGCCCAGCAGGTCGCGCACGGTGTTGTCGTACTCGGTACGGTTCAGGCGGCGCAAAACGACCCGCCCGGGGTCGAGCTGCGTCGTCGGCACGACGGCGGTTCCGCCCCGCTCCGTGTTGGGCGTAACAGGAATGGTGGTGGGCACGGAACTCCCCGGGCCATCGCCTGGAACGCTCGCTGTCTGTCCACCCGTCGGAGGTGACGTCAGTTCGCCCGTGCAGGCCGCACTGGTCAGCAACAATGGGAACAGGGCCTGCCAATATGAGGATCGAAATTTGCGATTGGACATAGTTCGTCTTTCGGTTTCCCGAGGTCCTAGTTGCCGCAGCCAACCCGTTCGGAGGATAGGGCAACCTCGTCAATCCATAGCTCGGTCGCTGGAGTGGTGCCGAATTGCATGAAGCCGAGATAGAGCTTCTTGAAGATCGGGAAGGGCCACTTGTCGGCGACCACGACCTTCATCTTCGTGTACTCGACACCGTCGATGTAGAAGTCGAGCGTGTTGTCGGCGGTGGTGTGCCATTCCCAGCACTGCCATTTGGGTTGTGCGAGAGGGAACCCGACAGTGCCCTCCGGCAGGGGTTTTGGTGCTGGGTCGAGGATCTTCGGATGATAGAGATCGGAACCTGAGCGGATCTCGGAAGCCAACTGCCCGCGACTGCCGCCAGCGACGTGCAACTGCGCCGAATCCAGCTTGCTAGCCGTATCTTCGAGTCGAATGAAAACGTCGTGGCTTTGGGGAGCAGCCTTGGTCTCGAACCAAATCCAAATGCGGCCCCACTGGTTGTTGTTGGTGGCAGCCGTCGCCCCAGTGAACGTCGACGTCTCGGTGATGAAGCCTTGCCCACCGTTCGTCTTGATGTGCACCGAATTCATGCCGCGGAAAGGCTTGGTGGCGTCGACGACTCCGGTCGAGCCCATGAGCGCCTCGAATTTGAATTGGCTGCCAGCTGCGCCGGGCGCGGGGCCTTCGAAACCGTCGCACAGCATGCTGCCTGCGAGCGGGCACTTGGTCGGGCCGCCTGCCGCCAACGGGTCACCGCTGCTGCCGCCTCCAGCTGGTGCACCCGCGCTGCCGGTGCCGCCGACCGCGCTTTGCCCCGCGCTGTTCGTACTGCCTCCTTGGGGGCTGGATCCGGCAACGCCGGACATTGCGCCGCCCGTCGCCACCGAGCTCGTTCCACCGCTGGTCGAGCCTGCCGTGCTGGAGCTCGCGGTACCGCTGCTGCCGCTAGCGCCGCCGCCAACAGAGCTCGAGCCCGCGGGCGGGCCATTGGGGTCCAGAGGGTAACCGTCGCCCGGGTCGCTGCAGGCCACAACGGCGAACACCGCCACGCTGAACAGGATTTGGGTATCTGACATGCAGTCTCGCCTAGACGTTCCGTCGTTCCCATCGGCACACGCCACGCGCTGTCAGACAGCGCTTCAACACAGACAATGGCAGTCGAATTCGAAAACTTGTCTGGGTTCTCGCGTGGTTCCACGCACAACCGGAGGCAAGAGCCTTGCCCTACAAGGCCTCGCCGGCCGCCGGAGTTCTGAAGCGGAACGCCTTCGTGCCGACAATGGATACCAAGAAATCCTTCACTGAGAACGGACGCGTGGTGGCACGGTCGCTTTGGTACGCTGCAGCGACGTAGGCATTCGTCAGTGCCCCGACGTCGGCATCGCCCTCGGGGCGACCCAGCATGTAGCGTGACCAATGGCGCGAAGTGCACCAGCTGACCTCGTCGCTGGCAGCGAGGGCGTTGACCAGCTCGAGGCCGTTCTTGAACGATACGACGGTCTGTTTCGGAGTCGTTCCCCCGATCACGCCGCCTGCCTGCAGCTCGCCCGATGCGTCGACGGTCTTGCCATTCTCTTGGATACGGTAGTGCCCGAGCGAATCGAAATTTTCGAACGCAAAGCCCCAGGGATCGAACAGGGCGTGGCACCCCTTCGCGCAAGCCTGCTCGGCGTGCTTGGCAAACCGTTCGCGCGTCGTCGTGCTGGGTCCGTCCATTTCCGGCTTCGGAATATTGCCAGGGGGTGCCGGTACGTCGCCGCACAGCAGCTGCTTATAAACCACCAGACCGCGTCGCACCGGGGGCGCGATGCCGTTGGTGCGCAAGAACGGCACCTGCATCAAGACGCCCAGGCGCTGCGTTGGGTCGAGCTGAACCTGGGTGAAACCCGAGCCGTTCGCGGTGAGTCCGTACTCAGGCGCTGTCGACGCGTTGGCGAAGGTGTACGGAGCCGTGAGCAGACTCTTGAGGGAGCCGTCGCCTGCCACGAACACCGAAGCCACGAAGGCTTCAAGCTCTTGACCGAGCTGCAGCCCGAGGTCGGTACCTGGGTTCAGGTCCTCGAGGTTGTCGATGTGCAGCCACTGACGATGAAAATTGAAGAGCGCGCGGCGGGCGCGGTTGTCGTCGGCCAGCAGCCGCGCGGCTTGGGCTTTGAGACCGTCTGCCGTAGCGAGCTGACCGGATTGCGCAGCCATTTGCAGCGCGGCGTCGGGCGGAGATTCCCAAAGGAAGTACGCGAGGCGCGACGCCAATTGGTCCGGCGTCAAAGCGACCAACGCCGCATTTTCCGGATCGCGCGTGGGCGGCGTATTGCCGATCTCCCAGTGGTACAGCAGGTTGGGAGACTGCAGCATGGCCTCGACCGTGTGAGTCACCGCGTCTTGGAAGTTGAAGCCCAGGGTCTTCGCCTTCTGGAACAGCTTCACCAGATCATCGATCTCTCCTTGGACCAGCGCACGGCGGTACGCTTTCGCGCCGAAGTCTTTGACCAGCGTGGTGACGCAAGTTGTTTCGCCAGCGGCGTCCGCAGGCGCGGTACAAGGGATCGCCAACTTCTTGGAGGTGATGGCCGTGGCCGCCAACGTCTCGGCTGCTGCCATGTAGCCGCGAGCAGTTTCGGTGGCGACGGTGCCGGGCGCTTGATAGCCCGACGCCCCTGGCGAGTCCGGCTCGAACGTCGCTCCAGGCTTCGTGGTATCTCCCAAAAGCTCGGCCATCGTGTTCGAGTACTCGCGATGCGTGAGCCGCAACAGCGGGAGGGGACCTGCGCTCTCGACCGCGGGAGCACCCGGCACCTTGGGCGGGTTGCCCAGGTCCGAAGACCCGGCGACGGCACCGGCACCGCCAGCGGTCGCGCCGCTTCCGCCAGTGTTGCCGTTCGGGCCCGAGCCCGGGGTATTTCCAGTGACGTCTGCCGTGCATGCGACCGCGAGCAGGGCACCGGCCACGACCAGAGTCGTGAGACTCGAAAACTTGAGTGTTGTTTCGTTCAACATGGCGCCCTCGAATCAGCCGCGCAGCACGGCAAGCTCGCCACCGTAGGCAGCGTGCCCGAAGGTTTGGGTTGGAACGCCCAACGCGTTGGCCAAGGCGATCAGGATGCCGTTGTTGGCCGTGTTGTCCGGCAACTTGATGCTGCGGCCAGTCTTGAAGTAGCCGCCGGCATTCCCCGCCATTATCGCCGGTACGTTGTTGAACTCGTGCATGCCGTGGCGCATGCTGTTCATGGCCAGCATCACACCACGGTCGAGCAAACCGGCCGTCTTCATGCCCGCGATCGTGTAGGCCAGCTGGCTCTGGAACCAGGTGTCGATCTTGTCCTTGTCCGCACCGTTGGCGTGAGCGATGTTGTGAAAGCCGTTGTCGTCGCCCGTGTTGTCGCCCGTGCCGGCCGCCTTGAAGCCGAGCGTGGACAAGATGACGTTTGCGTCGCCTTGATCACCGAGCTGCAGCACGACGACGCGGGTTGCGTCAGCAGCGAGCGCAGCCACCGAAATGTCGATCATCATCTTGGTCGTCGCTTCGAAACCTTCGGTCGAGCCGGTGTTGACGCCGGTCGGCAAGACTGGCGGTTTGCCACTAGGCGTCACCATCGCCCGGTCGAGATCGGTCTCGATCGCTCGGATGGACTCCATATGAGCTTCAATCTTGGCCTTGTCCTCGATGCCCACGCGTCCTGAGAAGCGATTCAGGTCCGCCATCACGTTGTCTAGGATGCTCCTCTTCATTTCACGCGTGCGCGTGACGGTCGGGTCGGGCATGCCACCCGCAGGAGCGGGAGTGGCGCTACCAAACACTTGGGTAAAGACCTTGTAAGGATCGGTGGCTGGAACGACCGCATCGCCGGCGGCGCGCCAGGACAGTCGCGCGGTGCTCTTGACGAAGACGCCGAGGTTCAAGCTCGGTAAGCCCGGATAGCCAGCCTTCACCAGGCTAGACCCGATGTACTGATCGATGGAGGGGCCGCCGGCGACGGTGCTGGAGGTACCGGTTCCAGGTGCCTTGAAAAGTTCGCCGGTCAACATGCCTGGAAAACAGGCGTGCCCTGTATTCTCCGGCGACGTCGAGTCACGGACGAAGCGGTAGTTCATATTGTCGAGCAGCAAGAGATCGGCCTTGTAGGGTTCCAGCGCGGCTTGGAACGGCTTGAAAGTCCAGGTTGTGCCCGGAGCGGGCCAGCCTGTCGCGGCGGTCTCGCTCATCCAGCCGTTGGTCCAGGCGATGATCAGAGCGGCCTTGGCCGCGGGTACTTGACCACGGGCTTCCTCCTCGATTGCCAGCATTGGCAACACGGCGGGCCCGAGCCCCAAAGCCCGCAACAGGGTGCGACGTGACAAGCGATCAATCTTCGGCATCCGGCCTCCACGAAGTGCGACTCGTAGAGGAACATGGCTGTGAGGGGCGCCAGCTTGTCGGAATTCGTTTAGGTACTGAACCCGCCGTTCCTCGATAAATAGTTAGGTTGGGCAGGCTCTCATTGCCTCGTGCAAGGATGGTTCATGTGTGTGCTTGTCGCCTAAACCTGCAGGGCGGCACCGCTGACCGCGGAACGAAGGAAAGTTCCGGCAACAGCAGCGTGGCTAGCGCACCGATCACAATTCGTATCCCGATCGCCGTTTGGCAACAAGCTTCCGGAGAGTGCAGCCATGTTTCAAAACGAGCGGATGTGCCCATTCACACCGTTCGCGGGTCAAACATGAGCTCAAATTGGCGACGACACGTGCCCGCCCTGGGCGGGCTGTTAGCCAGCCTCTGCATCGGTTGCACTGGTTCCATTGCAGGGCCAGGTGGCGAGGCATCATCGTCTCCACCGGGCTCTGGGCTAGGCGGCAACGCCGCTGTAGGCGCCGCGGGTGCTGGGAATCAACCAGGTGTCGCGGGCGCGTGTGACGGCCTCACGCCTCGTCGAGTACGGCGCCTGGCAAAGCGCGAATACGTCAACATCGTCACGGATCTGCTGGGTGCGGCGGCAGGCACCGCCGTCCAGAAGGCCCTGCCGCAGGACGCGCGCGTTGGAGGATTCGACAACCAAGACAGCTTCCTGTTCGTTTCCGCTTCCCTCCAAGAATCTCTGGCTGATTTGGCGGCCAACTTGGCCAGCCTGGCTGACCCCGTGCAGGTCGCGCCCTGCGACAAAGCGGCGGGCTCGCCCGACTGTGTGCAGGCCTTCATCCAGTCGTTCGCCAGCAAAGCGTATGGCCGCCCTCTGACCGCGGAAGAGCTGGATCGCGCGATTAAGGTGGCGAGCACCGGCCAAGACTACGCTGCCTCGGTGCGGCTGGTGATCGAGCTCACGTTGCAGTCCCCGAATCTGCTCTACCTCAGCGAGCTTGGAGCCCCTGCTGCTGCGGTCGTCTCCCAAGCACCGGTTCCGCTAACTCCTCACGAGATCGCGTCGCAGCTGTCGTTCCTATTGAGTGGCACCCGGCCCGACGCCACGCTGCTGAAGGCCGCTGAGAGTGGCGCCCTCGCAACTGCCACGGGCATCCGACAGGAGGCCGAGCGCCTCCTCCAGACGCCGCGTGGGGCGGCCGAGCTGGGTCGCTTCATGGCCGGTTGGGTCGATATGGGGCCTATTGCTGACGTGTCCAAGTCAGCCACCGCCTTCCCGGAGTTCACGCCCGACCTGGCAAAGGCGATGCAGCAGGAGTTCGACCAGTTCGTGACTACTCAGCTCAAGGGTGGAGAGGGCACGCTGTCGTCGTTCATGACTGCGACGAGCACCAATGTCCCTCCCGCTTTGTCGGCGATCTATGGCTCAGACTTGACGAGCTCGGGCCTCGACACGAAGCATCGACAAGGCGTGCTGTCGTTGCCAGGGCTCTTGGCATTTCATTCCTCCGACGTGCATTCAGGGCCGGTCGAGCGAGGACTTCTCGTTCGGCGTCAGCTCCTGTGCCAGGACGTCCCCCCGCCGCCGCAAGCGGCTCTCGATCGCATTGTCAACAACCCCGTCGATGACGCTGACGCGACGCACACGACACGCCAAAAGTTCGAGGCCCACGTGAACGAACCGAGCTGTAAGGGTTGTCACCAGAGTTTTGATCCGATTGGTTTCGGGCTCGAGCAAATGGACGGGCTCGGGCGGTTCCGCACCACCGAGCACGGCCTGCCAGTGGATTCCCATGGCGAGCTAACGGGTACCGACGTGGACGGTCTGTTCGAGGGGCCCGCTGCGCTTTCGGACAAGCTGGCGGAAAGCGACACGCTCGCGAGCTGCCTGGTCAATCGATTCTTCTCCTTCGCAGTGGCACGGGCGAGCGGGCCTGGCGACGCCTGCGTCGTCGAGAACTGGTCGAAGGCTTTCAAGACTGGCGGCACCCACATCAAGGACTTGGTTTTGACCTACGTGACTGACCCTAGTTTCGCGACGAGGAGGGAAGACCGATGACTTCTTCGAGGAGCTTTCAGTTCTCGAGGCGTGCCCTGCTGACCGCAGCGGGCTCGACGCTCTTTATTCCGCCGTTCCTGAAGCACGCATTCGCCCAAGCTGAAGCGCAACGCCCAAACTTGGTGCTGATGATGCAGACGAACGGCACGAATCAGGACAGCTATTGGCCGGCCGGAGGCAGCTGGGACTCGCCGATCTTGAACAAACTGCTGACTGACCCGGCGGTGGGACCGAAGACGACGTTGATCAAGGGCGTGAACCTGAACCTTCAGGGCTCGCCTCAGGGCAATGGGCACGATTGGGGGTGGCACGGGCTCTATTCGGGTGTGGACAACATCTCGAAGGGGGCGCCCGCAGGCGGTGGTCCGTCGGTCGACCAGATTCTCGCCAAGCAACTCACCTTCTCGACCCCGTTCAAGACCATCCACTGCGGCGTCAATGCTGCCAACTACCGCCTGATCAACGCCGGACGTGCGAGCTTCCCCTGCGTGTCGGCCGGGCTTCAAGTGCCCTGCGAGGAGGACATCTATTCGCTGTACACGAAGCTCTTTGGCTCGCTCATGCCGGCCGCAACTGGCGCTGGAGCAGGCGATGCAGCTGCGGCCGCAGCGTTGCGCCTAACCCAGCGGAAGTCCGTCCTCGATGCTGTAGCGTCCGATCTCGTCACTTTGCAGGGACGATTGGGTCCTGCAGAGCGGATCAAGGTCGACGCACATCTAACGGCCGTGCGAGATTTCGAAGGACGCCTTTCAGCGACTTTGGGCGGCGCGGATCGCGCTCCAGAGTGCGCAACGATGAAGCCGTCGAAGCTCGGCGTGCCCACTACCGTTCCGAACAACGAGGCAAATGCGGATACGTTGAATCGCCTGTTCATGGAATTCATCGCCAATGCCGTCGCTTGCAATTTGGTTGGCGTGCTCACGTTTCAGTTCGGGCGCGGTGGCGAGCACTTCCACTACGACTGGCTGAAGATTCCCGGCATGCGCGAGGATTTTCACGACGAGATTGCCCACAAGGACAACGGCAAGGACGCCGTGGCGGCCAGTGTCATGGTCGAAGTGAGTAAATACTACGCGGAGCTAGTGACTGACTTGGGGCAACGGCTCGCGAAATTTCCTCAAGCCGAAGGCAAAAGCGCGCTGGACAATTCGCTCGTGGTTTGGGGCAACGAGCTGGCTACGGGGCCACACGGAACGAACGGCATTCCGCTCGCCCTGGTCGGAGGTGCCGCAGGCAGATTGAAGCGCACCGGCTACATGGTCGATGTGGGAACCCAAGTGCACCAGAAGCTAGGGTGCACTCTGCAGAATATCATGGGCATGCCATCGCCTGGCTTTGGTTCGGTTGCGAATTGCGGACCCTTCGCTGGCCTGGAGCTCGCTTGAGGCCCGGCCAAAGCAGGTGGGCGTTCGTGGCCCTGGTCATGGGCAACCTGGCCCTTGGTTGCTCCAGTGAAGCGACACCCGACTGGAGCAGCAGTGGAGTTGCGGGTCAGCTCAGTGCGGCTGGAGTGTCCAGCACGTCAGGCGGAAGCGCAACGACTGGGGGCGCGATGAATTCGGACACCGCGGGCTCGAGCGGCGCCGGCGGAGCTTCGACCGCCCTCGGCGGTGCTGGTTCGGCGGCGGGCGGAACGCTCGCTAGCGCCGGCATGAGCAGCGCCGGAACTGACCCGGGCGGGCAGGCGAGCGGCGGCGGTAGTGGTGGCGGCGGTAGCGGTGGCGGCCCCGCCGGCAAGCTCAAGGCGACGATGGTCGTGCGCGGTCAAGGAACCGCGACGGCGGGCGATGAAATCATGATCGGGCGCGTGAAAGCGCACGGCTTCGCCGAAGTGGTCGTGGTGAGCGATGCAGCCGTCACGGCGGAGTCCGTGGTCGGTTCGCAGCTGGTGATCATCTCGAGCAGCGCCGAGTCGGGGCCTCTCCAAGCCAAGCTGAAGGACATTGCGATCCCCGTGCTCTGTATCGAGGACGCCGAATTCACCAAGATGGGTATGGCGAAGGCTGGCGATCACACGGCCGGGGTGTCTCAGGTCGTGATCGATGCAGCGGGTAGCGCACTCGTGGGCGCGGCAACCGGCACGCTGACGATTTCGAGCAAGCCAGGCGAACTAGGCTGGGCGACCCCCGCCGCGGCCGCATTGAAGGGCGCGACGCTGCCGGGTGATCCGTCGCGCGTCGTTGTGTTTGGCTATGAAAAGGGCGCGCAGATGGCGACATTGATTGCTCCGGAGCGCCGTGCCGGCTTCGCTATCCGCGAGACGCTAGCGGCCAACCTCAACGCGGACGGACTCAAGCTCTTCGACTCGATTCTCGAGTGGGTCATCCAGTAGCAGCGAGGCTTCCAGCAATGCTTTTCAAATCGTCCGTCGTGGCAGGCGTGCTCTTCTTGGTCTTGGCGGGCTGTGGCGTGGAGCCTGATGCGAGTGTCGCCACCGCTGGGCAAGCGGGCGCCGCAGGCAGCTTGCCGCAAGGCTCGGCGGGCGGTGGGCAAACCGGGATCGCCGGTGCGACGGCGAGTGCTGCGGGCACCGGGGCCATCACGGAGGCAGGTGCTCCCGGTGGGGGTGCCGCAGGCGCGGCCATCGGTGGCCAGACTCAAGGGGGCGAGCCAACGAGCGGTGGACAGCCTTCTGCCGGCAGCGGAGGGCAGCCAATGACGGCTGGGCCTTCGACGCACGATGAGCTCATCCTTTATGACGACGACGGCAAGCTCTGGTACGTGAACAACGCCGAGCCTGCGAAGAGCTGGAGCGTATCGTCTGGCTCAGGGCGAGATCTCCAGTTGGTCGGCAGCGGCCGCGTCATGCTGGGGAAGGGCAACGGCTGGGACGAATACCAGCTGAGCGACGGCAAGCAGGTGGCTGGACAGCACGGTTTCGCAGGCACGCAGTCGGCTCACCGCCTCGCCGACGGGACCACAATGCTGGCCTCCGTTTCGAACAACAGCATCTTATTGAAGATGGTGACATCGGCCGGTCAAGTGCAGCGTACCATCACCTATGCTGGCTACGGCTACGTGCGCCTCGTCCGCCCGACAGCGGCTAGCACGTTCTTGGTCACTGCAGATACCTTGGTGTTCGAGGGCGACGATCAGGGCAAGGTGCTGAAGACCTGGACGATTCCCGGTAAGGGTCAACACGTTTGGAAAGCATTGCGGCTTGCTTCTGGCAACACAGTGATCGCGACGGGTTACAATGCGACCCTCATGGTCTTCGGACCTGACCAGTCCCTGCTGAAGACCATCGGCGGAAAAGGTGGCGAGCTCAGCGCCTTGGATCCGCACTTCTTCGCGGGCTTCACCGTGAGGCCAAACGGCAACTATTTCGTCGTGAATTCACAGGCGGATTCGAACAACGACAAAAGCGTACAGTTGCTCGAGTTCGACCCCGACGGCAAACTGACCTGGCAACAGAAACAGCCCGCAACCGTGCGCTCGCTCGAGGAAGCCATCGTGCTTGACGGTCTCGACACGAGTAAGCTGCAAATCGAGACTACCGGTCCGCTGATGTCGGCGCCTTAACGTGTCCACGGTCATCTCGTTAACGGCGTGCCAAACCTGATATCTCGGCTCAACTGAGCTCCAGCGAGCTATCGCCGTCGCGCGTTGTTGTGCTTCCCCCACCAAAGCGTGAACTCGGCCGCTGCGGCCCGCAGCGCGTCCCAGATTCGCAGAAGGCCGAGCGGCGACTTGTGCTGCTCGAGTGCACGGAGCACGCGGACATACACGATGTGCTTGTTCATCGAGGTCGCGCGTGTCTGCTGAGCGCTCAGCACCAGCTCGGTCAGGAAGTGCATTGCCGGGTCGGATGTGCACGCCAGGGGCTTCATCTGGGCCTCTGGAGCGGCAGGTTGTCGAGTCGCTGGGCTGCGTGCTGGAGTTTCCGGCGAGCCTTGTAGAGTCGAGCCCAGACGGTATTGAGTGGCACCTTCTGCAGCTGAGCGATCTGCTCGCCGCTCTGGCCTTCCACCTCAAAGAGCATAAACGTGGCACGTTGATCGACACTCAACGTTTCGAGCACACGATTCAACAGCTCTGACTTCTCCCTCGTTTCGAGCTCATTGAGCGGATTTCTGAGGCTTTTTAGGCCTCCGGCGAACGGCGTCAGCGTGTCTGAGGCGAAGAAGTGCCTCACCCAGGCCAGGCGCCGGTAATCGCGGACCTTGCGCCGCGCGATCTGGTACAGCCAGCCCGCCGGGTTTTCCCCATCGAAGCTGGCCAGCCTTCGGTGCGCTACGATGAACACCTCCTGCACCAAGTCGTCGCGGTCCGCGTCCCTGGCGCCCAATGCGCGGACCCAGCAAGACACGTCGTGGAACCAGCGGTCGTACAGCACCTCGAATGAGATCGCAGGTGGACCTATGTCCTCGTTCTTGGACGCTTGGCCGTTCGGCACTGCGGAAGGTGCAGCTCCGCCCGGAGCCGCGCATTCTTGAGGCTCACTGACCCGCACGTTGCCTGGATCAGGGCGGGCATAGAGAAAAGCTTGTCGACAAAGGCGCGGCAGCTGCCTGCAGGAAGGAGTGAACGGTTACAAACGCCGGCGCAGACAACGGGTGACAGCGTGAGAAGGTTTCTATGGCGTTGCGCGCTTGGAGATGGGACCCACGCAAGGCCTCGGGTGCCACATTGTGGGCACGCAGTCCGACGACGGCCGCCGGCGTCATGGCGCGCCGGTAGCCGCTGATGACCAGCGTGCCCTCCGGCGGGTGTTCAAAAGAGCGTCCTTGGCTAGCAATCGCCCGAAGCGCAACCGCGCGCGTCGCAGGCGCCGCTTGAGAGTCGACATGGGGAGGCCGGTCACAAGCGCCAGCTCGTTCGCGGTGCGGCGTTCAACGCGGTCGAGCCATACCAGCCGGCGCTGCTCGCCCGACAACCGATCCAGTATGCGCGCCACGCGCCCTAGAGCTTCGATACCGTCGAGATCTGGCTCCACGGTCAGTTCGGTGATGTCGTCGAAATCGTTGCAGAGCACGCACGGCTTGCGGCGGCGCCGCCGCAGCTCCCTCGAGACAGTATGGGTCGTAACCGTGGTGACCCAGCTCTCGAGATGTGCCGTGTTTTTCAGGCTGGGGATCGATCTGAGAATCTGCTCGAACGTGTCCTGTACTACGTCTTTCGCCTCCGAATCTGTGCCGAGCTTGCTGGCAACGAGCCGCGCCACCCGCGCCGAGAGCTGGACGCACAACTCTTGGCTCGCGTCTGTTCTGCCGATCTGCGTCAACGTGGCGAGCTCGCTGCTCGAGGATTTGTTACTCACCTACTTTGTCAAGGGTATGGGCCACGCCGATCTTGCCATTCGACAAGGTCACCTCGTGGTCACCCCAAGAAGTGTCCTCGCATTGCTCAACGTATCGTGTCCGGACAAGGCCGGCCACGCTGAGCGCTTCGTAGCGGGGTCCGGGCACGTTGGCGCACGCCGCGTCGGAGCAGAAATGCGTAGCGGGGTCCGGGCACGTTGGCGCACGCCGGGTCGGAGCAGAAATGCGTAGTGAGGCCGCGCAAGCGTCGCTTCGAGCAAGGACTTGAAGAAGTGGGCGACCTTCGCCACTGTGCCGTCGGGTGTTACCGATGTCATCAACACCGGGGCGCCTGAATGGTTCAAGGACAAGGACGGGAGCGTCCACGTTCTCGTCAGCATCGACAAGATGACGTACCGCTACGAGCCGAC
>DATAKF010000526.1:0-7726 GCA_036261775.1 Polyangiaceae bacterium | reverse complement strand
GCGCTCCGCGCGCGATTTGGGAGGGGTCGGCCGCGCGCAGGCCGCAGGCCGAGCACGGACGGGGGTGGGCATCCCCATCACTTGGGTCCCGGTGTAAGATCAGGCCTCGCCGACCTTTTTCACCACCCTGTTAGGGGTTAGGGCTTAGTCGATCGAGGGGCTAGGGACCGAGGGCGCTACGCGGGCACCGACGGCTAGGGGCTAGGGCAGGTTTGCACCATCGACGCCCTCACTCTTCCCTCATCCCTCCGCCGACTAAGCCCTAACCCCTCACTCCTAACCCCTAAATACCGGGCATTTCCGGCAACAAGACCGAGACCGCCGGCACGCCGCCGCGCTCGCCAATCTCCACGGTGCCCCCGTGCAGCTCCACGACGGAGCGGGCCAGGCGGAGCCCGAGCGCTAGGCCACGGTGTTGCGTCTCGGCGCGCCGGGGGTTCGGCTTCAAGAGCGCTTCCAGATCGGGATCGGGACGGGGCAGCTCGATGTCGATGCGGACGCCGCCCGGGACGGCGCTGCCGTGGACGTGCAGCTCCCCGCCGGTAGTGCTGCGCAACGAGTGCGCCACGAAGGTGGCGAGCGCCCGCGGAATCCGCACGGGGTCGACGCGCACGAGCGGAAGGTTCGGATCCCAAGACGGCACCACGACGGCTTCGACCATGCTCGCCAGGTCCTTGCCTTTGGCGCTGGCGTCTTCGAGCAGCGCCGGCACCTCGGTGGCGTCGAGCAGCAGGCTGAGCTGGCCGGCTTCGACGCGCGCGGCGTCCAAGATGGTTTCTATCAACGCCAAGAGCTCGCGGCCGCGCCGGTCGATCAGGTCCAGGCTTTCGAGCTGACCCGGCGACAGCTCGGTGCGGCGCACCAGCTCGGTGAAGCCGAGCACGGCGTTGAGCGGGCTCTTCAGGTCGTGGCTGACGCTGGCGAAGAACAAGCCGCGCATGCGCGCCGCCGCCTGCCGCGCGTCGATGGACCGCTCTTGTGCCTTGGCAAAGATGCGAAAACGCGCCGCAAGTTGCTCGATGGCCTGGCCCAGCCGGGCCACCATGCGAAAGCGCGCCGCCCGCACCACGCGCGTGCCGCCGCTGAGCACGGCCTCGGTGCCCAAGTCGCGCACGTCGCGCGTCGCTGCGCGCAGATCGCGGCCGAGCGCGGTGCCCAGCATGGTCCCGAGCCAGCCGGCCATGGCCGTGACCATCAGCGCCAGGCCGACGAACGAAAGCCCGAGCACGCCTTCGGTGGTGCCCAAGAAGCGCACCTCGGCGCTGCCGTCGTCGAGCGGGGTCACGACGGTCACGATGCCGTCTTCGCCGCGCGTCACGCCGTAGCCCTGGCTGTAGTCGCGCACCCGTGCGTCGAAGCCCAGCGCTCGCCCTTGTTCGATGGCTGCTTGGAGACCTGCGCCTGCGACGGGACCTGGCCTTTCCTCCAGGGCAGCGCGAGCCAAGACGCGCGCCGTTTCTTCGCGGCTGCGCTCGTCGGCGCGACGCAAATGCGCGCCGACGATCAAGGCAGCGCCCAACGACAAGAACGCCACCGGCGTGGTGACGGAAGCGATCATGCGCCGGGAAACGCGCTCGACGATCAAGCCGCGCTTCTCGGCGTCTTCCACGACGTCGCGCATCTTGTCGGGCGGCGCTAGCTCCAGCGCTTGAGAAAACGCCGAGCGAAGTAGGCCAAACAGCGGCAAGGCAGCCGCCGCTACGATCACCGCGCCCAGCAGGCACAGCGTGACGCCCGTCGTCAGGTCCACCAACTTGGGTCGAAAAAATGTGGTCGAGACCAGCGCGCTGAGCAGCGAGGGTACCGTCCAGCCGATCAGCGCATGCTTCGGCTCGTCGCTCATCTCGAGCAGCTCGTGCGGCTCGACGGCGGTGGAGCCGACGGCCAGCGCGCGCAAGGCAAAGCGCAGCCGTCGCAGCCGCCAAGCGCTACGCACCAGCCCGAGGAATCCGCCAACCGCGATGCCGATGCTCAGCGTCTCGATGCCGTCGGCTGCGACGGGGCCGTTCAGGAGCAGAAAATGCGGAGCCAGCGCTGCGAGTAGCAGGATGGTGCCCAGCGTGAACGCGACCTGCCAGCCGAGCACGCGCGCGATGAGCCGTGCTGCTGCGGGGTTCATGTGATGGGCTCCGAGCGCGGTCGCGACTTGGCTGGAGGCGGCGCCGGATCCGAGGGCTTGGGCTCGGGTGGTGCCTGCGAAGGCAGCACGATCGTGAACAGCGAGCCGCGGCCGAGCTGACTGCGCAGATCGATGAAGCCGCGATGCATTTGCACCAGGCGCCGGGTGATCGCGAGCCCCAGCCCGGTGCCGACGCGCTGCCGGCGCACGTCGCCGGTCTGGAAAAACTCGCGGAAAATGGCCTCGTGGTCTTTGGGTGCGATGCCTGGACCCGTGTCGGCGATGGCGATGGAGACACCGCCGTCACGCGGGTCGACCCGAATGGTGACGCTGCCCTTGCTGGTGAACTTGATGGCGTTGCCGACCACGTTGCCGATAATCTGACGAACCCGCCTCGGGTCTGCGAACGCGAACGCCGGCTTGCCGGACAGCTCCAGCAGCAGTCCTTTGGCGTTGGCCGCGATGCCTGCCTCGCGCACGACCTCCTGCGCGATTGGAAACACGTCGATCGAACGCGAGCTCAGGCGCAGCTCACCCGACTCGAGCGCCGACAGGTCCAAGATGTCGTCGATCAGCGCGCGCAAGTGCTCGCCGCTGCCACGGATGACAGACAAGTTTTCGCGCGCCTCCTCGGTGAGCGGGCCGTCCACCTCGGCGAGCAGCACGTCAGCGAAGCCCAAGATGGCGTTCAGCGGCGTGCGCAGCTCATGGCTGAGCGCAGCCAAGAACGCGCTGCGCTCTTTGTCGTAGTTCTGCGCGCCGGTCAGGTCTTGACGATACGCTTCCTCGGCGGCCGCAAAGCGATCGACCAATACGTTGAACGAAGCCGCCAAGAGCCCCACCTGGTCGACCGAGCGTACCGGCACGGGTTTGCCCGCGGGATCGGCGGTTTCTAGCGCCATTTCGGCGATCCGGCGCTCCACGAACGTGACGTCCGAGTACACGTCGCGCGCCAACGCCAGCGCCACCAGCGCGGCGGCGCCGACCAGCAACGTCGCGAGCAACGCGACCGACACCACCAAGGAGCCGCCCGCGAAGGGCACCTCCGGCGCGACCACGAACGCCAGCACGCTGAGCGGCTCGGCCGCGTCGACGGGCGCCGCAAAGTAGCGCGACCGCCCCAGCTTCGTCAGCGTCTCGCCGTCACCACCTACGAGCAGGCTCAAAATGCGCTGCTTGCTCTGCACGCCCTGCGTACCGTCGACGACCACGTCACCGCTCTGCTCGACCAAGAGCAGCTCGGCGCCGGAGCGGCGCGCTGCGCGCTCGACCAGCGCCGCGCGGTCCTCGACCGGCGTCGCGCGTAGCCGCTCGGACATCGTGGTCGCCAGCAGCTTGGCCCGCAGCGCTGCGGCCTGATCGCTCTGAATGCCCAGCTCGCGCGTGCCCAGCGCCGCCATCAGGAAAGCGGCCAGGACTCCGACCACCACCACCAGGCTCGGCGCCAGCACCAAGAACGGCACTTGCCTCCGCCGAGCCGGAAGATCGATCATTCGTCCGAGGAAAGCTTGGCGAAAACGGCGTGGTCGAGCCAGCGCGACTGCACCAGCTCTGCCTGACGGGCGATGCCTTCGAATCGAAAGCCCAAGCGCTGAATCACGCGCAGGCTCGGGAAGTTGTCGGTGGCGGCGGCGCAGCGAATGCGATGCATGGCCATGCGCGAGAACGCAAACTCCACCGAGGCGTTGGCGGCTTCGGTCATCAGGCCCTTGCCGGTGGCGTCGCGTCGCAGCCAGTAGCCCAGCTCACAGGAGCGGTGCAGGTGCACGCACGAGTCGAGCCCGACCACGCCGAGCAGCTCGCGCGTGGCGCGGTCACGGATCGCAAAGCGCACGGCGCGCCCGCCGTCCCAATCGGCCACGCACGCTTCGGCGTAGCGCATGCTGGCTTCGCGCGTGCTGTTGAAGGGTACCCAGGGCAGCCAGCGCTCCAAATGCCAGCGCGAGCCCTCGACCGCGTCCCACAGCTCGTCACCGTCCGAGATCTCGATCGGCACCAGCGTGAGCCGCGGCGTCTCGACCGGCAGGCGGCGCATCTGCGCGCGCGCCGGGATCGACAACAGGTGCGGCACGGTGTGCGTTTCGTCTTGCTCGGCTCGGCTCATTTACACTCCGCGCGTAGCCCAAATGCCTCGAAATGGGCCGATTCGTAGTCACGGAACGCGACCAGCCACTGCCCCGGCTTCTCGCCGCGGGTGACGTCGGGCTCCGGTTGAAAGCCGTTCACACGCGCCAGCACGCTCGACTTGCCCAGGCCGTCACGGCCCAGCTCGGCCAGCTTGAGCCGCGAGTCTTCGTACCAGGCGATCAAAGTCTTGTCGGTGGCGGCGACGAGGGTCGGGCGGATGCCCTTGGGCGAAAACTCGCGGTGCCACAGCGGTTCGGTCTTGTCGTGTTGCAGGTAAGCCGCGTAGGCGCCGCCGCTGTCGTCGTCCCACACCACCGCGCAGGCCTTTTCGAGGCACGCGATGCGCGGCGTGGTGTTCTTGCTGTTGGCGCGCGAAATGGCCGACAACGTACCGATGTTCAGATCGATGCCGCCCGGCTTCTTCTTCTTGTCGATCACGAGGCCCGCGCCCAGCGCCGGATCATTGAGTGGCACACGCAGCAACATCACCTGATGGCGTTCGACGCCGCGATCCACCGAGACGACGACCTGCAGCGCGCCGCGCGACACGACGGCGTCAGGAGCGGAGGCGGTGTTGGCGTTGCGGGGCGCGCTGGCCAGCTGCGCCAAGCGCGTGATCTTGCCCTTCGGCTCGAGTTTGTCGTCCAGCTGTCGGGCCATCAAATCGACCCGGCCGCGCGCGGCGTCTTCTTCCCAAATGACCCAATAACCGCCGTCGAAGGCGGCGATGGTGGGGTGCAATTCGCCGCGCTTGGCGTCGGAGACGCGGCGCGCGGGCCCAGCGATGCGGCCGTCGGGTTCGAGCCTTCGCACGTAGACGCCGCCGCTGTCGGCGCTGTCTTCCCAGTACAGCAGGGCCGCGCCGCTACTGGCGCTCACCAGCTGTACGCCGCGCACCGACGAGCCTTCGGGCGTCACCGGCACCGGCTCCGACACGCGCCGCATGGCGTTGTCGAGCAAGACGGCGTGTGCTTGGCGCTTCTTGGCGTCGATGTGCGTATCGATCCAAGCGTACAAGGTGCCGCGGTCGGTCTTGATCAGGGTCGGGCGCGAGCTCGGCTCCATGATGCCGAACGGGCGCGGTCGAGCGATGGCGGTGACGCGGCAAGGGCCGTTGCCTTCTTCGACCACCACGGTTGCCTGCGACAGCAGTGAGCGCGCCGGCGGCTGAGCGCCCGCTGCGAACGCCGCCTTGAAGCTCTCGAGCGCGTCTTTGCTCGAGCCGTTGGTCAGCAAGTCTTGCGCTTCGAACAATAGCCGCGCGTACGCGTCCGAATCGGCGGCGTCGCCCGATTTGGCCGCAGATTTCCCAGATTTTCCGGCGCCAGCGCCGCTGCTGCCCGGCTTGGCCGAGCTCGCCGTCACGGGCTTGCTCTTGCCGGGGGGATGCAACACGTACAGCCACGCCGCGTAGCCGCCCAGGCACACCAGCGCGACGAACATCAAAATCGAAATGGCCTTGCCCGACGAAGCCTCGGCCGACGCCGCTTGCGGCGCGCGCTGGCTCACGGGACCCACCGGCGCAGGCACGTCGGGCGCGCGTACCGTCGGCGGCTGCGCGTCGGCTCCCGAAGCAAAGGCGTCGAGCTTGGGAGCGCGATCGCTCTTTTCGATCAGCTCGTCGACCACCATGCCTTCGTGATCGCTCGACAGCGACAACGCGCGCGCGGCGGGCGTGGTGGGAACTAGCGCTTTCGCGAGCGCGTCCGCCAGCTCGCGCGCGGTTTGAAAGCGTCTGTCTGGATCGCGATCCAGCGCCTTCAAGAACCAGGTCTCGAAGCTGGGCGGCAAGTCGGGGCGTAGCTTGTTCGGTCGCGGCAAGGGCGCGCTGGCGATCTGCGCCAAGATCATCGCCACGCCTTGGTCCACGCTCCACACGGTTTGACCCGTCAGGCACTCGTAGACGATGCAGCCCAAAGCCCACAAATCCGCGCGATGATCGACCTCGCCCTTGCCCTTGGCCTGCTCGGGGCTCATGTACGCGGGCGTGCCGAACAGCGCGCCTTCTCGCGTCAGGCGCGCGCTGACTTGGTCGGGGCCGTTGGTCTGCTCGTAGAACTTGGCGAGTCCAAAGTCGACCAGCTTGGCCAGCAGGTTGCCCTCTTCGTCACGGGTCAGGAAGATGTTCTCGGGCTTCAGATCGCGGTGCACGATGTTCGACTCGTGCGCCTTGCCCAAGCCGCGCGCGGAGTGCGTGGCGATGCGCAGCGTGGTCTCGAAATCCAGCTGCCGCACGCGCGTCAGCATGTCGTACAGGCTCTCGCCCTCGAGCAGCTCCATCACGAGGAAGGGACGCTCCTCGTACATGCCCGAGTCGTAGACGTCACAGATGTAGGGGCTGCGCACGGCGGCGGCGGCGCGCGCCTCACGCAAGAAGCGCTCGCGCACGATGCGCGAGGTGATCAGCTCCGCGGCGAGGATCTTCACCGCGACGCGCTTGCCGATGTCGACGTTCTCGGCCTCGTACACGGCCGCCATTCCGCCCCGCCCGATTTCCCGCGTGACTCGGAACTTGCCCTCGAGCAGGGTTCCGTCCGGGACCTTGGACTGGTTCTGTGTGACCATGGGGAAGAGGCGCTGAGGTCCGGCGAGCAGTAAGTTGGGCGAGGGGGGACGGGGCTGGGACGGGAGCGGGCAGGGTAATACTACTGGCGACGGATTTCGGGCACTTTGGACGCTTGCCGCTACGGTCCTTGCAGCTTGGCCCCGGGCAAGCCCCCGGGTGCGGCCGTGTGGCCAATACCCGTGCTGCGGGTCAGTGACGGGGGCCGCTGCCCAAGGCTCGGCCCTTCGACATTTTCGTCAAAGTAGCGCGTCGAGTGCCGAGACTTCTATGCGAAACATTCACGAAACACAGACCCCGTTACTCCCTCAGTTCCGAGCTCGCGCTGCGAGCACCACGAACCAAGTTTACCGAGATTTCCCGCCTCGCTGACGAGGCCGGTTCTGGATGAACGTCTGGGGCGATTAGCCCCCAACTGATGGAGAGCGAGATGAAGAAGGTCGAGGCAATCATCAAGCCTTTCAAGCTGGACGAAGTGAAGGACGCCCTCTCGGAGGTCGGCATTCAGGGCATGACCGTGACCGAGGTGAAAGGCTTTGGGCGCACCGGCGGCAAGAAGGAGGTCTACCGTGGCTCCGCTTACGTCGTGGACTTCGTGCCGAAGGTGAAGCTCGAAATCGTCGTCCCGGACCAGATGGTTCATCAGGTCATCGACGCGATCGAGAAGAGCGCCAAGACCGGCCGCATCGGTGACGGTAAAATCTTCGTCATGCCCGTCGACGAAGCCGTGCGCATCCGCACCGGCGAGCGCGCCGAAGAAGCGATTTAGCTCTCTCGGGGGGAGGCCCTGTCACCGGCCGCCCAGCTGGGCGGCCCAAGCCTTACGGAGCCATTCCCCCAGCTCCGTAAAGTCTCGAGATTTTACAGGGAGGCGGGGAGGCGGGGAGGTCCGCGAGGGAAGAACGCAATTTTTGTTT
>DATAKF010000525.1:0-24513 GCA_036261775.1 Polyangiaceae bacterium | reverse complement strand
ATGGAGCTCCTGCGCCTGTACGTCGAGAAAGACGGCGTGGTTGCGGTCGGTGAGATTGGCTACGACGACGTCACGCCCGCCGAAGAAAAGTACTTTGCCGCGCAGATCGAGCTGGCCAAAGACGCCGGGCTGCCAATCCTGATCCACACGCCTCACCGCGACAAGAAGCGCGGCACCGAGCGCACGTTGGATCTCGTGAAAGAGAGCGGCATCTCACCGGCGCTCACGCTCATCGATCACAACAACGAAGAGACCATCAAGTCGGTGCTCGACGCGGGCTGCTGGGCAGGTCACTCCATCTACCCGAACACCAAGATGGACGAGCCGCGCATGGTCGCGCTGGTGAAGCAGTACGGCGCCGAAAAAGTGCTGATCAACTCCGCGGCCGACTGGGGCGTCAGCGATCCACTGAAGGTGCCCAAGACTGCCGCGGCCATGAAAGCCGCGGGTATCTCGGCCGAAGCCGTTGACATCATTTGTTGGAAAAACCCGGTCAACTTCTTCGCCCAGAGCGGCCGCTTCGACGCCAAAGAGTTCGGCGTCGACTTGTCGGTGGATCAGCGGCAGTTGTTTCAGGGCAACTCGGTGCTGCGCGGGCAGGCGCCGCGCACGGACGGCAAGTAGGCAGACGCCCCGTGCAAAAAGCGTTGGTTCTGAACGTCGTAGGCCTCACGCCCGGGCTGATTGGCGAGCACACGCCTGCACTGAAGGCGTTTCGTGACGCCCACGCGCTGCGGCCGCTGCAGACGATTGTGCCCGCCGTCACCTGCTCGGTGCAGTCCACGTTCTTGACCGGCCAGATGCCGAGCGAGCACGGCATCGTAGGCAACGGCTGGTACTTCCGCGACTTGGCGCAAATCTGGCTGTGGCGGCAGTCGAACCAATTGGTGCAGGGCGAAAAGCTCTGGGACGAAGCCAAGCGGCGCGACCCGAGCTTCACCGTGGCCAAGCTGTTCTGGTGGTACAACATGTACTCCAGCGCGGACATCTCGATCACGCCGCGCCCCATGTACACGGCCGACGGCCGCAAGCTGCCCGACGTCTACACCGACCCGCCGGAGCTGCGCGCCGAGCTCAGCCAAGAGCTGGGCATGTTTCCGCTGTTCAATTTCTGGGGTCCGCGCGCCGACATCAGCTCCACGGCGTGGATCGCCAAGTCGGCCCAGCGCGTGATCGAGAAGAGCGCGCCCACGCTGACCCTCGTTTACCTGCCGCACCTCGACTACGACTTGCAGCGCTTCGGCCCGAACGACCCGCGCATTGCCAAGGCGCTGGGTGAGGTGGACGCGGTGTGTGCCGGGCTGTTCGACCTGGCCAAGCAAAAGGGGCTGCGGGTAGTGGTGCTGTCCGAGTACGGTATTACGCAGGTCACCGACGCAATTCACGTCAACCGCGCGCTGCGCGAAGCCGGCCTTTTGCGCGTGCGCGAAGAGCTGGGCTACGAACAGCTCGACGCTGGTGCGAGCCGAGCCTTCGCGGTGGCGGATCACCAGGTGGCGCACGTGTACGTGAAGAACCCGGCGGATTTACCGAAGGTTCGCGCGCTGTGCGAAAAGCTCGACGGCGTGGAGCAGGTGCTGGATGGCGCCGGCAAGAAGGCCGCCGGGCTCGACCACGAGCGCTCCGGCGAGCTGGTGCTCGTGTCGCGTGCCGATCGCTGGTTCAGCTACTACTTCTGGCTGGATGACGCGCGCGCGCCCGACTACGCCCGCACCGTCGACATTCACCTGAAGCCCGGCTACGACCCCGTCGAGCTGTTCATCGATCCGAAGCTGACGTTTCCGATGCTGAAGGTGGGGCGGAGGCTTTTGGCGCGCAAGCTCGGCTTTCGCAACTTGCTCGACGTGATTCCGCTCGACGTGACGCTGGTCAAAGGCTCACACGGCCGCCTGACGGACAACGCGGACGACGGTCCGCTGTTTATGTCTTCGGTGCCGGAGCTGCTGCCGCCCGACGCCGTGGCTGCGACCGCCGTGAGGCAGCTGCTCTTACGACACCTTTTCGACTGACGCGGGCGCGAGCGCGGGCGCCATCGTGCGCGACTGACGCGCCACCATGTCGGCGTAGCGGCCGCCGCGCCGAAGCAGCTGCTCGTGCGTGCCGAGCTCGACGATGGCGCCGCCGTCCAGCACCACGATTTGGTCGGCGTGCGCGATGGTGCTGAGCCGGTGCGCGATGATGAAGGTCGTGCGATCGCGCAAAAGCTCGTCAATCGAGGCCTGAATCAGCTGCTCGCTCTCGGTGTCGAGGCTGCTGGTAGCTTCGTCCAAGATCAGGATCTTCGGGTCGGCCAGGAGCGCGCGTGCGATGGACAGGCGCTGCCGTTGCCCGCCCGACAGCTTGACGCCGCGCTCGCCGATCAAGGTGTCGTAGCCCTCGGGTAGCCGACGGATGAACTCGTCGGCGTTGGCGCGCCGCGCGGCGTCCAGCACCTCCGCCTCGCTGGCTTGCGTGCGGCCGTAGGCGATGTTCTCGCGCACGCTGCCGTCGAACAGAAACACCTCTTGCTGCACGATGCCCAAGAGCGAGCGGAAGCTCTTCAAGCGAAACTGCCGCAAGTCGCGGCCGTTCAGTAGGATGCGACCCGCCGTGGGGTCGTAGAAGCGCGCCAGCAAGTCGGTGACGGTCGTCTTGCCAGCGCCGCTCACGCCGACCAGCGCGACCACGCTACCGCCCCGCACCGTGAGGTTGAAGTCACGCAGCACCGGTACGTCTGGCCGGTAGTTGAATGACACCCCTTCGAAGCGCAGCTCCTCCACGCGCTCCGGCGCGGCGACGGCGTCGGGCAGATCCGGCTTTTCTTCGGGTCTGTCGAAGACGTCGAACACGCGCTCCATCGCGGCTAGCCCGCGCTGCGTGTCGCTGATCGAGCTGGCAATTTGCATCACGGGCTCGAGCAGGCGCCACACGTAGCCCTGAAAGGCGATCAATACGCCCAGCGTGGCCTGGCCCATTACCACCAAATAGCCGCCGAAACCGATGATGGTGACCTGGGCCAACGGCATGATCAGCTCCCAGATCAAGCCGACCGAGCGCTGCGCGCGGGTCGCCAGCATCTGCTTACGGATCACGGTGTGGTGGCCGAGCGTGTAGGCGCGTTGCTCGCGCTGCTCGCGGCCGAAGCCACGCACGATGCGCACGCCCGACAACCCTTCGGAGACGCGAGCGTCGATCTCTTGCCGATCTTGGCTCATCGATTTCCAAATGCTGCGGATGCGCCGCGCCCACAGGTTTTGCGCCAGCAGGATCGGTGGCATCGCCACCATCACGGCCGCTGCGATGCGCCAGTTGAGCGTGAAGATGATGCACAACGTGGCGATGAGCCGTAGGGAAGCGAGCAGCGGCGATAGCAGCGCTTGCTGCAGCAGCCCCGTCGTGTTGTCGACGTCGTTCGACAGGCGCGACAGGATGCCGCCCGTCTTCATCTCGGTCAGCTCGCCCATCGGCAGCCGCAAAATGCGGTGAAAGAGCGCACTCCTCAGCTGAAACGCCAGGCGGCTGTTCAACAGCTGCATCCTCAAGCTGCGCAGCCACGACAGGCCCGAACCGAAGATGATCAGGCCCGCCATACCGAGGGCAAACCCAGTCAGCTGCCCCACCTTCTGCTCGACCGACAGCTCTCCGCTCAAGATCACGCCGTCGATCAGGTGAGCCGAGACGAGCGGCCACACCATGTCGATGCCGATGCCGATTAGCGACAGCACGAACAGCCCCGTCAGGCGCCAGGCGTGGGGCTTCAGCCAGACGCCGTAGCGCCTGGCGTAGCCGAGCCGGGTCGGCGGCTTGTCACCGAGCGGCGGCGGAGGCAGGTGAGCGCGCGATTTCTGAAAAGCGCCGAAGCGCTTGCGCGACGTGTTGGGCGGCGGCGTCGGAGGCTGGCGCGCGGGCTGTTCAGCCTGCATCCGGCAAAGAGGCTGCTGCTGCCTCGAAGGCTTGCAGCTCTTGATCCGAAAAGTTGCGCTCGCCCATGAAGGCAATACCCACCACCGCGCGCAGGCCGCCCGAAGCGGAGTGCACCGGGATGGCCAGGGCTGCCTGCGCGTCGACCGCCTTGGCGCCGGGGCGCACGTCGCCCGTGTTGTCGGTCTTCAGGTTGCAGGTGGCGACCACCTCGTCTCGCTCCCAGGCGAGGCCGGCCATGCCCTTACCCTTGGGGATGGTCTCGGTGACCTTCACGACGGGCGGGGGAATGTTGACCGAGCTCGAAAGCTTGAGCAGATCACCCTCCAATAGGTGCACCGTTCCGGCGATACCGCCGTGAGTAGAGAGAAAAGACCTGAGCCACGCCTCGGTTGCCACGCCGGAAACCTAGTGCCGGAGCCGGGCCAGAGCCAGCCCCAAAAAGGCGCGATTTGGGGCAGGCAAAAGCCCCTCGGGCGGACACACCAGTGGTGGACAGCTGCTATGCTGAGGAAGCTTCTTTGAGTCATTCGCCCCTCCCTGGTTTTCGGCCCAGTCAGCTGCACGAGCAGCGCTTCAGTGTCGAGTTCGAGTATCCGGTCGTTTTCAGCCGCGGTGCCTTGAACCCTTCCGAGCGGGCCTTGGCTTGGTGCATCACGCGGCTGGAGCCGGAGCGCCGCCAGCCCGTGTTCGCGGTGCTCGACCAAGGTCTGGTGGCCGCTCGTCCGCAGCTGCCCCAAGAGGTCGAGCGCTACATCGCGGCTTACCCGGAGCAGTTGGAGCTGGTGGCGCCACCGTTCACGGTGCCGGGCGGTGAGAGCGTCAAGAATGATCCGGCGCTGATCGTCGACCTGCAGGCGCGCATGGCGGCGGCGCGCCTCGACAAGCAGGGCACGCTGCTCGTCATTGGCGGCGGTGCGGTGCTGGACGCGGCGGGCTACGCTGGCTCGACCACGCATCGCGGCGTGCGCATCGTGCGTATGCCCAGCACCGTCTTGGCGCAGAATGACGCTGGCGTCGGCGTCAAGACTTCCGTCAATTCCTTTGGATCGAAGAATTTTCTGGGCACGTTCGCGCCGCCCTTCGCGGTCTTGAACGACGTCGAGCTGCTGGCCACGTTGCCGCTGCGTGACAAGCGGGCGGGCCTGGCCGAAGCCGTCAAGGTCGCGTTGATTCGCGACGTGGGTTTCTTCGAATGGTTGGAGCAAAACGCTGCGGGGCTGCGTGAGGGTAACCTCGAGCTGCTCGAGGTTGCGGTGCGCCGCTGCGCCGAGCTGCATTTGCGCCACATCGCGACCGGGGGCGATCCGTTCGAGCGCGGCAGCGCCAGGCCGCTCGACTACGGTCACTGGGCCGCGCACAAGCTCGAGACGTTGACCCAGCACGGCCTACGCCACGGCGAAGCGGTGTCGATCGGCATGGCGCTCGACGCCTGCTACGCGGTGGGCAAGGGCCTGCTCGCTTCCGCGGCTCGCCAACGTCTGTTCGATCTGCTCACGGCGCTCGGCTTGCCCACGTTCCACCCCATGCTGGTGGCCGAGGCTGGCGGGAAATCCGTGATTTTGGAGGGCTTGCGGGAGTTTCGCGAGCACCTGGGCGGCGCCTTGTGCGTCACCTTGCTCACGGCTATCGGCGCCGGTCTCGAGGTCCGTGATATGGATCCCGAGCTAATCCGCGCGGCCATCGGCTGGCTCCAGTCGCATCAGAGCTGAGCCAGTGGGCCGAGCGGAGAGTGTAAGCCATGCTACTTCGCAGCCTGAACGACGCGCAGCTCACCTACTGCACCAACGTGCACCCCGGCGAGACGCTGCTCGCCGTGCGCGCGCTGCTGAAGCGCCACGTGCTGGCCGTGAAGCAGCTGGTCGCTCCCGAGCAACCGTTCGGAGTGGGGCTACGGCTGGCGGCTTCCGCGGCGGACGCGCTCGACGACCCGGCGGAGCTCGCCCGCTTCAAGGCCGAGCTCGAAGCCGATGGCTTGTACTGCTTCACGCTGAACGGCTTTCCGTACGGCGCCTTTCACGCCACGCGCGTCAAAGAGCGCGTGTACCTTCCGGATTGGCAGGCGCCCGAGCGTGTGCGTTACACCCAGGTGTTGGCGCGCGTGCTGGGCGAGCTCTTGCCGCTGGGGGTGAACGGCAGCATCAGCACCGTGCCCGGCTGCTTTCAGGCCAACGTCAACGGCCCGGCTTCCGAGCGCGTGATGGCCAACGCCATGATCGACGTCGTAGCCATGCTGGTCGACATCGCGCGCAGTCGCGGCCGCCACATCGCGCTGGCGCTCGAGCCCGAGCCCGCCTGTTTTCTCGAAACGACCGAAGACGCACTGAAGTTCTTCGAGCAGCACCTGTTCAGCCGCGAAGCGCGCCAGCGCTTGGTCGACGCCGCCGATCTCGAGCCGGCCGAGGCCGAGCGCGCTTTGCGACGGCATTTGGGCGTTTGCCTCGATACTTGCCACGCCTCGGTCGAGTTCGAGTCGCCGCTCGACGCCTGGCGCAAACTCCAAGCCGCGGGCATCAGCGTGCCGAAAGTGCAGATCAGCGCGGGCTTGCGGCTAGCGCAGGCCAGCACGCAGGGGCTCGAAGCTTTTGGAGCTTTCGCTGACGGCGTCTACCTGCACCAAACCGTAGTGAAGAGCCAAGGCCAGCTGTCGCGCTACGTGGACCTGCCCGACGCGATCGCCGAGGCGCCAGTCGACGGCGCCGAATGGCGTGTGCACTTCCACGTGCCGATCTTTCTGCGCGAGCTGGGCGTGTTCGAGAGCACCCAGGCCGATCTGCTGCCGCTCTTGGCCGAGCTGGCGACGGTGCCGGATTGCCCGCACCTCGAGGTCGAGACGTACACTTGGGACGTGCTGCCCGAAGAGTTTCGCAACGTGCCGATCGAAGAAGCGGTGGCGCGGGAGCTGCGCTTCGTACAAGACACGTTGCGCAGTGCGCTCGCGGCGGTGGGCCGAGCGTGAAGTTACGCACGCTGCTCACGCTCGGGCGCACGTCGAACCTGCCGACGGTGTGGTCCAACATGCTCAGCGGCGCGGTGCTGAGCGGCGCCCTGTTTGGCGGCGGCTCGCTCGGGCTCTTGCTGGTTTGCGGTTCGGCCTTCTACGAAGGCGGCATGTTTCTGAACGACGCGTTCGACGCGGAAATCGACGCGCGCGAGCGGCCGAACCGCCCGATTCCGTCGGGGCAGGTGTCGCAGAGCAGCGTTTTTGCGCTCGGTTTTGGGCTTTTGGCCGTGGGCCTCGCGCTGCTCTTCGTGGCGCCGTTCGCGGGTCTCACGCAGCCCGGGTTCCTGCCGGTGTTGGCCGGATTGGGCACCTGCGCGGCAGTGCTCGTCTACAACCGCTGGCACAAAGGCCACGCCTGGTCGCCGATCGTGATGGGCGCGTGCCGGGCAGGGCTGTACGCGACTGCGGCGCTTTCGGTTTCGGGTCAGCTCGGCAGCGTGGTGCTGATCGGCGCGGCGTCGCTTTGGCTCTACATCGTCGGCTTGACGCACATTGCGCGCTTCGAGAACGGCAGCGCGATTCAACGAGCTTGGGTCGCGGCCTTCGTGCTGTCGCCGCTCTTGGCTGCGGCTCCTGCCGTCATCGCGCAGCGCGCGCCGCTGCCGGCGCTGTGCTTCGTACTATTGCTCGCCTGGAGCCTGCGCTCGATGAGCTTTGCGCTGCGCGGCGGCAAAGGGCAGATCCCGCGTGCGGTCGTGAGCTTGATCGCCGGGGCCTCTTTGGTCGACGCGCTGTTCATCTCACTGCACGGCAACCCGTACTTCGTGCTGGCCGCGCTGGGCTGCTTTCTGCTGACCCTCAAGTGGCAGCGCAAGATCCCCGGCACCTGACGTTTCCGTCGAAGCGCGGCAACGCCCTCCGAAACCAAGCGCAGCGGACCCCTTTCCAATTTCGAAAATGACTTCGCATGCGAAGTCATTCTCGGTGTCGAAAAATGACCTCTGTAAATGTGCGAATTTGCTGAGTATTTAGCTGCGGCTATGCGTCGTTTTGCGATGACTTCGCATGCGAAGTGATTTTCGTGGTGAGCGAGGCGTCACCGGTACTGCCGTGATCGTGGCGCGCACCGCCAGCACCGCGGCAACTCGTCAGCGCTGGCAGCTGCGAAATGGACCCTCGATGAGGGCCTTGGCGAGCTTTTGGTGGCCCAGCTTGCCGAAATGCAGGCCGTCTTTGTAGGGCGCGGCCAGCTCGGGGCAGAGGCGTTCGGGGTCGCCGCACGACAGGAGCGGGTAGGCGTCGAGCGCGGCGCTGATGGTGCCGGTCGCTGGCTGAGACAGGAGCCAGCCGTTGAGCGTTTGGGTATTTTGCGAGCGCTCGGGCGTGAACCAGCGCTTGAAGCCACCCCATGGGGTGACCGTGATGGCGATGACATCGGTGCTCCGCGCCTTCAGGGCCGAGTAGATGCGGGTGAGGTCGCCTTCGATGCGCGAGAGCGTGCGGTTTGCAGTCTGGTCACTGTAGAGGTCGTTGACGCCACCGAACACGATGGCGTGCGAGTAGTGCTGACCTTCCGGCAAGACCTCGGTCTCGAGGCGCTTGCGAATCTGGTTGACCATGAAGCCGCCCTTGGCGCGGTTGTCGAACGAGACCTTGGGGCATTGCTGGCGCAGGATCTTGACGAAGCCGCCGCCGCCGACCTTTTCGTCGGTGAGCGAGTCGCCCAGGACGAGCACGGAGGTGATGGCGCGCAGCGACGCCGGCGGCGAGGCGGGGACGGGTGCCGTGGAGGGCGCGGGCGCGGCCGAGGCGACCTCAGCGGGCGGCTCGGCCGGTAGCAGCGAGGGGGCGGGCACGGGTTCGCGAGGGGCCGGTGCCGCGACGGCGTTGGAGGCCGCATCGGCGCGCTGGCAGCCGGCGAGCGTCGAGCCGAGCGCCGAAATACAGGCCAAAGCCAGCCAGGAAACGCGTGTAGGCTGCGAGGTCTGCATGGGCGCCCGTGAAGTGTACCAAAGGACCAAGAAGGTTCCCGATTTGTTCTGGAACCGCTTCGTCTGCCGCCCGCTGGCGGCCGTGCTGGTCGACCTGGTGAAGGGGACCCGCATCACCCCGAACCAGATCACCCTGGCGTCGTTCGTGGTGGGCGTGGTCTCGGCGGCGCTGCTGATCGCGCTGCCCGGCCACGTGGGGCTGATCGTGGCCGTGCTGGTGTACCAGCTCTCGTACGTGCTCGACTGCGCCGACGGCATGCTGGCGCGCTGGCGTGGTCTCGCGTCGCCGGCGGGGCACTTGCTCGACTTCTTGATGGACGAGCTGAAGGCCTTTGCCATCCTGGCGGCGGCAGCCGTGCGGCTTCACCTCGAGCAGCCAACGCAGCCGTTTCTGCTGCTCGGCATCGCGGGCTTGGTTTGCTTGGCGTCGGGCATTGCGCTGACGTCTTTTCAGCGACACCCGGAGATCGCGCCGCCCAAGAGCACGGCAGAGCCTTCGAAGAGCCTGATCGCGCGAGCCGTCCGCTTGGTCGAAAGCGGCGCCAAATTCCTGATCCACTACCCGTCGTACATCCTGTACGTCGCGCTCAGCGGCCACCTCGAGCTCTACCTGTATCCGTACCTGGCCGTGAATGCTCTTTACGCGGCCAAAACCTGGCTCGGCGTCGCGCTCCGCTTCGGCAAATCCTGAACGTCTCGCTCGCCCTCATCCCTAGCCCCTCCGCTGCCTAACCCCTAACACCTAACCCCCAAGCCTATTTGCGACTGCGCCTGTCACGCTCGAGATCCGCCAGGCGTGCCAAAACGCCGCGTGCCACGATGGTCAGCACGTGGTCGATGACCTTGCGCGGATCTTTGGGGTCGCCGCCGAACTCGAGCTTGCTGCGGGCGGTCTTGCCCTTGGGCAATCGCCCAAGCGCCGTGCAGCGCACCTTGAGCACGCCGTGCTCCACGCTCAGGTCGAGCTGCTCGAGGTAGAAGCGGTAGGTGATGCGACTGCCCCGGCCAGCGCCCCATTGCACGCGGTGCGCCTCGTGCTTCAGCGCTTTCTCGAGCACCCGGCTGATCCGCTTGGATTCGGGCATGTTCGGCGGCACCACGAGTTGATCGAGCACGATCTGGGGCCGGCCTTGCGGGCCGCCGTCCGGGCCGATCAGCACCGGCTCGCCGGCGTGGGCGACGCGCGGCAGAGCCGTCGTCAGCGTCAGGCTGGCCAGGAGGAGCAAGATCGCGCGCACGGCCCAGGTTGCTAGCTTCCACGGGGGCGCATGGCCAAGTTTCGCGGGCCAAATTTGTGGCAGTCTTTGGGGGAGGGGCGTGGTACCGAATAGAAGGCGAATGCGCGTATCCTCGTCCCCGCTGCTCGAGCGCGATCCTCGAGGTCTGGAGCTGGAGCGGGACGTGATCGTGATCGGCGGCGGCGTAAATGGCGTCGGTGTCTTGCGTGACGCCACGCTGCGCGGCTTTTCGGTCTCCTTGTTCGAGCGCAACGACTTGGCGTTCGGCGCTAGCGGCAACTCGAGCGGAATGATCCACGGTGGCCCGCGCTACCTCTCGTACGATCCGGACGTCACCTACTCGTCGTGCCTCGACTCTGGGCACATTCAGCGCGTCGCGCCGCACCTGCTGTTTCGGATTCCATTTTTGATGCCAGTCTTCGAGCAGCCGGGCATCAAGGCGCAGGCCACGCTGGCCGCCTACGACGGCTTCTTCACGCTCTACGACAAGTACCAGCCGCTCAAGGCCGGCAAACCCCACGCGCGCCTGTCAGCGGCCGACGTGCAAACCCTGGAGCCAGGGCTGGTGCAGTCGCAGGGCGGCGTTTCCTTCGACGAATGGGGCATCGACGGCGCGCGGCTGTGCGTGGCCAACGCGCGTGACGCCATGGAGCGCGGCGCCGAGGTGCGGGTTCACACCACCGTGCTCGAGGTATTGCGCCGCGAGGACGGCAGCGCTTACGGCGTCCGCTACCGCGATCGCCTCACGGGCGAGGTGGGCGTGAGGACGGCGCGGCTAGTCGTGAACGCTACTGGCGCCTGGGCGCCGCTCACGGCGTCGCTCGGTGGCCTCAAGCCCGAAGCCGCGCGCCTCCGGCCCGGCAAGGGCATTCACGTCTTTTTGGATCGCCGCGTCACCAACTACGCCATCGCCACCAAGGCCATCGACGGTCGTCAGGTGTTCTTGATGCCCTGGCAAAATCTCAGCGTGCTCGGTACCACCGACGACGACTACTACGGTGATCTCGACGACGTGCTGGCAACGGGAGACGAGGTTCGCTACCTGTTCCAAGCCGTCGAGCGCGTATTCCCCAGCATCCGCGAGGCTCGCGCCATCGGCACGTGGGGCGGCGTGCGGCCCACCCTGTACGGCTGGGGCGTCAATGAAGACCGCCTGTCGCGCGAGCACGAGATCTTGAATCACGCCCAAGACGGCGCCGACGGCTTGTACTCGATGGTGGGCGGCAAGCTCGCCAGCTACCGGCTTTTTTCCGAAGAAATGACCGACGTGATCGCCGCCCGGCTGGGCCCTCGCTCGCCCTGTCAGTCGCACACGCTGGCGCTACCGGGCGGTGACGAAGTCGTCGATCCGATGCGGCTCGTGCTGGAGGGCGGGATGGAAGCCGTCACGGCCACGCGCCTCGAGTACCGCCACGGCAGCCGCAGCCTGCGCATCTTGGAGCGCATGCGCAAAGATCCGCGTGAGGCAGCGGTGGCGTGCGCGTGCGAGCCCGTCACTGTCGCCGAGATTCGCTACGTCATCGATCAAGAGCTGGCGACCAGCGTGGAAGACGTGTCGCGGCGCACGCGGCTTGGTCTTGGCGCTTGCGGCGGCATGCGCTGCGCTGCGCGCTGTGGCCGCATCGTGGCGGACGCGACAGGTAGGAGCCCGGCTCAGGGCTTGGCGATGGCAATGCGCTTCCTGCGCGCCACCGCGCGGCGTCGCAGCGCGGCCATTGGAGCGGCTCAAGCGCGCGCGGAAGCGTTGGCGCTCGCTTCGCTCAGGGCCGAGCTCGGCGCAACCGCCGACGAGGCAGAGCCGACCGCCGTGGCCGACACTGGAGACGACACGTGAAGGTGCTGGTGCTGGGCGCCGGTTTTGCTGGTCTGGCAGCAACGCTGGCGGCGCGGCGCGCTGGCGCGGCCGTCACGCTCGTTCACGGCGGGCCCGGAGCCAGCAGCCTGTACGCTGGGAGCGTCGACGGGCCGGCGCTACCCGAGCAGGGGCCCCAGGCTGCGGTGCTGACTGAGCTGGCCACTGCGCTCGGCCTGCGTTTCAGCCAAAACGCCGTGATCGCCACGCGCGAGGGCGTGCTGCGCCCGAGTCGGGGAGGGGACTCGGCCCTGCTCAATCTGGAGCCGCTGGCTGGCAGGCGCATCGGTTTGGTGGACGTGCCGCGCGACGACTGGGACGGCCCGCTGCTGGTGCGCTCCTTCTCGGAGAGCTCGTGGGCGCAGTCCACCGGTACTCGCTTCGAGCTGATCCCGCTCGAGCTGCTGGAGAAGAGCTCCCAACGGCGCGTCTCTTCGTTCGACTTTGCTGCCAGCTTCGAGCGGGCAGAGCGTCCGGCTTGGCTTGCCGAGGTGCTCAAGTCGCACGCCGGCCCCGACGCCTGGCTGCTTGGTCCCTGGCTCGGCGTGAAGCGCGACCTTTCGCGCGAGCTCAGCGGCAGCGTCGGCGTGCCGGTCGGCGAGGTCACCTCACCGCCTGGCGGCGTGGCTGGCGCTCGTTTCGACAACCGTAGGGACGAGCTGCTGAGCAGCCTCGCGATCGAAGTCGTGTCGGGGCGAGCGCTCGGCGTGCGTCAAACCGAGGCCAGCGTGCTGCTCGAGCTCGAGGGTGGGCAACGGTTGACGGCAGACGCGCTGGTTTTGGCGGCCGGCGGGTTTGTTTCGGGAGCAATTCGTCTTGGTGGTTCGCTCTCGGGGGCCGAGCCCGCAGGCTTCCAATTGGGGCTCAGCGGGTTGCCTCCCTTGCAGGCGCGGGGTGAGCTCCAGGGCCCCGTCTCATCACTCTTCGGGGTCGATCTGGCAGCGCGCGGTCGCCAGGTGCTCGAGCAAGCCGGCCTGGCCACCTCGGGACAGGGGCAGGTCCTGGGCGCCGCGCGCGTGTTCGCGGCCGGTGACCTGATCGCTCCCGGGCCCCCGAGCGTCGCTCACGCGCTGCTGAGCGGGCTCCGGGCGGGCGCTGCGGCAGCGGCTTTTGGCAGCTGAATTCGTGCGACTTGGGCAGCGCGGACAGCACCTACTCTGTTCGCCACGGAAACGACCAGCACTGCCATTGCGCGGCACGGGCCATTAGGGTAGGCCCGCGTTCGAAGGATTTTCAAAGCCATGGCCGACCGCTCTCGCGATTCGTTTCAGACGCGTTCCGAGCTCTCCGTAGGTAGCAGCAAGTACACGTACTTCAGCCTGCCCAAGTTCGCCGCCAAGACTGGCAAAGACATTGCCAAGTTGCCCTACTCGCTACGGATTCTGCTCGAGAACCTGCTGCGCTACGAAGACGGCGTCGCGGTCGAGGCGAAAGACGTCGAGGCGCTTGCCGCTTGGGACGCGAAGAAGGAACCCGACAGCGAGATCGCGTTTCATCCCGCGCGCGTGGTGCTGCAAGACTTCACCGGCGTGCCGTGCGTCGTCGATCTCGCGGCCATGCGCGACGCCATGGCCGCCATGGGCGGGGACCCGTCCAAGATCAACCCGCTCTTCCCGGCCGAGCTGGTCATCGATCACTCGGTGCAGGTCGACAACTACGGCAGCGCCGACTCGCTCGTGCGCAACACCGAGACCGAGTACGAGCGCAACCAGGAGCGCTACGCCCTGCTGCGTTGGGCGCAAGGCGCGTTCGACAACTTCGCCGTGGTGCCGCCGTCCACCGGCATCGTGCACCAGGTGAACCTCGAGTACCTAGCGCGCGTCGTGTTCGACAAGGACGGCGTTGCCTACCCGGACACCGTCGTCGGCACCGACAGCCACACGACCATGATCAACGGCGCAGGCGTGCTGGGCTGGGGCGTCGGCGGCATCGAGGCCGAAGCGGCCATGCTCGGCCAGCCCATCAACATGCTGATCCCCCAGGTCATCGGCATGAAGCTGTACGGCACGCTGCCGGAAGGCGCGACCGCCACCGACTTGGTGCTCACCATCACGCGCATGCTGCGTGACAAGGGCGTGGTCGGAAAGTTCGTCGAGTTCTTCGGCGACGGCCTCGATCACCTGCCGCTCGCCGACCGCGCGACCATCGGCAACATGGCGCCAGAGTTCGGCTCCACCTGCGGCATCTTCCCGGTCGACGAAGAGACGCTCAACTACCTGCGCCTGTCGGGGCGCACGCCGGAGCGCATCGCGCTGGTCGAGGCGTACGCCAAGGCCCAGGGCTTGTTCCGCACCAAGGGTCAGCCCGACCCGATCTACACCGACACGCTGTCGCTCGATCTCGGCACCGTCGTTCCGACGTTGGCCGGTCCGCGCCGCCCGCACGACAAGGTCGCGCTGACGGACGTTGGCGCCGGCTTCAAGAAGGTGCTGCCGGAGCTGGTGGCCCAGGCCAAGAAGAAGGCCAAGGGCGCCACGGTCTCGGCGGAAGAGCTGGGCGCGCGCGTCGCCTCGAGCCATCGCGGGGAGTCGTTCGATCTCACCAACGGCTCGGTCGTGATCGCCGCCATCACCAGCTGCACCAACACCTCCAACCCCTACGTCATGCTGGGTGCCGGGCTTTTGGCCAAAAATGCCGTGGAAAAGGGCCTGCAGGTCAAGCCTTGGGTCAAGACCAGCTTGGCCCCCGGCTCCAAGGTGGTCACGCAGTACCTGACGCAAGCCAACGTGCTACCCGCCCTTGAGCAGCTGCACTTCAACGTCGTGGGCTACGGCTGCACCACCTGCATCGGCAACAGCGGGCCGCTTGCGGACACCATCAGCAAGTCGATCAACGACGGCGAGCTGGTCGCGGTCAGCGTGCTCAGCGGTAACCGCAACTTCGAAGGTCGCGTGTCGCCGGACGTGCGCGCCAACTACCTGGCGAGCCCGCCCTTGGTCGTCGCTTACGCGCTGGCCGGTCGCATCGATATCGACTTTGCCGCCGAGCCGCTCGGTAAAGACAAAGAAGGCAAGGACGTATTCCTGAAGGACATCTGGCCTTCGCCCAAGGACGTCGCAGCCTCGGTGAAGCAGAACGTCACCTCCGACATGTTCGTCAAGGAGTACGGCGAGGTCTTCAAAGGCGACGAGCGTTGGCGCGCGCTGCCGGTTCCGGAAGGCGATCGCTTCGTCTGGGATCCGAAGAGCACCTACGTCCGCAAGCCCACCTTCTTCGAAAACCTCCCGGTCGACCCGGCGCCGCTGACGGACATTACCGGCGCGCGCGTGCTGGCGACGCTGGGCGACTCGGTCACCACCGACCACATCTCGCCTGCCGGCAACATCTCCAAGACCTCGCCGGCCGCCAAATACCTGACCGACAACGGCGTCCTTCCGAAGGATTTCAACCAATACGGCGCGCGCCGCGGCAATCACGAGGTGATGATGCGCGGCACGTTCGCCAACGTGCGTCTGCGCAACGGCTTGGTTCCCGGCGTCGAAGGCAGCTTCACCCGCTACCTGCCGACCGGCGAGCAAACCAGCATCTACGAGGCCTCCGAAAAGTACCAGGCCACCAAGACCCCGCTCTTGGTGCTCGCCGGCAAAGAGTACGGCTCCGGCTCCTCGCGTGACTGGGCCGCCAAGGGCACGTTCATGCTCGGCATTCGCGCGGTCATCGCCGAGAGCTACGAGCGCATCCACCGCTCGAACCTGATCGGCATGGGCGTCTTGCCCCTGCAGTTCGTCGACGGCGAGACCAAGGAAACGCTCGGCCTCACCGGCGAAGAGACGTACTCGGTGCTGGGTATCGCGAACGGACTCGCCCCCGGCAAGGTGCTAGAGGTTCAGGCCAAGGCCGCTGACGGCTCGGTCAAGGCGATCCGCGTGCGCGCCCGCATCGATACGGCGGTCGAGCTCTCGTACTACCAGCACGGCGGCATCTTGCAGTTCGTGCTCCGCCAGCTGCTAAAGAGCTAGGCGTTGTCTTAGGTTTCTCAGGACCACTGATGGCTACTGCTACGACTTCGAAGAACCTCGGCTTCGGCGACACCTCGGTTGGAAAAAAGGCCCTGCTCGCCGTGAGCGGGGCCGTGCTGTTCGGCTTCGTGCTCCAGCATATGCTCGGAAACCTTCAGGTTTTCCTGGGGCCCGAGGTTTACAACCACTACGCCGAGACCATGAAGGGCAACGCCGCCCTGGTCTGGCCGGCGCGCGCCATCTTGCTCCTGGCGCTCGTCACGCACGTGGCGTTGGTAGTGCAGCTGTACCGCCGCTCGCTGGCGGCGCGCCCGGTTGCCTACCGGGTCAAAAAGAACATCGCGACGACCTACGCGGCAGCCACGATGAAGTACAGCGGCCCCGCGCTGCTGCTCTACATCTTCTTCCACCTGGCACACTTCACGGTGCCCGGGCTCTCGCTCGGTGACCACCAGTTCAGCCCCATCGACGTGTACGGCAACTTCGTGGCGGGCTTTCAGCTGCCGTGGGTCACGCTGCTGTACGTTACCGCCAACCTGCTGCTCGGCATGCACCTGTACCACGGTGCTTACAGCTTGCTGCAGTCGCTCGGCTTGAACCATCCGCGCTACAACGCGCGCGCTCGCATGGGTGCGCGCAGCTTCGCCATCCTCATCACTGCCGGCAACGTGCTCATGCCGCTCAGTGTGCTTTTCGGCTTTATTCGCTAAAGGTCCGGACCAAACTCATGGAACTGAACGCTCGCGCTCCTGCGGGACCGATCGAGAACCGCTGGAGCGACCACCGCTTCCACAGCAAGCTGGTCAACCCGGCCAACCGCCGCAAGTACCGCGTCATCGTGGTCGGCTCTGGCCTGGCCGGTGGCGCTGCTGCCGCCAGCTTCGGCGAGATGGGCTACAACGTCTCCTGCTTCTGCTACCAGGACAGCCCTCGCCGCGCTCACAGCATCGCGGCCCAGGGTGGCATCAACGCCGCCAAAAACTACCAAAACGACGGCGATAGCACCTACCGGCTCTTCTACGACACCGTCAAAGGTGGCGATTTTCGCGCTCGCGAGTCGAACGTTTACCGGCTCGCCGAGCTGAGCGTGAACATCATCGACCAGTGCGTGGCGCAGGGCGTGCCCTTTGCGCGCGAGTACAGCGGCCTGCTCGACAACCGCTCCTTCGGCGGCGCGCAGGTGGCCCGCACCTTCTACGCGCGCGGTCAGACCGGGCAGCAGCTGCTCCTCGGCGCCTACCAGGCGTTGTCGCGCCAGATCGAGGCGGGCACCGTCAAGATGTACCCGCGCACCGAGATGCTCGACGTGATCGTGGTCGACGGGCGTGCGCGCGGCATCGTCACGCGCGACCTGGTGACCGGCAAGGTCGAAGCGCAGATGGGCGACGTGGTCGTGCTCTGCTCGGGCGGCTACGGCAACGTCTTTTACTTGTCGACCAACGCCAAGGGCTGCAACGCCACGGCCACTTGGCGCTCGCACCGGCGCGGCGCGCTGTTCGCCAACCCCTGCTACACGCAAATTCACCCGACCTGCATTCCGCAGAGCGGGGACTACCAGAGCAAGCTCACGTTGATGAGCGAGTCGCTGCGGAACGACGGGCGCGTCTGGGTACCCAAAAATCCCGCTGATTGCAGCAAGGATCCGGCTCAAATTCCGGAGTCTGAGCGCGACTATTACCTGGAGCGGCTGTACCCCAGCTTCGGCAACCTGGTGCCGCGTGACATCGCGTCGCGCCGCGCCAAGGACATGTGCGACCAGGGGCGCGGTGTCGGCCCTGAAGTAGCGGGCGTGCGCCGCGGCGTTTATCTAGACTTCGGCGACGCCGTCAAACGCTTGGGCCAGAAGCTCGTGGCCGAGCGCTACGACAACCTGTTCCAGATGTACGAGCGCATCACCGGCGAAGATCCGTACAAGGTGCCGATGCGCATGTATCCGGCCATCCACTACACGATGGGCGGTTTGTGGGTCGACTACGAGCTGCAGAGCACCATCCCGGGTCTGTTCGTGGGCGGTGAAGCGAACTTCTCCGACCACGGCGCCAACCGGCTGGGCGCGAGCGCCCTGATGCAAGGCCTGGCGGACGGCTACTTCATCCTGCCGGTCACCGTCTCCAACTACCTCGCCTCTCAGAAGGCGGGCGGCGTGGACTCGAGCCACCCGGCCGCGCAAGCCACGCTCACCGACGTGCAGGGCCGGATCGACAAGCTCTTGTCGATCAAGGGCAAGCGTACGCCCGACTCGTTTCACCGAGAGCTCGGCGCTTTGGTTTGGGATCAGTGCGGCATGGGTCGCACCGAGGCCGGGCTGAAGCTGGCCCTCGACAAGATTCCTGCTTTGCGCGAGGAATTTTGGCAGAACCTGACGGTGCCCGGCACGGGCGAAGAGCTGAACCAGTCGCTGGAAAAGGCCGGTCGCGTCGCCGACTTCTTGGAGTTTGGTGAGCTGATGTGCCGCGACGCCTTGCACCGCAACGAGTCGGCGGGCGGGCACTTCCGTGAGGAGTACCAGACCGAAGACGGCGAAGCGAAACGCAACGACGACGAGTTCTCGTACGTCGCGGCCTGGGAATACACGGGTAACGTGAGCCAGCCCAAGCTCAACAAAGAGCCGCTCACCTTCGAGTACGTGCACCCGAGCCAGAGGAGCTACAAGTAATGTCTCGCGCGATGAACCTCGTGCTCAACGTCTGGCGGCAAAAGGGCGCAAACGCGCCGGGCCAGTTCGTGCGCTACGAAGCCAAGAACGTCAGCGACCACATGTCGTTCCTGGAGATGCTCGACGTGGTGAACGAAGAGCTGTTGGCCAAGGGCGAAGACCCGATCGCCTTCGATCACGACTGCCGTGAAGGCATCTGCGGCATGTGCGGCGTGGTCATCGACGGCGTGCCGCACGGGCCCAATGGCGGCACCACCACCTGCCAGCTGCACATGCGCAGCTTCAAAGACGGCGACGAGCTCACCATCGAGCCTTGGCGCGCTGGCTCGTTCCCTGTCGTGCGCGACCTAGTCGTCGACCGCAGCGCGCTCGATCGCATCATTCAGGCCGGCGGCTACATCTCCGTGCGCACCGGCGCCGCGCCGGAGGCCAATTCGCTGCCGATCGCCAAGATTGACTCGGACACGGCCTTCGACGCCGCCACCTGCATTGGCTGCGGCGCTTGCGTGGCCGCTTGCCCCAACGCCTCGGCGGCGTTGTTCACGGCGGCCAAGATCTCCCACCTGGCGCTGCTCCCGCAAGGCGAGCCCGAGCGCAAAGATCGCGTGCGCAAGATGGTGGCGCAGATGGACGCCGAGGGCTTTGGTCACTGCACCACCCACGGCGAATGCGAAGCGGCTTGCCCCAAGGGCATCAGCATTGGCTTCATCGCCAAGATGAACCGCGAGCTGCTGACGGCCATGGTCGCCGCCCCGAACGAAGTCAAAGCCCGCAGCAAGTAACTGCCGCGCGCTTCGGCTTCAGCTCACGGCTGCTTGTCGGGCTCGGCTGGCGGCTTGAGCGGCGTTTTGCTGTAGGTGCCCGTGACTACCCGGTAGGCAATCTTCAAGGCTTCGTCCGCGCCGCTTTCCGGGTCGGTGGGCACGTCGCGGGACATGCCCAGGTCCAGCTCTTCGCCGGGCGGCGGCTCGGCTGCCGCCTTGTGATCTTCTGGCGGCTCGGGCGGCTTCACCAGCGGCGCGCGCCCGCCTTCCACGGGCGGCAAGTAGCCCTCCAGGTTCTGTTCTTTCAGAACACCGTAGCCGAGCGCCACGCTGGCGCCGCCGACCAAGATGTCGGGCTTGACTCCTTGGGCCTGAATCGGTCGACCACTGGGCGTGTAGTAGCGCAGCGTCGTCAGCCGTAGCCCGGCCCCTCCCGGCAAGTCCACGATGGTTTGCACCGAGCCTTTGCCGAACGTGGGGGCGCCGATCACGGGCGCGCGCTTGTTGTCTTGCAAGGCGCCCGCCACCAGCTCGGCCGCGCTGGCGCTGTACTCGTTCACGAGGACGACCACGGGGCCACGCCGCAGCGCGCCCATGCCGTCGGCGCGCAAGTCGTCGACGATTCGTCCGCGGCGCCGGGTGGTGAAGATGACGCCGCTCGACAAGAATTCGTCGGCGACCGCGGTGGCTTCGTTGACCAGGCCGCCCGGGTTGTTGCGCATGTCCAGCACGACGCCCGTGAGCTGACCGTGCGCAGCTTCGCGCAGCTTCTTGAGTTGATCGAGCAGCTCGCTGTGCGTGCCGGTTTGAAAGGTCTTGATGCGCAGGTACCCGACGCCACCCTTGAGCGATTTGCTGGCCACGCTGGCCACGTTGATGATCTTGCGAGTGAGCTTGAAATACAGGAACTTATCCTGGCCTTTGCGGCGCACGGTGAGCAGCACCTTGGTGTCGGGCTCGCCGCGCATCATGCGCACCAAGTCCGCGGCGCTCTTGCCGCGCACGGCTTGGTTGTCGATGGCCAAGATGCGATCGCCGGGGAGCACGCCTGCCAGCGCAGCAGGCGAGCCTTCGATCGGCGCGATGATGGTGATGTACTCGTCGCCGAAGTCGACCTCCACACCGATGCCGCCGAAGTGCCCCTCCGTGTCGGCTTGGAAGATGCCGAAGTCTTCCGCCGGCAAGTACGACGAGTGCGGGTCGAGCTCGGCGACCATGCCCTTGATCGCGCCTTCCACGAGCCGCCGCCGCTCTACCGGATCGACGTATTCGTTCTCGACCCACGCCAGGACCCGCCCCAGCTGCTCGAACGGGAAGTAGGGGTTGTCCCACTCGGTCTTGGCCTGGGCGTCCCGAACCTGACCAAGGGACCCCAGAGCGCCGACCACGGCCCCGCCAAACCAAGCCGCCGCCCCAAGCTCAACCAAACGCCGGCGACGACTTGTGCCCAAAAGCTGCATCGCTCGAGTGTTCTGCCCCAAGCCGGCCCGAAGCAAGCCCCGGTGCTCAAATGTGCCCAAAAACGCGAGCGAGCCGCAGGCAAGCGACACGAGAAAAGACGAGCGAGCCACAGGCGAGCGACACCAGGAAAGAAAGCGAGCCGAAGGCGAGCGGCCCCCCCTTCCGAACCCTATTGATTCTGAGGGTCTGTGGGTGGTAGTGATGAGTTTCGCGTTTTGGACGGTGTCTCGCGACACCTCACTACATACCGAGGGTATGCGTGGCCGACAACGAATCCAACAAGACCGCCGGTAGCGATAAGCGCAAACAAAGTCTGTATTTTCCTGAGGCTATGCTGCAGGAGATTAAGGACGAGGCAGCGCGGCTCGACCGCTCACTGTCTTGGGTCGTGCAGCGCGCCTGGAAGATGGCTCGGCTCGAGATCAAGAAGATCCCGAGCGTGAACGACATCAGTGACGACGAGGACGAGGCCGCCACCTGATGTGGCGTCCGAGTCGTTCGCGCTAGGTCGCGACGGCACTCGTCTCTATGTCCGGCAGCACGTGAGCGTGGCTGGCGCCAAAGCTGCGCCAACCGTGCTCCTGTGCGACGGCTTGGTTTGCGACGGCTACATCTACAGATACCTGTGGGATGACCTGGCTGCGCAGCTGCCGGTTGCCCATTTTCACTATCGTGGCCACGGTCGCAGCGGCTTGCCCATCGATAGGGAACAGGTCGACGTGGTAGCGCACGCCAGCGACCTGAACGCTGTGCGCGATCACCTCGGAGATCCCGAGGTCGTGCTCGTCGGCCACTCGTTGGGCACTCAGGTGTGCCTGGAAGCCTACCGAGCGCGCCCAGAGCGCGTGAGGGCGCTGGTGCTGCTGTGCGGCAGCTTCGGCCGCATCACCCACACGTTCAAAGGCTCCGACGTGCTCTCGTCGGTCCTGCCAAGCGTCCTGGATTTTAGCGCGCGCCACCCACGCCTGCTGCGGGCGCTGTGGGCGCGCGTGCCCGTTGGGGCAGCCATCAAGATCGGGGTCATGATGGGCGACATCGATCCGGCGAAGGTGCGCGTCGAGGACGTCGAGCCCTACTTTCGCCACGCCCTGCATGTCGATTTTCAGCTCTTCGTGCGCATGCTGCGCGAAGCAGGCGAGCATTCCGCGGAAGATTTGCTGCAGCAGATCCGCGTGCCCACGCTGGTGGTTGCAGGCTCCAAGGACACTTTCACGCCCCCGGAGGTCTCGGTGGCAATGGCAGACAGCATTCCCGGAGCGAGACTTTTCCTGATTCCAGGAGGTTCTCACATTTTGCCGCTCGAGGAGCGCGCAAAGCTCGGCGAAGTGCTGCGCGATTTTCTGGCCTCGTTGTGAGATAGTCGAAGGCCTGAAGGGGCTTCCCATATCCGGCGGCTCCCTTCGGTTTGCCGATGAAGGAAGACCTGAGTTCGGAGCCGGTAAGTGCCCTGCTGGGGCTTTTTGCCCACGACTTGCGCAACCCGCTCTCGGCGTTGCACAGCAACGTCAGCTTCTTGGGCTCCGTGGTCGGCGCCGGCGACACCGAAGCCCACGAGGCGCTGGAAGACGTCGCAGCCTCCAGTGATGCGCTTGGTCACATCACCGACAATTTAGAGCTGTTCGCGATCGCGCTGGAGGGCGCCAAGCCGCGCGAGCCGCACGACTTTCCACTGCGTGAGCTGCTGCGCGAAGCGGCGCAAAAGTCACGGCGCTTCGCCGAGAGCTACCGCGTCGCGCTGGAGGTCGACGCGGAGTCGGGCGCTGGCCTGCGCGCTTTTGCCAACCGCGACATGCTGCAGCGTTCGTTGTCGAACCTGATTCGCAACGCGATTCAACACGCGGGCGAGACCGGCAAAGTCACGGTGCGAGCTGCGCAAGAAGGCAGCGAGCTCGTGATTGGCGTGAGCGACAGCGGAGTGCCGCTCGCGTCCGAGATGGCCGAACAAGCCTTCACAGCCGAGGGGCAACTCTCGACCAAGAACGTCTCGGGTGGTCGTTACAGCCGGGGCTTGGGGCTGTACGCGGCGCGCATCGCCGCCAGCGTCGCGGGCGCGCGGGTGCGCGGCGGCAGCGCCCCGAACGCCGCGCGCTTCGAGCTGTGCGTCAGCGCGCGCGCAGCGGCGCCGTAGCTTTTTCGCCCGCGAACACGAACCACCGCGACAGCGGGTAGTTCCAGCCCAAATAGACGGCAGCGCGCACGGACGCCCACGCCACGGCGAACGAGCCGACCCAAGGCAAGAGCGCCGGCACGCCCGTGGAGTTCAACAGCGCGCTGGTGGCCCAGACGAACAGAAAGCGCAGGAGCTGGGGCAGGGCACGCGCGGAACCCGCTTGAAACGTCCAGCGCCGGCTGAGCGCGAAAGCGACGCCGCCCCCTGCGACGCAGCCGGCGAAAGTCGCCAAGGCCGCCGAGGCGTCGAACAGGTGCAGGCAGTAGGCGAGCACAAAATCCGTCGCGGTGGCGAGCGCGCTGGTGGCTGCGTAGCGCCCGAAAGCGGCGTCGAAAAAGCGCAGGAGCGCTCGCATTGGCTCTCTACCTGGGACCAGTCGGGGCGGGTGTAAAGGGTCCGACCGGGTTAGCCAGCCATCGCAGTGTCCGCCAGGCCCGTGAGGCAAGCCATCGGCGAGGCTGTCACGTCACTGCGGACGACCGCCAGGCGGCGCCTTTCACCAGACACGACCTCGGCCACCAGTGAGGCACAGCCTCCGCAGCCCGTTCCGGCCCCGCATACGTCGCCCACGTCGCCACAGCTGCGCGCCCCTTGTTGGACGCAGGCTCGGATCTCTCGGTCGGTGACACCGTGGCAGTGGCAGACGATCATCGCGGCTGAGAATCACCGTAGCTTATTGAAAGTGATTGTCAAAGTCATTCTCTAAGTCTCGGATGTTGCAGGGGTTTGAGGCATCCGGCGGGGGCGACGGGCAGGCCCCGGCGTGTTACCGTGCCGCCACCATGCGAGGCGATGCCGAAGTCTTAGACGCGCTGAACGAAATCCTCACGTCCGAGCTGACCGCCATCAACCAGTATTTCATCCACTACAAGATGTGTGAGAACTGGGGCTACAAGCGGCTGGCCAAGAAGAAGCGCGAAGAGTCCATCGAAGAGATGAAGCACGCCGACAAGGTGATCGCGCGCATCTTGTACTTGGGCGGCGTTCCCAACATGCAGCGACTATCTCCAGTCCGCGTGGGCGAGGAGCCGATCGAGATGCACAAGCTCGACCTCACGCTGGAGCTCGAAGCCGCGGCGCGGCTCAACCGCGCCATTCAGCTCTGCTTGGCGAAGAGCGACGGCGGCACGCGCGAGCTGGTCGAGCACATCCTGACCGATGAAGAAGACTCCATCGACTGGCTCGAAGCCCAGCTGCACCAGCTGAGCGACATCGGCCGCGAGAACTACTTGGCGCAGCAGCTGGAAGACTGAGGGGCCAAGGAGTGAGGGGTTAGGGGTTAGTCGATCGAGGGGAGGCGAGGGCATCGAGGGCGCGACGCTGTTCGTCGGTGCCCGCCTTTCGCAGCGACTGTTTCGCGCGCAGCCTGATTGGCGAGGCTTCGCTCTCAGCCTCTGTTCCGCTCGCAACCCTGATTCTCCCTAGCCCCTCCGCCGACTAACCCCTAACAGGGTGGTGAAAAAGGTCGGCGAGGCCTGATCTTACACCGGGACCCAAGTGATGGGGATGCCCACCCCCGTCCGTGCTCGGCCTGCGGCCTGCGCGCGGCCGACCCCTCCCAAATCGCGCGCGGAGCGC
>DATAKF010000524.1:0-21316 GCA_036261775.1 Polyangiaceae bacterium | reverse complement strand
GGCCAAAGGCTTCAAGGCAACGATTCAAGACTATTTGAAGCGCCGCTTGTTCGCTTTCCTGTTGGTGCTGGCGTCAGGTCCCATTCTCCTAGTGATCTTCTTGTCACGCGCCTTACTGACCGGTTTTAGCGAGACACTCTTCGCCGGCACGGCCCTGGCCGGTCCTATGGTTCAGCTCGGTCAGCTGGCTTCTTCGCTGGTGTTGGTGGGTGGCATGTCGGCGGTGGTATTCAAAGTCGTGCCCGATACGCGCGTGGGTTGGCGCTGTGTGCTGCTCGGCGGGGCCCTTACTTCCGTGTTGTTCAATGTCGGGAACGCTCTGGTTGGACTCTACTTGGGTCGCGCGACGGTATCGCTGACCTACGGCGCCGCCGGCTCGGTGGTCGTGCTGCTGCTGTGGCTCTACTTCTCGGCGCAGATGTTCTTGTTCGGCGCGGAGCTCACGCAGGTGTACGCCCGGCACTATGGGCGCGGCTTGAACCCACGCGAACGGCAAGAACAAGAGCGCGTGGCGCGGGTGCACCAAAACGAGCCAATCGCGGGCGTGTAGGAAACTGCACCCACCGCGCGACGTCGGTATGGTTGTTGCTCACCTCTCGCCTCGATGACCTTGCCCATCGAGGCGTACGCCCTCATCGGTGACTGCGAGACGGCAGCGCTCGTGGGGCTTGATGGTTCGATCGATTGGCTGTGCTGGCCCCGCTTCGATTCCCAAGCCTGCTTCGCGGCCCTGTTGGGAGATGAGCAACATGGGCGCTGGCGCCTTGCCCCCACCACCGGTTGCCAGGTTCACCGTCGCTATCGCCACGATAGCTTGGTGCTCGAGACGACCTTCGAATGCAGTGAGGGGACCGTCACGTTGCTCGACTTCATGCCCGCTCGCGACGGGGCATCCGATCTCGTACGTATCGTTATCGGACACACGGGCGAGGTCACCCTTCGCAGTGAGCTCACGCTCCGCTTCGACTACGGCAACGTGGTGCCCTGGGTCGAGCGCGCGGCAGACGACACGCTCCGAGCCGTCGCTGGTCCGCACAAGGTCGTGTTCCGCAGCTCCATGCCGCACCACGGCGAAGCGCTCTCGACCGTCAGTGAGTTCAAGCTCGCCGCAGGCCAGGTGGCCAGTTTCACGCTCAGCTACGGTCCGTCTCATCTTCCCGACCCTCCAGCTCGAGACCCGCAAGCGGCGCTGGCGGGCACCGAGCAGTTTTGGCGGGAGTGGACCGCCCGCTGCTCTTACGAAGGGCCTTGGAGAGACGCGGTCGTGCGATCGCTGATGACGCTCAAGGCACTGACGTATGCGCCCACCGGTGGGCTGTGTGCGGCGCCGACGACTTCTTTGCCCGAACGGATTGGCGGAGTGCGGAACTGGGACTACCGCTTCTGTTGGCTGCGCGACGCAACGCTCACGCTGCTGGCGCTGATGGATGCCGGCTACTACGACGAGGCTCAGGCCTGGCGCGATTGGCTGCTGCGCGCCGTCGCCGGAAGCCCCGACAAGCTCCAGATCATGTACGGGCTCGACGGCGAGCGGCGCCTGCCTGAGCAAGAGCTCGCTTGGCTACCCGGGTACGAACTTTCTCTGCCAGTGCGCGTGGGCAACGCCGCAGCAACCCAGCTACAGCTCGATGTCTACGGCGAGTTGATAGATGCGCTCTACCAGGCGCGTGCCGGCGGTTTGGTCGAGAGCAAAGCAGGGTGGGCTCTGCAGATTGCGCTCATTGAACACTTGGAGCGCATCTGGGAGCAGCCGGATGAAGGTATCTGGGAAGTGCGCGGCCCGCGACGTCATTTTACTCATTCCAAGGTGATGGCTTGGGTCGCGCTCGATCGCTGCATCCGTTCCTCCGAGGAGTTTGGGCTGAGAGGGCCTGTCACCAGATGGCGAGAGCTTCGCGCCCGCATTCACCGCCGGATCTGCGAGCAGGGCTTCGACGCCGAGCTAGGCTCGTTCGTGCAGTATTTTGGCGGTAAGGCACTGGACGCCAGCCTGCTGATGTTGCCGCTGGTCGGCTTCTTGCCAGCCGACGACGCTCGCGTGCGGGGCACCGTCGCGGCTATCGAGCGCGAGCTTACGGTGGACGGGCTCGTCAGGCGCTACCACACCGACCCACGCCTCGATGGCTTGCCGACGAGTGAAGGTGTCTTCTTGCCTTGCAGCTTCTGGCTCGCCGACAACCTGTTGTTGCAGGGCCGTAGGGCAGAAGCCGTCGAGCGCTTCGAGCGCCTTTTGACCCTGCGTAACGACGTGGGCCTCTTGGCCGAAGAATACGATCCTGTCCAGAAGCGGCTGCTGGGCAACTTCCCCCAGGCGTTCTCGCATCTGGCCCTCGTCAGCACGGCCTTGAACCTCGGCCGTTCTGCAAAGCCGGCACACCAGCGCGCACGGACGAGCCTGTCGCCCGACGTTCCCTCGACACCAACGAACCCATGAATCCCAAAACCCTGCCGACGCACTCGTGTTCTTCGGTGCAACCGGCGACTTGGCCTACAAGAAGATCTTCCCGGCGCTGCAATCGATGATTCGGCGCGGGCGCCTCGACATTCCCGTGATTGGCGTCGCGAAGGCTGGCTGGAATATCCACCAGCTCAGAGAACGCGCGCGCAGCAGCCTGGAGGAACACGGCGGCGGCGTGGACGAGCCCGCGTTTTCTCGGCTCGTCGAGCTGCTCCGCTACGTGGACGGAGACTACAACGATCGCTCCACCTTCGAGCAGCTGCGCGCCACGCTGAACGGTGCCGTGCGCCCGATACACTATCTCGCGATCCCCCCAACGCTGTTCGCCGTCGTCGTGGCGCACCTGGGCGCTACGGGTGTCGGGCGAGACGCGCGCATCATCGTCGAGAAGCCGTTCGGGCGGGATCTGGCCTCCGCCAAGCGGCTCAATCGCTGCATTCGCGAGGTGTTCGACGAGTCTTCCGTATTTCGCATCGACCACTACCTGGGGAAGGAGGCTGTGCAGAACCTGCTCGTCTTTCGCTTTGCCAACACCTTTTTGGAACCGATTTGGAACCGCAACTACGTCGAGAGCGTCCAGATCACCATGGCGGAGACGTTCGGCGTGCAAGGGCGAGGGGCGTTCTACGAGGAGACGGGGGCTATTCGCGACGTCATCCAAAACCATCTGTTGCAAGTCGTGGGCTTCCTGGCGATGGAACATCCGGCCACGACCTACAACGAGGCCATTCGCGACGAGCTGGTGAAGGTGTTTCGCCAGGTGCGCCCGGTCCTTCCGGGGCAGCTGGTGCGCGGGCAATTCATCGGCTATCGGCAGGAGCCGGGAGTCGCGCCCGAGTCCAACGTCGAGACGTACGCGGCGCTCCGACTCGACATCGACTCATGGCGTTGGGAAGGCGTTCCCTTCTTCATTCGCGCCGGCAAACGTTTGCCTGTCACGACGACCGAGGTCTTGGTGCAACTCAAACGGCCACCGCTTTCTGGCCTCGTTCACGGCAGGAGCAACTACCTGCGTTTGCAGCTGACGCCAGGCTTGACCATCGACCTGGGAGCGCTGGTCAAGCAGCCCGGCGAAGGCATGCAAGCCATGCCGACAGAGCTCTCGTTCGTGCGCAATTCCGAGGACGAGATGAGTCCCTATGAGCGCCTCCTGGGCGATGCCATCGTCGGCGATCCCACCTTGTTCTCCCGGCAGGACGCGGTGAAGGAAGCGTGGAAAATCGTGGAGCCCATCCTCGGCGCCATCTCACCGCTGCACTTCTACGAGCCCGGGACCTGGGGTCCCGCCGCCGCAGAACAACTGACGCAGTCTTCGCGCGGCTGAGGCCCCGTGGGCTGAGACGCGCCTCTTCTTATTCCGCGGCGGCGACGCCCAAGCCGAGCGATGTGTTTCGAGACAGTTGGCGTCCCGCCGCTGGCGATCCGGTTTGACCAGCTTGCTAGCTGGTGTGGCCACCACCTGCGCCCGTGAATCTACGGATTGCCCATGCGATCAAGAGGACTGCTGCCGCGATCAGGGCCAGATGTATGGCGAAACCAACGATCTTGAAGAAGACGACACCGGATACCCAGATAGCGAGCAAGACGACGGCGAGCCATGCGAGAGCGTTCATTCAGAGTTCCTTTTGTTGGAAAGCGCGCTTGGAGCGCAAGCTCCGTGCCGCACCAGGAAGCGGCCGGGTGCGTTGGACCTTGTTGCGCTGTTGGGCTCATCGGCGCCATGCCTGGCCGCGCGTGGGCCCTGCAGAGCCAGCCTGTCCGCGCCAGCGCCGTACCGCGCGCAGCCGCTTGCAGCGTCACAGGCGTGCCACACCGTGCCATGGGAGCCCGGTCGAAAACGTGGTTGGCGAGTCGGTAAGGTGCGCCAGATGACGCCTATGAAGGCAGCGATGATCCCGACTAGAGCCGCCGAATCCTCGGCCACGACCGTATAGACGGATGGGTCTTTGCTGGCGCGGTAGGCGCAATGCGGTCGCGTCGGCAGCAGCGTGTCGTTCGATCACGCAGCAAGATGGTTTGAGTACAAACTATAGAAACCGGTTGCCGTCGCCGTGCGGTAGCTGTATCCCACACGCAACGGAGGTACTCGTGAAGGCAATCATCTCGTCATTCGTGCTGGTTTGTTCCGCTTGTGGTCACGAAGCGCTGCCGCCGTCGACTCCCCGGGCGACAGTCGCTCAGCAACCGCCGGCCACCGCCCCGATCGACTCCAAATCACCAACCCGCGGCGTCGTTCACCTATCGCAGGACATCCAGGACGCCTGCAACCTCCGCGATGCGGACGCCCATTTTGCTTTCGACTCCGCAAGCTTACAGGAGACCGAGAGGCCAGCCCTAACCAAGCTGGTGGCCTGCTTCGTTTCGGGTCCCCTCGCAGGCAAAGAAATGCGGTTGGTCGGGCACGCCGACCCGCGCGGCGGCGACGATTACAACATGGTGCTAGGCGGAAGTCGCGCGGACACCGTCAAGGCGTTTCTGGAAATGAGAGGACTTCCGGGCGCTCGTATGGCGACATCGTCGCGCGGAGAGCTGGACGCCCGCGGAACCGATGAGCGCTCGTGGGCCGAGGATCGACGGGTGGACATCATGGCGCATTGACCTGCGAGCCCACGGAAGCGCAGGGGGCGCTGAGTGTGGACGGTCGCGGCCGCGTGCTCTGGTCGAAGCGACGCCTGCCGGGCGTGTGACGGCTTCCTCCTGCTGTAGGCAAGGTTGGCGTCGTTCGTGCAGGGGAAGTGCGCGTGGCACCTCTTGCTGACCAGGTCGGGAACGAATGACACGCCACAACTCCGTAAGGGGCGCGTGGGTGCTCTGTTTCCTAAGTGGTGTTGCGTGCGCCAGCTCACCGCAGGCCCCGTCCCAAACGCCCCGACCGCCCGAGCAACGACGGCTTGCGTCAGTGCGTTCGCTCGAGCAATTGGCGGCTTCCGTGGAGGAATTCGAGGCTCGACCCGAGGGGCCTGCGCAGCGGGAGCTCGCCAAGGTGCTGCAGAGTCTCGGCAGCGCCATGGAACCGCTTTCTCATGCGACCAACCTGCGCGTTCGAGAGGTGGCGCAGCGGTTGGCGGGTTCGCCGCCGACTTCGCTTTCGCACGCAGGGCTGCTCAAGCAAGCGCTGACGCGCGTGTTGGAGTCGCTGATGACCACCACCAGCCCGCCAAGACGGCGGGAGGAGTACATTGGGGCCCTGCGCGCGCTGAGACAAACCGCCCACGACCTCGATGATCTCCTCGCCTTGGCCAATCAGCGGCCCCGAACGGTTGCGGCGCTGCACGCCGCAGCCGACGCGGTGTTTCTTGCGCGTGGCGGAGAAGCACCGTTCGGGGAAGCGAAGCGCATGGAGGCGCCACCAGCTCCTCTCGGGTCGTTCGAAGCGGAACTGGACCGCGCCCACGACGAGGTTTCGAGGTTGGCGCAGTCGAATCTCGTCGAGGCCCGCAAAGCCGCTGCCGCAGCCCTGTCCGCCCTGGGCAACGTGGTCGCAGCCGCTGACGAAGGCAACCGGCTCGGCAAGCAAATAGCCGAGATTCGCTTCGAAGCAGAGCGGCTCGAGCGTGCCCACGCGAACCAATTCGGGCAATCCGGCTGGATTCGCTCGGGACTCGAGAGCGCGGTGGATGCATTGGCAGCGCTGCACGGCGGCAACCGCTCGTCGCCCTGGCTGCGTATCGCCCAAAGGGCAGTCGCGAATATCGAGCAGCGAAGCTGGCTATCGTTCGAGCGTGCGCAGGTCCAAGACGCCTTTCGCGCGACGGTGGACGCCTTCGCCGCGCTGGCACAATGCCGCGAGGTGCTGGTACCTCCGAACGCAGCTCCGCGTGACTAGCCAGCCGCCACCAGGCTGCGGGCCGCCATCAAGGGTCGACCTCGCAGTCCTCGTGACGTTCTTGTTTCAAGCCTGAAGAAGGGAGCTCACGGCGTGACGCTGCCGCGCCTCACCTCGACGCGTCGGTCCGTAGCCCAGCCCGTCTCGTCGGTTCCGTTGGCGGAGCTCTCACCTAGCGATTCGACACGGATGCGCTCAGAGCCCAAGCCGTGCGCGGTGAGATAATCGCGAGCGCTCTCCGCGCGCCTCCGCCCGAGTTGCTGATTGTACTCCTCGGTTCCACGCGGGTCCGCATGACCCACGATCGTGATTGACTCTCCTTTCATGGCTCCCTCGGTCAGGCACCGCGCCACGCCGTCCAGAATGCCTTCGCCCCGCGGACGCAACTGTGCCTCGTCGTAGTCGAACTTGGGCGCCTTCTGCTCGTCGTTCGGCAAATTGCACGCCTTGCGCACGTCGTCTGCGACCACGATGTAGTTGTTCGGCACTGCTGCGACGTTGCTCTTTTCAGCCGACGCCGGCGTCATTGTGGGCTCCATTTCCGGAGCGGTGCTGCGCGCGTCGCGGGAGCAACCGAACATCAGCAGGCAGGTGAGCCAGGCGCCCCCCGTCGAGATAGCCAGGATTCTCTTCATCTTGAACCTTCCTTGTTATTTCCGTGTCTTCCTGCTCGCGATCAGCGCGCCGGACTGTCGTTTTGGGCTGCCTGGGTCGCGCCGGACGGTGCGCCAGGGCCCTGGGGAATTTGTACGGTACGAGCGAGCAGGCTCAAGGCGGCCGTGGCTTCGTCCATACTCAGCTTTTGATTGTGATCGCTGTCCGCCAGCTCGAAGGCCTTGTGCAGCGGCGTGTCGACGAGCTGCTTCAGCTCATCGTACTTCAGAGCACCGTCTCTATCGGCGTCCATACTGTTGAACGCCGTGCGACCGAGGGCCCGTACACCATCACGGCCGGCAGCGCGTGCCTCCTCGAGACCGATCGCATTATTCTTGTTCTTGTCGGCGAAGCCGAACAGATCGTCTACCAACGACTTGGCGGCGGTTCGGACCTCGGCAAGTGTCAGGGGTTTCCCGTACTCAGCGTCGCCTGCGCTGACCGGCAAGGAGAACGTCTTCTGACCTGACGCGCGCGCGGCCAAGACGATTGATTCCAGCTCTGGGTATCGTTGGAGCAATTCCGTTCGGATTTCCCGGCCCTCCTCTGGAGTCACGATTCCGTCCGCATTGGCGTCAGCCCTAAAAAACACGCCACCCAGCGCGAAATTCGCCAGGGCAGCAGCCTCGGTCCGTGCGACTTCGCCATCGCCGTTGGTGTCTGCAAGCATCGTGATGCGCTCGATCGCGCTGTTCACTGGCGCTGTGACCTCACATCTGGCTAGCCCGCCGATGTTCACGGCGGGAGCGGTGGATGGCTGCTGGGCCGAGTTGCTGGCGTCTGTGGCGTTCGGCGCCGCTGCAGACGAGGGCGCCACAGCTGCTTCTTTGACGTCAGGAGACGCCTCAGGCGTGTCCACGCGGCGATCGCACGCCGAGATGCCAAGACAACACACTAGTAGTCCGACGGTCCGATTCATTTTCTTCGTCTCCGGTAGGTTAGAGCGGCTTTCGCGCCGCCCGGCCGCGAGCTGCATCATCCGTGCCCCGCAAGACTGCTTCACGTCCCGGATCGTGCTCAGCCTTTGGGAGGATTGATTGTGACTTGGCTTTGCCCGTTCGAGAACTGCAGCCCAATAGGTAAGCCGCGGTACAGGATGCGCAGCGTGCCGCTTCGGTTCGTCCCAGCGATGGACAACGCGCCTGATATGCTCCCTTCCGCCGTGTCGAGCTGCAGCTGGTCGAACGTCCACGCGCCCGACGCATAGCCGACGTTGGAGCGGAACGTGAAGGGCGCACCTTCCAGCCCAGAAAGCGCAAAGCTCAGGCTCTCAGGCGCCTGCAGCGCTTGCAGCGCTTGCAGCACAAAATGAGCATCCTGCCCTTGCAGCAGCAATCGGGCGCTGCCCGATGCGGCAGCGGTTGAATACCGGCCGTCGTGAAGCTGTAGCGTCGCTTGAACCGGCTGATCTCCGAGCCGCCACGGGCCGGTACGTAGCACGACGCTTTCCGTCTCGAGGCGGGGCACGTCTGTGTCCCAACTGAGTTGAAGAGATCCCGTGACGGGACCACTGGCGACGAACTCGAGCGGCCCCGACGAGAACGAATCTAGCGCGAATTTGACCGGGCCGTGGGGCGCCGCGGCGCCAACCGAGATCTTTGCGTCGATGAGAGTTCGCGCGGCGCTGGCGAGAGCTCGCCCATCGTGTCGAAGTTCGAGCGTGTCCGCACGAATCCTCGCGTTCAACGCTCCGTTGCGCTTCTCGATCAGCGCGTGAACCTTGCCGTCAAGCGCCACCCCGCCAGTCTGGAGCTCGCTCAGTTCCAGCTCGATCCGCTGAAGTCGGACGGATCCCCAAATCAAGCTGCGCAGCTCCACTTCGCCCTCGGCCTTCACCACCAGCGCGCTCCACCCGCCGTGGCTGCAGTTGGATAGCCGTGCTCCACGCACGCGAAAACGCCCCGGCATGAGCGCTGTCGCGGAAGCGTACTCAAGCGAGCAGCCGAGCTGCGCGGACTGCGCGCGCAACGAACGTCGCAGGTTCCGGTTGGCGACCAGCAAATATGCGGCGCATACAAACAGCGTCAGTGTGACGAGAGCGCCCACGAGCTTCGTCGTCGCAACCCCGCGTGCTGAGCCATGCAACCCGAACCCCGCGCGGGCTGTGCTCCAAGCCTCAGCAATTCGCTTCCTTTTTCTTTCGGAAGAGCCCACTCGTGTGCACTCTGCAATTCGAGAACCACTGCCTGGTCGTCCTCACGCCGCAGAGCTTGCTCTCAGGGGACGAGGACCTTCACGCATGGCGCGCTGCAACGGCCAGGGTATGTGCCAAAAGGAGGCGGCAACAACGCCACGGACGCGCCGCCCGAAAACGGCGCCGCACATGCTACTGCATGGCGATGTCAACCACGCCTCCGCTCGGCTCTCCATCACCGGAAGCTTCGCACGGCTCCTCGCCCGAGCGGGTCCCGTCGCCTTGGTCCAAACGCTGGCTACTCGTTGCAATCGGGGTAGCCTCCTTGGCCCTCGCCTACGGCATAGGCCGCTTTCAAGGCGCGTTGGCGCTGAGGGAATTGGACCAACGACATGCGGTAGAGCGCTCTGCTCGCCAAGCGAGTCTTGCCGGCTGCGAAACTGACCGAGGTCTGCTCGCCGCGCGGCGCAGTCTATCTCTCGTCGCGCTGTCGCTGGATCGTAGAAACTTTGGCGTTGCCGAAAAGCACCGCCGCGATGCCCTACAGATATTCGAACAGCCGCCACTGCGTGACGTCACGGAGGTGGCCGAGCTGACGGCTTCGGTCCGAGCATTGGACATCGCTGTCGATCCTGACCCGGGCGCCAAACGAGAGCGGGTCATTGGCGTCAGTGAAGCGCTGGACCGTGTCGTCGCAGCGCGGGCCGGCAATGCACCGATGGCGGCCGCCGGCGCGACGAAATTGCCGTAACTGCGCGGGTTCCGACCAAAGCGTGGGTCGCGCTGCCGCTATTCGCCCGATGAAACGCAGCGCCCCTCGCTGCACTCTTTGTGCGGCCCGCACGACGCTCGAGTGATGCATTCGACGCAACGTCGGCGCACACAGTATGCTCTGCCGTTTTCAGCGTCGGGACATTCGCTGTCGTTCCGACACGCAGCAAACCGAGCCTCGGGGCCGCAGGATGATACGACCAGCGCGATAAGCATCAAGAGCTTGGACACCAAACAGGTTCCCTGCAAAGGCCGAGCCGCACCCCTGTTTCGAAGCGACCGTTGGAAGCGCGTGCACGCGAACCGTCGGCGTCGCTGAGCTCTCCCTACTTTCGATGGCCTCCGGCCAGGCCCAAGCAGCCATCGCGTGCCCGTGCGGTGTGGACGCCGCGTCCGCTCTGCTGTGCACTGCCGGCACATGTGCCAGGACGAGCCACGCACACCCGCTCGACGGGGGGCGGCCGGGGAGTGCGTGCGTCCCCTCCCAGGCGGCTCGTGCGTCCGGCTTCGTGGTCGTGACGTCGGTTCGGGGCTCCGGCCGACGGACGGGTGATTCCGCGCTCACCGCATGCTAGTGGTCGGGCCAGATCAAGGGTGCGGTGCTATTTGGCCGCAGGAACGAGCTGGTCGGGCCGCCATCTCATCCGGCAAAAGCCGGTGGTTCTTCCCATGTCAAAAAGCTCAGACTCGATTGGCCCGCTAGACTCGTCCCCGCCCGAAGCCTGGGGGCCTCTATTTCGCTTCGCACGCATGGCCGGGCGCCCGCTCGAGCGCTTCTTGCATATCGAAGCAGCGAGCGGGGTATTGCTGGTGCTCACGGCGGCCTTGGCGCTGATCTGGGCAAATTCGCCTTGGGCCGCCAGCTACCAACACCTATGGCATACCCCGCTCGGGATACGCATCGGGGGGTTCGTGTTCGAGCGCCCGCTCGAGTGGGCGGTCAACGACGGCTTGATGGCGATCTTCTTCTTCCTCGTGGGAGTCGAGATCCGCCGCGAGATCTACTGCGGCGAGCTGTCGGAGTGGCGCCGTGCGGCGCTGCCGGCTGCCGCAGCGCTCGGGGGAATGCTCGCGCCAGCCGGCATCTACTTGGCGCTGGCGAGCGCGCCGGAGACGCGAAGCGGGTGGGGCGTGCCCATGGCCACGGACATTGCTTTCGCGGTCGGCATCCTGACTCTGCTGGGCAAGCGCGTTCCCCCGGCGCTGCGTGTGCTGCTACTCGCACTGGCTGTCATCGACGACCTCGGTGCCATTATTGTGATCGCCGTGTTCTACTCGGGCGGGCTCGACTGGTCGGGACTTGTCGTAGCCGCAGGTGGCTTGTGCGGCGTGCTGCTCATGCAGCGGCTCGGCGTCCGCTCCAAGCTCGCCTATGTCGCGCCTGCTGTCGTTGCGTGGGGTGGCGTCTACGCCGCGGGCATTCACCCGACCATCGCCGGGGTCGCCGTTGGCCTGATGACCCCGGTTCGCACCTGGCTCGGAGCCGACGGCTTCGTTGACGGCGTGCGTCGCGAGATGAAGCAGCTCGAAGGTTCCGTACCAAGCTCCCTATCGCCGCAAGAGCTGGCAGGAACACTCAAGCAAGTCGACGCCGCCCGGCGAGAAGCGATGTCACCGGCAGAAAGCCTGATTCAATCGCTACACCCGTGGGTGGCCTTTGGCATCATGCCGGTCTTTGCGCTGGCAAACTCTGGGGTTTCCTTGGGAGGCGCTGCGTTCGACGCGACGTCGTGGCGCGTTGCTGGCAGTGTGGCGCTCGGCCTGGTGCTAGGGAAGCCTTTGGGCGTGCTCCTGGCCTGCGCTCTCTCGGTTCGGCTGGGCCTCTCGCGCCTGCCGGCGGGCGTGACCGCTTTGCACTTGGTCGTGCTCGGTGTGGTAGCCGGCGTCGGCTTCACGATGGCGCTGTTCATCGCCCAACTCGCTTTCCCCGAGCCGCGACTGCTGGCAGCGGCAAAAGTAGGCATCCTCGTCGCGAGTGCGGTAGCGGGGCTGCTGGCCCTCGCCGCAGGAAGAATGTTCTTGCCCACCACTGCCAGCGCCGGTGCCGCGCGCACGGCTGATGAGGCCGAAGCGTCCGCAGAACTGTAGGTCAGCGGGGCGAGAGGCCCCGAGGCGCAATTGCTCTGGGCGCGCGAACGCCCCACTCTGCTATTGCAGCGCTCAGTTAGCTCGAATTTTGTTGCAGCTCAAAGGAGCCATTGGTACTCGCCCGTGCTTGGCGAGTCCAGCCACGCGGCAGGGGTACAAGCTACGCAGACTGCAGGATCGCTTGCTGCGATTGCTCGGCAATCGGGTGGAAGCGCGAGCGCACATCGTGCAGCAGATGTTGCAGAGGGACGCGAACGAAGCGGTCTCGTACTGGCTGCAACTGTGCGTGTCGGTCGGCATAGCGACGCTTGGCTTGGTGGTAGGCAGCGCCGCGGTCGTGATCGGCGCCATGCTGATCGCTCCGCTCATGGGGCCCATCCTCGCCCTGGCCATGGGGCTGGCCACCGGGTCTCCGTTCCTGGTGCTTCGCTCGGGTGGGCGAATTTTGCTCAGTGTCACCCTGGCTCTGGCCGGCGCGGCGGCGATCACGGTGCTCTTGCCATTCCACGAGCTCAACAGCGAGATATCGGCGCGCACGACGCCAACCGTGCTCGACTTACTCACCGCCGGATTTTGCGCCATTGCAGGCGTCTACGCTTCACTGCGCCCCGGCTCTGACACCGCCGCCACGGCCGCCGGTACGTCGATTGGAATCTCACTGGTGCCGCCGCTCTGCGCGAGCGGATACGGTCTTGGGACGCTCGCTTGGCCCGTAGCTGGCGGCGCCGCGCTGCTGTTCCTGACGAACTTGGTCGCGATCGTGGCCGTTGGGACGGTCGCTTTCGTCGCCGCCGGGTTCAACGGCGTCGATGTCGTTCATCTGGAGCGTGACGTGCTTGCCACTGGCAGCGATGCAACCTTTTCGCGCTGGTTGGCCTCGCGCTTGTCGCGGGTGTTCGAGTCGAGGTTCGGGCCAGCGCTGCGCTTCGCGATGCCGTTCATGCTGCTGGCGGCGGTGTACGTTCCGTTGCGACGCGCGCTGGACGAGGTGGCGTGGGAGGTGCGCGCCCGCAATGCCGTCCGCGAAGCGCTGGCACGGGAAACCCTACGCGTGATCGAAAGCAGAGCGAAGGTAGCTCGCCACAGCGTCGAGCTGGTCGTGGTCGTGCTTGGAAAGGCGCAGGATGCAGAAGCGACCCGCTTGCGGCTCAGTCAGCGCGTTGAACGAGCATCGGGAGTCAAGCCCAGCATCGAAGTCGTCGCCGTCCCTGACGCGAACGCGTTCGCGGGTCTTGAGTCGACACTACTGACGCCACACAAAGTGGTCGCTGCGCCGGCTCAACCTGCACCTGCTCTCGAGGCATTGAAGCTCAACGAGCGGATCCAAGCGGCCCTGCGGGACGTCTGGCCGACGAAGAGCGCCGGAGACATCTTGGGGGTGGCGCTCGAAGCGGGAGTAGACGGCGTGCTGCTGATCAAGGTGTCGCATTGGGGAAACGCGCTCGACGGGGCAGCTCGCGAGGCGCTCGAGAAGGCGTTGCTGCGATCTCTCGAGGGCCGCATCTCACTAGATACCGTAGCGCTGACCCCTCAGCCCATCACCCGCCGTGATGGCGATCTGCGCTTCATCGCTCAGGTGGCAAGCAGCCTGCGTGGGCTTCGAGGCTCTGCCGAGGTGGGCGCCTGCCTGATGCGTCCCGACGTGGGGGAGGCGAAGGCGCCGCTCTCGGCGGAGGATAGGGAGCTGGCCAAGGCGCTAGACGCGATGCTTCTAACCCAGCCTGGCCTCACCACGGTCTCGGGCAAGACCTTCGAGCTCCGTCTCACTCGGGGCGCTTGCAACGGAACAGAAACATCTCCAACCGGCGCCGTAGACTCGCCGGCTCCAGGAGCTTCGGGCAGGGGCGCTGAATAGCAACGCGTAGCTTTGGAGAGGAACGAAGCTCGCGATGCGCGGGCCAGTCTACGCGGTTACAGATTTGAGTCACTTTGGCACAGAACATTTGACGCCCAACCTGCTGTCGGAACCTTTGACCTCAAATTGGATGCAAGCTAGGAAAGTGGCTTGGCCGGCAATCTGTCCGAAGGTTTGCAGGCATTCCTGCACGATTCAATCTCCAGCTACGAGGAGCTCGAAGCACTGTTGCTGCTCGTCGGAGCGAGTCATCGCAGTTGGACCGACGACGAACTAGCGGAGGCCCTCCAGGTACAGGTCGAGAGGATTGAACCCGCTTTGGACGCGCTAGCCTCGGTCGAAGGGCTCCTCGCGGTTGACAACCAGAAGGGGCGACGCCGGTTCCAGTACGCTCCCAAGAACGAGCTATTGCGGCAGGTCGTCGGGGAGCTCGCGACAGCCTACGTGGAGCAACGGCTGGCGATCATGCAGCTCATGAGCACCAACGCGCTCAACCGTGTGCGCAGCGTGGCAATCCGCGGCCTCGCCAACGCCTTTCGCGTACAGAGGCCGAAAAAATGATGAACGAGGTCGGCTACGCGATTGGTGTCCTCACCAGCATCTTGTGCGCTGTGCTGCTCATCCGCGCTTACCTGAAAGAGCGCACCCCGTTGCTGCTTTGGTGCAGCCTTTGCTTCTTGGGGCTGGCGCTGAACAACGTGTTGCTCTTCGCGGATCTTTTTATCGTCCCCGGAGTCGACCTGGAGGTTTGGCGATCCGTTACGGCGTTAATCGCGCTCTGTCTCATGCTGATCGGGCTGATCTGGGGGGAAGCGTGAGCCTCAACGACTTTTTGCGGGGCGCCTTGGTGATGGCCAGCCTCAGTATTGCCCTGTTCTTCCTGCGCTTCTGGCGCGCCACGTCAGAGCGACTCTTCGCCCTCTTCAGCCTCGCCTTCTGCCTGCTGGCGGCCAACTGGGCGCTTGCCTCACTGGCAGGTCCGACCACGCCGCACGCGCACGTTTTTCGATTCCTAGCTTTCGTCGTGATCGCGCTGGCGGTGCTCGACAAGAACCGCCGCAGGGAAGGGCCTGGGCAATGAGCAGCTGCCGGCTGTAGGCTCGAGCTTCGACGAAATTGAGCCCAACCGTGGAGCCTTGCGCGTTGGCCCGCGTTCTGGCTTGATCCGCCGGATTGAGTCAGTCAACACCCAAGGCGCTCATCCCACCCACCTTGAACAGCGAGCCGCTCGGCGACGCCTTGGCGTTCATGCAGCTGCTGTGGGCCATCGCGCATGGGCTGGAGTCTTCATCCAAACGGATGCACGCGGAGCTGGGGGTGACCGGGCCCCAGCGGCTCGTCCTTCGCATCGTGGGCCACTACGAGCGCATCGGCGCCGGCCAGATCGCAGAGGTTTTGCACATCCACCCCAGCTCGCTCACGGGCATGCTGAAGCGCCTCGAGGAAGCGGAGCTGCTCCGGCGCGAAAGCGACCCGTTCGATCGCCGGCGTGCTCTGTTGGCGCTGACCAAGCGTGGCCAGCGCCTGAACGACCGGCGTGACGGCACCATCGAGTCGGTGGTTGCCGAGGCGCTGGCCAAGATGTCGAAGGAGCGCGTGGGGGCCACCAAGACAGTGCTCAAGGCAATCGCCGCGGCCCTCGAAGCAGCGAACCACGCCGAGCGACGCTAGTTGGGTCGAAACGGTGCCGAAACCGCCTCGTCCGAAGCTCGTTTGACTTCCAAGCATCTGCGTGGAACGAGTCGCGACTCGGAAACCACGCTATGGACAACGCTCCTGTCCTGTTTCGAAGAGCTGCGGCGCTCCGGGCGTGGGCGCTGCGCTTCGAGCTCAGAGTCGCGCCGACCGAATCGCAGCGACTATTCGCGCTCACCGTGGCTATCGGCGTCGTTTGTGGCCTGGCTGCCGTGGCTTTCCACTTCTCGATTCGATTCGCAGAGTCGATGCTGTGCGAGCGCGCCCTTCACGCGGCCGATCGTCGATGGCTCGTTTGGGGGATCGTAACGCCCGCTCTCGGCGGCCTCGCCGCCGGCTTGCTGCTCAAGTACGTCGTGCCCAACGCTCGCGGCAGCGGCGTTCCACAGGTAAAGGTAGCGTTTGCCTCGAAGGAAGGAGTCATCCGCTTGCGGGACGCGCTCGGCAAGCTGGTCGTCTCCAGCCTACAGATTGGGTCGGGGGCGTCGCTGGGTCGTGAAGGTCCGACGGTCCAGATTTGTAGCGGTATCGCGAGCTCGCTGGGGCGGCTCGGGCGACTCACGCCGCGCAATCGCCGGCGCTTGATCCCCGTCGGCGCCGCTGCTGGCATCGCGGCCGCGTTCAACGCGCCCATCGCCGCAGTGACTTTCACCATCGAGGAGGTCGTAGGCAACCTCGACCAAACCGTGTTGTCCGGGGTGATCGTCGCGGCCGCGCTGGCCGCCGTGATCGAGCGCAGCGTGCTCGGGGCTCACCCGGTCTTCTCCGTGCCCCAGGGATTTGGCCTGGCGGACGCTCGCTCTCTGCTGCTCTACGCAGCGCTAGGGTTGGCAGCAGCGCTGCTCTCGGTCCTCTTTACGGATTCGTTGCTCGCGCTGCGGCGTCGGTTTCGCGAGCAGCAGCGGATCCCGGATTGGGCTCAGCCTGCGGTCGGCGGGCTCGTTACCGGCGTACTGACGGTCGGGGTGCTGTACTACCTCGGTATCGGTGGCATCAACGGCGGTGGCTATCGCGTGGTGGAAGCCTCGCTCTCTGGTCACCTGCCCGTGAAGGTGCTGCTCGTCCTCTGCGGCGCCAAGCTGGTGGCCACCGTCTTTTCATACTCGAGCGGTGGGGCCGGTGGAGTGTTTGCGCCTTCGCTGTTCATGGGTGCGATGCTTGGCGGCGCCTTCGGAGCGCTCGATCAACTGCTGTTCGATCACGGCCCCGAGGCGATGGGCGCCTTCGCGCTGGTCGGCATGGGGGCGACGTTCTGCGGCACGATCCGCGCACCCATGACCAGCGTGCTCATCATCGTCGAGCTCACCTCCGGGTACGGGCTGATACTGCCCCTCATGCTCGCAAACATGAGCGCCTACGCTCTGGCGAGGTACCTGCGGCCCACTCCAATCTACGAGGCTCTCCTCGAACAGGATGGCATCCATCTCACTTCGCGCCCTTCCGCACAGGCACTGGAGCAGCTGAAGCTGAACGGGCTGCCCGTCGTCGGCGCAAATCGTGCGCGCGTACGCGACACGGGGCGAGCCGCAGACTTGCTTCGCGCGGCGCTGCCTGCCGGGCAGCACGTCTACCCCGTGGTCGACGCGGCAGACCACGTGATTGGGCTCATCACCAGCGAGGACCTAGCGGTCTTGGAGGCCGACCCGACTTTGTCGCTGCTCGTCACCGCCTCTGACATCATGCGCCCGGCTGCGAGCGTCAGCTTCGACGACACCCTGCTCACCGCGCTGGATCTGATGCGAGCGGAGCGCTTGCCGGAGCTACCCGTCCTCGATGCCGCCGGTCGCGTGCTCGGCTTCATCGACGAAACCACGATAGCGAGCGCGTACCTGCAGCAGACTCATCCGAGCTCAGGGCCGCACAACGGCTGAAGGCGAGTGCCGACGAGTTGCTCAGCGACGCGATGAGCGCGTGGCCACGCTCTCGGCGGCCAGGCTTTCGGCTTCGGCCTCGGTCACGCGGGAGAGGCGCGCGCCGGAGGCACGCGCGCGCGCGGCGGGTGCCATTTGGCTGACTGGTGGCGCGGTGGGGAAGGGCCCGAGGGCGCCCACCACGTCTTCGAGATCGCTCGCTTTGTCGACGACGGGGCCGAACAGGCTGGCGCGGTTACGCTGCGCAGCGTCGAGCGAGCCCGTGTAGAAGACCACGCCGCGCACGGCGCCCAGTCGCAGCAGCTCGTCCGCCAAATCAGCGCCGCTGCCATCGGGCAAATCGAGGTCGAGAACCGCGACCTGAAAGCCGCGACCGGCAGCCCGAGCGGCCCGACAGGTCTGAGCCAGGCTGACCGTATAGCCGTCCCGCAGCAGCCGACGCGCGATGGAGCGGGCGACGACTGGGTCGTCCTCCACAATCAAGGCTCGCGTGGGCTCGGGCAGGGACATCGAACGGGCTTACAAGCTGGTAACGCGCGAGACGGTATCAGCTTTCACTCAAGCTGAACAGATGTCCGGTAAAAGTCGGCTATTCGTCAATGAATTCGGAGGCTTGATGACCAACTCTAAGGAATGTCGTCAGGGTGAGGAAGTGTCGGGAACGGCTGGCTCCGGTCGCGGCTGAGCGGCGGGCGCCGCTTTGGGGCTGATGCGCACGAACGGCAGGTACAGCGCGCCCAGCTCGAGCATCAACGCGGGGATCGGGATGTCCAGGGCGCCCCGCGCGGCGAGCGCGGCGGCGAAGATCAACCCCAGCTCGCCCCCCGCGAACAGCGTGAAGCCCGCGGCCAGCAGCGACCCTGCGCTGAGCAGGTAGGTGAGCGATGGGTGCAGCAGCGAGGTCTGACCGCGCGCTAGCTCCTTGAGGCCCCGGCTGACCAGCACCGTGAATTGGCTCGCACCGACGGATGAGCCGCGCAGCGAGAGCAGCACGCAGCCGACCGCCAGCGCCACCAGGATCGGCACGAGCACGCGTCCGCGCGGCACCTTGCGCTGCAGCCACACCAGCGCCAGCGCCAGCGCCGCAAAGTCGACCAAGACGCCGAGCGTTTCGATCAGCTCGGCGTTGCGAAACGCAGCGAGATTCGCGGCGTCCGATGCGTCTTGCGTGAGCTTGCGCGACAGCACGTGGATGAGGCCTGCGGTCGACGTGAGTCCGAGCACCAACGCGCCCGCGCGCTTGTCGCGCTCACTCACCATGTGGCGCGCAGAGAGCGCGCCCACGATGCTGGCGCTGATTCCGAGCATCAGGGCGAGCAGCGGCTCGAGCGGTCGAAAGCTCGCGAAGAGCAGCAACATGCAGCCCATCGACACCGCCGGCACCGCGACCAGGCGCGCCACCAAGGGCGCGCGCGGCGCCGCCACGATCGCTGTCGCGAGGCGGGCGATGCCAGCGACCAAGCCCGTGGCCGCCAGCAACGTGAGCAGCGACGCCGCACGCCCGCTCCAGATGATCACGGTGTCCCCCGCAACACCTTGCAGGGCCGGTGCCAGGCAACGCGCCAGCAGGCTCGCCGCGAGGCCCAGCGCCACGACTACTCGCAGCGGCACGCCGTTGTCGCTCGGCCTATCGGTCACCTGAGCTTTGCTACACCAATCCGCGCGCTTACGCGAATGAACCAAGCCCTGGCCCACCCATCGGCCTCTCGATCAGGCTCCCCATCAGCCGCGGGGGGCGGCGGCTTTGGGCTGCGCGGGCTCTAACAGGCCGTGCCGCTGCTCGGGCTGGGGCGCTTGCTCGTCCGGACCCCGGAAGGGGGGGAGCGGAGGCGAGGTGGGCAGGGGCGCCGGCTTGGGCTGCGCTTTCAGGATGAAGGGGTGCGCGTACATGGTGGAGCAGGCCATGCCGTCGCGCCGGAACTCCCAATGCAGGTAAACGTTGCCGTCAGGCGACACGATTTCAGACGGGGGAGTGCCGAACGGGGCCGCGCGCTGCACGGCCGCGATGGCGCTGATGTCGAACGCGGTGATGCCGCTGGTGCGCGTGCGCCCGAGCCGCACCAAGCGGCCCTCTTCGCGATCGACCACGATCTCGAGCGCTGTGACCAGGCTCTGATCGTTCATTGGGTGCGACGCGGGCAGGCTCTCGAGCGAGGCCAGGAACGTGTCGGCAAAGATCGGATGAATGCGGTTGTGTATCTGCACCAGGTAGCTGGCGAACGGCACTGCGGCCGTGTTGAGCGCCGTTTGGTTGCCGGGCTTCACGCTCGGCACGTAGTTCTCCAGCGCGCTGCGAAAGCGCTCGAAGCTCGGCGTGGCCCAGCTGCCGCGGTGCTCGCTGCGGCGGCGCTCGCCGTCGGCCCGGCGCAGGCGCGACATCTCGTCTGCGCCCACTGCGGCGGTGGCCATGTTCGGCGTCAGGTTCAGCGCCACGCCATTCGCGGTGCGACCAGCGGCGCCCAGGCCCAGCTGCTCCAAGATGGAGCGCGGCCGACGCGGTGGCAGCTTCTTCTTGGCCTTGCGCGCCTTCTGCTCGGGCGTCGCGGCTTCGGGGCGAGCCATCGAGAAGCTGCCGTCGTTGCTGGCCACGACCTCCGGTGAGCCAGCGCGCTCGGGCGTGGCCGCGCGGGCAGACTGGTTGCGATCCTGCGACTCGTTGATGGCTTTGGCTTCGGCCTTGGCCGTCTGCGAGCCGGGCGCGCCTGGCGCTGTCGGACCACCGGGCCCAGCCGTGGGCGCAGGAGTGCTGGCCGTGGCGCGTTCAGCCTTGGCTTGCTCTGCGCCGCCAGGAGCCATGTCGCGTTGGCCCGGCTGGTCGACGTCTTGGCGGACGTGCGTCTCTTCGGAGTTGCCCGGATCGTCCTTGGGACCGCTGGGCGCCGCGCCAGGAGTGGGCTTTTGGTCGTCTTGATCGGTAGAGGTAATGCGCGCGCGCGTCTCTTCTTCGACCTTGTTCGCCTTGTCCGCGATGTACTTGGCGTCGGGGTTGTCTTTGGTGTTCTCGGCGTGCTGCTTGACCGCGATCGCCTTGGGGCTGGGCAGCACGAGCTCTTGCGGAGGCTCGGGCGCGGGTAGCGCGGGCTTGGCGAGCTCGGGCTCTTTCTCCTTCTTCGGCTTCGGCTCCTCGGGAACCGGCGGCAAGACAGGCTCTGCCTCCTCTTTCTCTTTTTCCTTCGGCTTCGGCGGCTTCGGTTTTTCCTTCGGCTCGTCCGGCGGCTCCGTCGCCTCGTCTTCGACGTCGTCTTTGACGTCCTCGTCCGGCTTCTTCTCGTCGGGCTTGGCTTCGTCCTCCGGCTCGTTCTCGTCGGCGATGGCGATCTCGAGCGGTGGAGCGACGCGGCTCCGCACGTGGCTGCGGATGTCGGCAGCGAAGCGGCCGATGTCGAGCCGCTCCTCGATGATGCGCGCGACTTGATCCGCCCCGCCGCTAAAAAATAGATGCGCCAGGATCGCCGAGGCGGCCCAGAGAAAGAGCGGGATGCTCGCTTCGCGGCGCATGTAGGGAACGACGATTCAGGGTGCCGGGCGACCGGCCGGCTCAGGGGTACAAAGCTAACACCCACCACCCAGTGCAGCAACGCGCTTGGGAGCGATCACGCTTGCCTCAGGTTTTCGTAATACCCGCGAATTGTTCGGCAATCTCGCCAGGCGTCCAAATCCCAGAATCCTCGTCTTTGTGACGGCCCGTGCTTTCCACGAGCTTGAACTGACTGATGCGTGCTCCCGCCACCGAGAGCGTGACGCCCGTGACCTCTCGGCTCAGGTCGCTCGCCAGGTAAACATGCACCGGCGCCACATGTTCCGGCGAAAGTGAATCGCCGATCTTTTCGAACAGCGGCAGCTCTTCGGTCATCCGCGTCTTGGCGAGGGGCGCGACTGCGTTGACGCGAATGCCGTAACGCTGAAGCTCGATCGAAGCCGTGCGGGTCAAGCCATAGATGCCAGCCTTGGCGGCCGAGTAATT
>DATAKF010000522.1:0-40409 GCA_036261775.1 Polyangiaceae bacterium | reverse complement strand
CCCCAAGTTCTCCGACGCCTACTTCAACCTCGCCATGGCCTACGAACAGGTCGGCGAGACGCAAAAAGCGCGTCCGTTCTGGAAAAACTATATTTCGCTCGAGCCAAGCGGAACCTGGACCGAAATCGCGCGACGGCACCTTTGATCTTGGTTTCCTCTGCGCCTTGCCCTGTTCGCTTCGCGAGCTTCGTGTTCTGAAGCGCAGCGGGCGCTCGGCCTCGCCGAGTTTCGTTCACTCCGGTCTTCCGTCGCGATCGTGATCTGCCCTCGCCAAAGTCGGCCGAGGGCGATCCAGCTCGCCTCTAGCGGGCTCGCGATCTCCGTACAGATACCGCGCGCTCAACGAAAGACGGAGCCGAGCGGGACGACGGTGCCGTTCGGCCGCCGCCGCTAACCGGCTACTGCAGCCGTTACGACTTCGCCAAGCCCAGTTTACGGTGCTTCAAGCTGGGCAAATTGCGGCGGATGGACTCGAGGCGGGAGCGTTCGAGCGTGGCGCTGACGAGGCCGACGCCGTCGGAGGCTTCGGCGATCACGGTGCCCCACGGGTCTACGATCAAGGCGTGGCCGTAGGTGTTGCGGGAGCCGGGGTGGGCGCCGTGTTGGGCGGCTGCCACCACGTAAGCTTGGGACTCGATGGCGCGCGCGCGCAAGAGCACGTGCCAGTGATCTTTGCCGGTGTGCAGCGTGAACGCGGCCGGCACCAAGATCACCTCGGCGCCTTGCTCGCTGAGAGCGCGGTACAGCTCCGGGAAGCGCAGGTCGTAGCAAATCGAGAGCCCGAGCTTGAAGCCCGCGACCTCGACCACCAGCGGCGCCTTACCGGCGAGGGTGGCCGCAGACTCCGAGTAGCTGCCGCTGTTACCCAGCTCCACGTCGAACAGGTGAATCTTCCGATAGGTTCCGAGACGTGAGCCGTCGGCGCCGAGGACGAGCAAGCTGTTGTGGGGCCGCTGCGGGTCGCCGCTGAGCTCCGGAAAGCCGCCGGCGACCAGCGCCACACGAAATTCTTTGGCCATGTCGGCCAGGGCGGTCGTGATCGGGCCGTCGCTCAGCGACTCGGCGATCTGGTGCTTGTCCGCCTCCGGGCCGAAGAAGGCGAAGTTTTCTGGCAATACGACCACCTCGGCGCCGCGGCTCGCGGCGCGACCGATCAGGCGCCGGCAGGTCTCCAGGTTTTGGCCGACCTCCGCCTGACTGTTCAGCTGCAGCGCCGCGATGCTCAGCTCGTCTTTTGCCATGGGCCTTTCATAGCCTATGCTGACGGGAGTGGAAGCCCCGACCGGCGCCATGCAGGAGTTTCGCGGCGGCCAGAGCCAGCCGCCCCGCAAGCGTCAGCCAGGCCTCGTGCTGCTGTACGCCGATACGTTTCGCGAGCTCCCCGCTGCTTTCCTGCTGAAGCAGGAGCGCCACGTCATCGGGCGTGACGCCGCGGCGGCTGACTTAATGCTCAAGGCACCGGCCGTCTCGCGCGTGCACGCCGAGGTGGTGAAGGACGGCCGGCGCTTCATCGTCCGCGACCTGGGCAGCCGCAACGGCGTGCTCGTGAACGGTCGCAAGGTGCAGACGAGTGAGCTCGAGCCACTGGACGAGGTGCGGATCGGCGACGCCATCTTCAAGTTCGTCGAAGACGGCGCTGAAGAGTTCGCGCGCTATCGCATCGACGGCGCGCTGCCCCACGGCGAAAAGCGGCGCGCTCAGCAGGCGAGCGCGCTGGCTGGCGGCTTTCAGATGGACGCCATCGTGGCGGAGATCGAGCGCGTGGCGCCCACGCCGCTGAGCGTGATCGTGCGCGGCCCGAGCGGCACCGGCAAAGAGGTGATCGCCAGCGAGCTGCACCGCCTGAGCGGGCGGCGCGGCAAGCTGGCGGCCATCAACTGCACTGCCCTGCCCCAGAACCTGATCGAGAGCGAGCTGTTCGGCTACAAGCGCGGCGCGTTTTCGGGCGCCGACCGCGACAAACCGGGCTTGATTCGCCACGCAGACGGCGGAACGCTCTTGCTCGACGAAATCGGCGACATGCCGCCCGAAGCGCAGGCCAAGCTGCTGCGCGTCTTGCAAGCCCGCGAGGTGCTGCCGCTCGGCGCCACCACGCCCGAGCCGGTCGACGTGCGGGTCGTGGCAGCCACCCATCGCGACCTGGAGCGGCTGCAGCGCGAGGGCAAATTCCGCGAGGATTTGTTCGCGCGCCTGAACGAATACGCGGTCGAGCTACCGGCGCTCCACGAGCGCAAAGAAGACGTGTACCTGCTGACGCAGACGTTCTTGGCGCGTCATGGCGGCGCCGGCAAAACGCCGTCGTTCGCGTTCATGAGCGGACTTTTGCACTACGATTTTCCGTACAACGTGCGCGAGCTCGAAGCGTGCATCAAGCGCGCGCTAGCGCTGGCAGACGGCGCGACGCTCGAGCCCGAGGTGCTACCGGAAGCCGTGCAAGAAGCGATGAGTGACTACGGCAAAGACGCCAGCGCCCGCGCCGAGCCCGCCGAAGACGACGAAGCTCAAGGAGCCCCCGACGAGCCGGCCCTGCGCGAGCTGCTAGCCAAACACCAAGGCAACGTCGCCGCCGTCGGCCGCGAGCTGGGCAAAGCGCGCATGCAGATTCACCGCTGGATGAAGCGGTTCAATATCGAGATCGCCGAGTATCGACCAGCCGACTAGCGACTTGGGGGTGAGGAGTTAGGGGTTAGGGATTAGCCGGCGGAGGGGCCAAGGGAAGAGCGAGGGCGTATTGGACGGCACTTGGCCCCCGCCGCCGCGAAACGTTCGCCCCCGCGGCAGCGAACTCGCCCGCCCCCGCGGCAGCGAACTCGTCGGCCCCCGCGGCAGCGAAAGTCGTTGGTGAAAACGAGCGGGCGCCAGCCCGCATCCACCCCTAACCCCTAACCCCTCAATCCTCACCCCTATGACCCGTCCGTCCGCTGGCCGGATTCGCAAAGGGTTGACGCGGATACGGGAACGACGCTAGCGAAACGCGGTCGATCGCAATGCGCGGCCGACGGAGACCCTAGAGTTGGCCCAGAAACGCAGCAAAAAAGGCGCCGGAGGAGAGCCCCCGGCGGGACGTGGCAAGGGTAGTAAGCGCGCTTCGGGCGGCGACGGAGGCGGCGGGGAGGTCGCCCAGGAAGAGCCAGCGGCGCTCCACGAGGTGGCCCAGACCCGTTACCTCAACTACGCCCTCTCGGTCATCACCAGCCGCGCCCTGCCGGACGTGCGCGACGGTTTGAAGCCGGTGCAGCGCCGCATCCTCTACACGATGTGGCAGCAAGGGCTCCGCGCCGACAGCAAGCACCGGAAGTGCGCCAAGGTCGTCGGTGACGTGATGGGTAATTACCATCCGCACGGCGACGCCTCCATTTACGACGCGCTGGTGCGTATGGCGCAGCCGTTCAGCCTGCGCGCCTTGATGGTCGACGGCTCCGGCAACTTCGGCTCGCTCGACGGCGACGCCGCGGCGGCCATGCGTTACACAGAGTGCCGACTGGCGCCGTTGGCGCACGAGCTGCTGCAGGAAATCGAGCAGGACACCGTCCATTTCCGGCCGAACTACGACGGCACCAAGTTCGAGCCCGTCGTGCTACCCGCGGCCTTGCCGAACCTGCTGGTCAACGGCGCGACTGGCATCGCGGTCGGCATGGCCACCAACATTCCGCCGCACAACCCGGAAGAGGTGGTGAACGCCGCCATCCGCCTGCTCGACGCGTTGGTCGACGGTAAGCAGCTGTCGGCGCGCGAGCTGGCTCGGACCATCAAAGGTCCCGATTTTCCGACCGGCGGCCAGCTGGTCTCGTCGGCTGAAGAGATCAAGCAGGTCTACGAGACCGGCCAAGGTGGCCTGAAGCTGCGCGGCACCTGGAAGCTCGCGGCACCCACCAAAAGCGGGCAAATCGTGCACATCACGAGCATTCCGTACACGGTCAACAAGGCCGACTTGGTCGAGAAGATCGCCGACGTGGCGCTGGCTCGCAAGATGCCGCTCTTGGTCGACGTCAAAGACGTCTCGACCGACGAAATCTGCATCGAGCTCGAGCTGAAGAAGGAAGCCGACCCGTCCAAGGTGCTGGCCTACCTGTTCAAGCACACGCCGCTGCAGATCAATTTCGCGGTCAACATGACCTGCTTGGTGCCAACCGAGAACCCTGAGGTCGGTCGGCCCGAGCGCATCGATCTTTCTCAGATGCTCTGGCACTTCCTGCACTTCCGGCTGGAGGTCGTGACACGCCGCTTGGGCCACGAGCTCAAGGCGCTGGCCAAGCGCATTCACATCCTCGAAGGCTTCGAGAAGATCTTCGACGCGCTCGATCAGATCATCAAGATCATTCGCGCCTCCGAGGGCAAGGCCGACGCCGCGCAGAAGATCATGGCGAAGTTCAAGCTCGACGAAGAGCAAACCGACGCCATCTTGGAGCTCAAGCTGTACCGCTTGGCCCGGCTCGAAATTCTGGTGATCCAGAAAGAGCTCAAGGACAAGCGCAAGCGCAGCCGTGAGATCAAGACCCTGCTCGAAGAAGAAGAGTCGAAGGGTCGCTGGGGCATCGTGCGCCAGGAGCTGACCGAGCTGCTCGCCCGCTTCGGCAAGGAGAGCAAGCGCCGGACGCAGATCCAAGAGATCGGCAGCGAGCAAGAATTCAGCGCCGAAGAGCTGATCGTCGCCGAAGACGCCTACGTGCTCGTCACCGCCGACGGCTGGGTCAAGCGTCAGAAAGAGGTCAAGGACCTGGCGACGACGCGCCTGCGCGAGGGGGACGCCGTGCTGGCGTGCGAGATCGGCTCGACGCGCTCCAGCATCGTCTTCTTCTCGAATTTCGGCACCGCCTACACCGGCCGCATCATCGACGTGCCCGCCACCACCGGCTACGGCGAGCCGATTCAAAAGCTGTTCAAGCTGAAAGACGGAGAGAAGATCATCGCCGCCGCGTCGCTCGATGCGCGCGTGATCGGCGACGTCTCGGAGCGTGAAGGCAAGCGGCCGTTGACCTACGGTGTCGCCGCCACCAGCGACGGCTACTCGCTGTCTTTCGGCCTCGCGCCGTTCCTCGAGCCGAGCACGCGCGCCGGTCGTCGCTACGCCAAACCGGCGGACGGCGCCGAGGTCGTGGGCGTCGGCAAGGCCAGCGGCAAGGAGCTGGCCATCTGCGCCACGAAGCAGGGTCGCGCGCTGATCTCGCCGGTTGACGACATCAACTACCTTTCCGGCCCCGGCAAGGGCGTGGTGCTGGTGAAGCTCGACGACAAGGACGACGCGCTAGTCGGCTTCCTCGTCACCAAGGACAAGAACCAGGCCCTGACGCTGGAAAGCTCCGGTGGCGGTGAGCGCAGCGTGAGCCCGGGTGACTACAAGCCGACCGGCCGTGGCGGCAAGGGCCACGAAATCCTCAAGCGCGGCACGTTCGTGCGCGCCATCCCTGGGTCCCCCAGCGTGCCGCCTCCATTCGACCAGGCCAAGGATTCCTGAACCAGCATGGCAAACGGCAAATACACCGGCGACGACATCCAAGTCCTGGAGGGGCTCGAGCCCGTACGCAAGCGCCCCGGCATGTACATCGGCGGCGTCGGCAGCGCTGGCCTGCACCATCTAGTCTGGGAAATCGTCGACAACTCGGTGGACGAGGCCATGAACGGCCACGCCACCGACATCCTGGTCACGCTGCACAAGGACGGTCAGAGCGTGACCGTCACCGACAACGGTCGCGGCGTGCCGGTCGACATGAACCAGAAGCTGAAGAAGCCGGCGCTGGAAATCGTGTACACGGTGCTGCACGCGGGCGGCAAGTTCGAGCAAGGCAACTACAAGACCTCGGGCGGCCTCCACGGCGTGGGCGCCTCGGTGGTGAACGCGCTGTCGTCGAAGCTGGTCGTCAACGTCAAGCGCGACGGCTTCGAGTGGCAGATGGAGTTCAAGGTCGGTAAGCCCGTCAGCAAGCTGCAGAAGCTGGGCGCCACCAAGGCCCACGGCACCTCCGTGTTCTTCAAGCCGGACCCCACGATTTTCCCCAAAATCGAGTTCTCGGCCGACACCATCCGCGAGCGCCTGGAGATCGCGAGCTTCTTGCACCGCGGCCTGAAGGTGCGCTTCAACGACGAGCACGCGGGCGAAAAATACGAGTTTCAGCACGCCGAAGGCATCGTCGATTACACGCGCACGCTGACGCAGAAGTCGCAGAAGAAACCGGTGCACGAGCCGCCGTTCGTGATCAACAAGGACGGCGACACGCGCATCGAAGCCGCGTTCTTGTGGACCGAGTCGACGGACGAGTCGCTGCGCAGCTTCGTCAACGGCATTCCGACGGGCTCGGGCGGCACGCACGAAAACGGTTTGCGCGCTGGCGTGGCCAAGGCCGTGCGCAACTACATCGACACGCACAACCTGATGCCGCGCGGCGTGAACATCGCGGCCGAAGACATCCGCGAAGGCATGCTGGGCGTGCTCAGCGTGTTCATCGCCGACCCGCAGTTTCAGGGCCAGACCAAGGATCGCCTGAACAACCCCGAGCTGCAGTCCACGGTCGACAGCGCCGTCCGCCCCGCGCTCGAGCAGTGGCTCAACTCCAACCGCAGCGTCGCCGAGCAAATCGTCGCGCGCATCATCCTTTCGGCGCGTGCGCGAGAGGCCTCTCGCGCAGCGTCGGCGTCGGTTTCGCGCAAGACCGCCACCAGCGGCCGGTTGACCCTGCCCGGCAAGCTGTCGGACTGCTTGTCGAACAACCGCGAAAGCACCGAGCTTTTCATCGTCGAAGGCGACTCCGCCGGAGGCTCGGCCAAGCAAGGGCGCGACCGCAACACGCAGGCTATTTTGCCGCTGCGCGGCAAGGTGCTGAACACCGAAGGCATGACGCTGGCCAAGGTGCTCGAGAACAAGGAGCTGGCCGATTTGGTGACCGCGCTCGGCTGCGGCATCGGCTCCAACTTCGACCTGACGCGCATGCGGTACCAGCGCGTCGTACTGCTCGCCGACGCCGACTCGGATGGTCATCACATCACGACCCTGCTGCTCACCTTCATCTACCGGCACTTGACGGAGCTGATGAAGAACGGCCGCGTGTTCGTGGCCGTGCCCCCGCTCTACCGCATCGACATCGGCAAAGAGACGTTCTGGGCCGGCGATGACGCGGACCGCGATCGGCTGCTGAAAGAGAAGCAGAAGGGCAACGCGAAGGCCGAGATCACGCGCTTCAAAGGCCTCGGCGAGATGATGCCGAAGGTCTTGTGGGAAACCACGCTCAACCCCAAGACCCGCCGCATGCTGAAGGTCGGCATCGCCGACGCGCTCGAGACCGATCGCATCTTCGGCGAGCTGATGGGCAAGGACGCGTCGGCGCGCTTCCACTTCATCATGGACCGCGCGGACGAAGCCGCGGACCTCGACGTCTGAAGGCGCGCTTCCCCCCTGAAAACCAGGCCAACGGGCCGCTCCTGCGAACCCGCCGAGCGGCACCAGCTGCAGCTTTTCATGCGTGAGCAACCCTCGAATTTCCCAGGATTTTTGGCGTTTATTCAACGTTCACTGGCCCAACTTGAGGGCCGCGCTGGTCTGGGCTAACGCGAGGCCCCGGTTTGCTGCTTTCCCCCCGAGAAACCTCGATCTCCGTGCAGAAGCTTTTCGTTCTCTTAGCCGTTTTTTTCGCGCTGCTTCTGCCCTCGGCGGCTCGAGCCCAGGTGCCCGGTGATCCGGGCGCGGCGGGTGGCCCGGCGCCGAACGTAGCCCCGCTGCCACAGAGCGAAGCGGAGCTTTCGCGCGGCCTGCCCATCTTGAAGATCGTGGTGGCGGGCAACCGCCGCATCACGCCCGAAGACGTCGTCACCTACCTGCGCGAACGTCAAGGTCAGGAGTTCTCGCCCGAGGTGCTCACGCTAGACGTCCGCGAGCTGTACGGCTCCGGCTTCTTCGACGACATCGAGGTCGACCTCGAGCGCCTGCAAGAAGGCGTGATTCTGCGCTTCGTGGTGCGCGAGCGACCGAGCGTGAGCGCCGTCACGTTCGAGGGCAACAGCGAGATCGAGAAGGACGACCTCAAAGAAGGCGTCGAGCTCAAGGCCAACACGATCTTGAGCCCTCCGGCCATCCGCCGCAGCATCCAGAAGATTCGCGACATGTACGCCGAGAAGGGCTTCTTCTTGGCCGAGGTCGAGAGCGAGACCGTCCCTCAGAAGAACAACGAGGTCGAGGTCAAGTTCAAGATCCGCGAGCAGGGTCAAGTCAGCGTCAAGCGCGTCACGTTCATCGGCAACGAGAGCATCTCGACCGACGAGCTGCGCTCGCTGATGTTCATCGGTAACCCCGGCATCATGGCGTTCGGCTCGGGCGGCCCCTTCCGCGCGGACGCCTTCGAGCGCGACATCGCCGTGATCAGCGCGATGTACTACGACCGCGGCTTTCTGGCCGTGTCGGTCGCGACGCCGCGCATCATGCTGACGCCCGATCGCTCGGGCATCGAAATCACGATCACCATCGAAGAAGGCCCCCGCTACAAGATCCGCCAGCTGCGGGTGTACGAGCGCGGCGAGGGCGGCAAAGAGGTCGAGCCGATCGGGGGCCGCCGCAACCTGCGCATGATGGTGCGCGCCAAGACGGGCGACTACTTCAACCGCGCAGCCCTGCTCGAGGACCTGCAGGCGCTGCGCACGCTGTACCGCGACAACGGCTACGCCAACGTCGACGCCAACCCGCAGACCCAGCTCGACCCCGCCACCAACGAGGTGGACGTGATCGTGCCGGTCGAGCGCGGCCCGCTCGTGTACTTCGAGCGCATCGAGATGCGCGGCAACGGCAAGACCCGCGACAAGGTCATCCGCCGCGAGCTGGAGGTCTACGAAGGCGGACTGTTCCACGAGACCAAGCTCGAGAAGAGCAAGCGCCGCGTGACGGCCCTTGGTTACTTCGAGCGCGTCGACGTGTCGATGGAGCAAGGCTCGGCTCCCGACAAGATGAACGTGTACATCGAGGTGGCGGAGCGCCCGACCGGCACGTTCCAGGTCGGCGCCGGCTTCTCCAGCGTCGAAAACTTCATCGCCACGGCGCAGATTCAGCAGGCCAACCTGTTCGGCAACGGCCAGAGCTTGTCCTTGCAGGGCCAGTTCTCCAGCCTGCGTCAGCTGGTGAACGTCAGCTTCTTCGAGCCGTACTTCCTCGACAGCAGGTTCAACGCCAGCGTCAATCTGTACGATCAACAGCGCTACTACCGCGACTTCGCGCAGGCCAGCCTGGGCGGCTCGTTCACGCTGGGCTACCCGCTGATCGAGCCCGAGCTGTACGCCTCCATCTCGTACACCGGCGAGCAGGACACCGTGTCGACCGATCGCCAGCCGCCCTTGCTCGGCACGTCGTCGAACATCAGCGTGTTCCAGCGCCTGCCGCTGGCCAACCTGTTCAACGACGGCTTCACGTCCAGCATCCGCCCCGGCCTGACCTACGACTCGCGCGACAACCGGCTGTTCCCGACGTCCGGCGTCTACCTGTCAGCGTCTACCGAGCTTGCCGGAAGCTACTTGGGCTCGGAGAACGAGTTCGTTCGCCACAAGTTCACGGGTCGTTTCTACTACCCGCTGTTCTGGGGCGTGGTCGCCAAGCTGAACACCGAGTTCGGTCACGTCACGAGCCCCTCGAACGAGGGCGTGCCGATCTTCGCGCGCTTCTTCTTGGGCGGCATCTACGACCTGCGCGGCTTCGAGTTCCGCAGCGTCGGTCCGCGCCTGCCCCTCACGTCGTCGACAGATCCCAACAGCCCGCCGATCCAGAACGGCGCCAACATTGGCGGCAATTTGCAGTACTTCCAGAACCTGGAGCTGGAGTTCCCGATCGTCGAATCGGTGGGTCTGAAGGGTGTGCTCTTCACCGACGCCGGTAACGCCTGGAACTTGGAGCAGAATTACTGCAAGGCCGCCCAGGGCGTGATCAACGAAGAGACCAGCCCCTGTTTCCGGGGCCTTTCGAGCATCGCCAACCTGCGCACGTCCTACGGCTTCGGCTTCCGTTGGTTCTCGCCGCTAGGCCCGCTACGCTTCGAGTGGGGCTACCCCTTCAAGCCGCTCTCTTACGAGCAGGCTTCGCAGTTCGAATTCACTATCGGCAACTTCTTCTGATGCCCGCACCCGACGTGCACGACACCGAGCCGCCCGCGGCTGAAAGCGGGCCCCCTGCCACACCGCGGGCCAGCGGTGAGCAACAGGCAGGGTTGGCCGAGCTCGAAGCCCCGCTGCCCGTCAGCAGCACACGCGCGGCAGAGCCGCCCGAAGCTCCCGTCCCGTCGGAGCCGAGCGACACGCTGTTGTCGGCCGGCAAACCCGCGGACCGGCTGGAGCTCATGCTCGAGGACCGGCTGGCGGTGGTAGACGAGCGTTTGCGTGAGGTCGAGCAGCAGCTGCGCGAAGCCGACACACGCTTACAAGTTTTGGAGCAGAAGAAGGCGAGCGTGGCGCCCGAGCCCCGGCAGAAGCCGTGGGTTTGGATCGCGTTTTTGATCGCGCTCGTCGTGGTTTTCCAACTGCTGCGCAGAGTGCGCTAGCCGCACAGGACTGAAGTCGATGCAAGACGATCCCAGAGAGCCACAACATCCGTCGGAGCAACCGATCAGCATCCAAGACGAGATGCGCACGTCGTATCTCGACTACGCGATGAGCGTGATCATCGGCCGCGCCATCCCGGACGTGCGCGACGGCCTGAAGCCCGTGCATCGGCGTATTTTGTACGCCATGCGCGACCTGAACCTGTCGCCGGGCGGCTCTTACAGCAAGTGCGCCAAGGTCGTGGGTCAGGTGCTCGGCAACTACCACCCGCACGGCGACGCGAGCGTTTACGACGCTCTAGTGCGCATGGCGCAAGACTTCTCGATGCGTCACATGTTGGTCGACGGCCAAGGCAACTTCGGCTCGGTCGACGGTGACCCAGCCGCTGCCTACCGCTACACCGAGTGTCGCTTGGCGCGCAGCTCGAGTGAGCTGCTGGCCGACATCGAGAAGGAGACCGTCGACTTCTCCCCCAACTTGGACGAGTCGTCGGAAGAGCCGGACGTTTTGCCGGCACGCTTCCCCAACCTGCTCGTCAACGGCTCTGGCGGCATCGCGGTCGGCATGGCCACCAACATTCCGCCACACAACCTGGCGGAAGTGATCGACGCCACCATCCTGCTCATCAACCAGCCCGAGAGCACCGTGGCTGACCTGATGAAGCACGTGGTCGGCCCCGACTTCCCGACCGCCGCCATGATCTACGGGCGCTCCGGCATCGCGCAGGCCTATTTGACCGGCCGCGGCAGCATCATCATGCGCGCCCGCACCGAGGTCGAAAAGGTGCAGGGCTCGGCCGATCGCGAGCAGATCGTGGTCACCGAGATTCCGTATCAGGTCAACAAAGCCCGCCTGCACGCCAAGATCGGCGAGCTGATGCGCGACAAGCGCATCGAGGGCATCCGTGAAGCGCGCGACGAGAGCGACCGCGACGGCATGCGGCTCGTGCTGGAGCTGAAGAAGGACGTCTTTCCGACGGTCGTCTTGAATCAGCTGTACCGCATGACGGATCTGCAAGCGTCGTTCGGTATCATCAACCTGTCGATCGTCGACGGCCGCCCCGCCGTGCTCGATCTGAAGGAAACGCTGCGGTTGTTCGTGGAGCACCGTCGCGACGTCGTCAGCCGCCGAACCCGCTTCGAGCTCGCCAAGGCCGAGGGCCAGCGCGACATCGTCGAGGGCCTGGGCATGGCCATCACCGAGGTCGACTTGGTGATCAAGACGATTCGCCAATCGCGCGATCCCGAGGTGGCGCTCAAGGCGTTGATGGCGCTGCCGCTCAAGGGCCTGGAAGACTTCGTGCGCCGCGCAGGCCGCCCGGAGTCGGAGATCACGACCGCGCGTGAACGCGGCGATTACCGGCTGTCCGAGCGTCAAGCCAAGGCCATCTTGGAGATGCGCTTGGCGCGCCTCACGGGCCTCGAGCAAGAGAAGCTGGCGGCCGAGTACGGCGCGCTCTCCGACGAAATCACGCGTCTTCGCACGATTTTGGCCGACGAAAAGGTGCTGATGGCGCTGATCGTCGGCGAGCTGGAAGAGGTCAAGACCAAGCACGGCGAGAAGCGCCGCACCGAGATCGTCGACAACGAAGCCGAGATTCAAATCGAGGATTTGATTCAAGAGGAAGAGATGGTCGTGACCATCTCGCACTCTGGCTACATCAAACGCACGCCTGTCTCGACCTACCGCGCCCAAAAGCGCGGCGGCAAGGGCTCGAGCGGGATGGAAGCGCGCGACGACGACTTCGTCACGCAGCTGTTCATCGGCAGCACGCACAGCTACGTCTTCTTCTTCTCCACGAACGGCAAGGTGTTCGTGAAGAAGGTCTACGAAATTCCGCTGGCCGCCCGCAACGCCAAGGGCCGCGCCATCGTCAACTTCCTCGAGCTTCCGCCCGAAGAGAAGGTGGCGACCATCGCGCAGGTCAAGGCCATCGAAGCTGGCTGGTACGTGACGACCATCACGCGCGGCGGCCAGATCAAGAAGACCGAGATCATCGAGTACGAGAACTACCGCGAGAAGGGCATCATCGGCGTCAAGATCGTCGACGGCGACTCGCTGCTCACGGCCATCGTAACCGACGGCAAGGCCGAGTTCTTGATCGCCACGAAGACGGGACAATCCATCCGCTTCGACGAGCAGCAGGTGCGCCCGATGGGCCGCGGCGCCGCCGGCGTGAAGGCCATCGACTTGGCCGAGGGCGACGAGGTAGTCGGCTTGATTCGAACCGAGCCCGACCGGCAGTTCGTGCTAGCCGTGTGCGAGCGCGGCTATGGCAAGCGCACGGTGCTGGACGAGTTCCGGCAGCAAAACCGCGGCGGTAAGGGCATCATCCTGATCGAGTGCAGCGACCGCAATGGGCCGGTCGTGGGCATCGCGATGGTGAAGCCGACGGACGAGGTGATGTTGATCACCGATCGCGGGCAGACCATCCGCACGCCGGTCGAAGGCATCCGCGAGACCGGCCGCAACACCCAAGGCGTCAAGCTGATGAGCATCGCCGAGGACGAGCGCGTCGTCGCCATCGAGCCGATCGGCGAAGGCGCGGCGCCCGGCCTCGACGACGACGGCCCCGTCGACGGTGAAGCGGCGACGCCCGAGGGCGAAGGCCCGAGCAACCAGGGAGAAGGCGAAGGCCCGAGCCAGTCAGACGAGGGCAGCGAGCCGAGCTCGGCCGAGCCCGAAACCGGCGGCGATGGCGGCCAAGAAAGCTAAAGCGGCGGCGGCCAAGAAGCCGTTCAGAGCCATGAAGGCGACGGTCCAGGCCGTCGCCAAGCCCGCCGCCAAAGCTGCGGCCAAGCTGGCGCCAAAACCCGCGGCCAAGCGCGGCAAGCCGAGCCCGGTCGACGCAGGTCGGCTCTACGCGTTGATTCGCGAGCGGCACGCCGACGCGCACTGTGAGCTCGACCACAAAAGCCCGTTCGAGCTCATCGTCGCCACGGTGCTTTCCGCGCAGAGCACCGACGTGATGGTCAACAAGATCACGCCGGAGCTATTTCGGCGCTGGCCTGGACCGAAGCAGCTGGCGGCCGCCGACCCCAGCGAGGTCGAGCAGGTGCTGTCGAAGATCGGCATGTTCCGTCAGAAGACCAAGAACATCATCGGGCTGTCCAAGCTGTTGCTCGAAAAGCACGGCGGACAGGTGCCGCGCACGCTGGACGAGCTGGTCAAGCTGCCGGGCGTTGGGCGCAAGACCGCGAACGTGGTGCTCGGCGTCGCGTTCGGCATGCCCGAAGGCGTCGTCGTCGACACGCACGTGCAGCGCATCAGCCAGCGCTTGGGCCTCACCCAGCACACCGAGCCCGTGGACATCGAGCAGGACCTGATGAAGCTGTTCGACCGCACGCTGTGGGATCCGCTGTCTCACACGCTGATTTTCCATGGTCGCCGCATCTGCACGGCGCGCAAGCCCGCCTGCAGCGCCTGCCCTGCTGCCGAGCTTTGCCCGAGCGCCTTCGCCGCCGAGCAGGTCGGGCGCAAGCCGCCCCGCCAGCGCGCCTGATTCGAGCGACCTTGCTGAAACGCGCCCTGGGGTTCGTTCGCCGACTGCTGGCCGATCGCGATCTGCGCGTGCTGCTGCTCGCCAACGTGCTCGTCGGCGTCGCCTACTCGTTCGTGATTCCGTTCATGTCGCTGTTCGGAACTCGCGAGCTCGGCCTACGCCCCGTGCCCTTCAGCCTATTTCTGACAGCGAACTCGCTGGGCGCCATCGCGCTCAGCACGGTGCTGGCGCGCTGGTCGGACGCGCGTTGGTCGCGGCGCAGCGTGCTCTTGGTTGGCTCGGTTGCCGGCTGCTTGGGCTACCTCGCCTACGCGTTCGTGCGCGACATCGCCTGGCTCTCGTTCGTGGGCGTGCTCGTGCTGGGGTTGGCCTCGGTCACGTTTTCGCAGCTGTTCGCGCTGGCGCGTGACTTGTTCAATCGGCGCGGCATCGCGCCGAGCGAGATCCCGCTGTACATGAACGTGTTCCGGCTGTTCTTCGCGCTGTCGTGGACGGTCGGGCCAGCCATCGCGGCCTGGCTCATGCAATGGGCAGGGTTTCGCGGCCTGTTCTTGGTGGCGTCGGCATTCTTTGCGCTGCTCGGGCTGCTGGTCGCGGCCTTCGTACCGCACGTTCCGCCCGCAGAAGGCCTAGCGGCACGCAGCAGCAGCTGGTTTGGTCAGGCGCTCAAGGCTCCGGGTCTGCTCGCGCATTTCGCGGCGTTCGTCGTGTTCTTCGCTTGCTCGTCGATGGGCATGATGAACCTGCCGCTCCTGCTGCTGGGCCCGCTGCACGGCACCGAGCACGACGTCGGCATCGCCTACAGCGTCGCGCCCTTCTTCGAGCTGCCGTTGATGTTGCTGGCGGGCGTGCTGGCAGGGCGCTGGCCTGCGCGAAGACTGATTCAAGGCGTGTTCGCGCTGGGCATCGTCTACTACGCGCTCTTGGCCTCGGTGCGCGCGCCCTGGCAGGTTTATCCGGTACAGGTGCTGAGCGCGGCCATCGTGGCGGTCACGTCCGGCATCGCGATCACGTTCTTTCAAGACTTCTTGCCCGACCAGCCAGGCTCGGCCACCAACCTGTACTCGAACGCGCAGCGCATCGGCTCTACGAGCGGCTACCTGGTCTTGGGCTGGCTCACCGAAGCGGCAGGCACCCGCGGTGTCTTTGCCGTCTGCGCCGTAGGTGCCGCCGTCTCCGCGAGTATCTTGCTAGCGCACGGCGCGCGACGGCGCTTGGCGACCGCCCCAGCGACGCGCTCCGACGGCTAGCCCCAAAAACGCAAGCAAAGCGCCGCCCCAAGCCCAGCTGGGTCGCTCGGCGGGCTGCGCCAGGGAGCAGCCGATCGTCTGCGTGTCTTGGCACGGCGGAGCGGGATCGGCCGGAAAGCGCTCGAGGCAAGTGTTCACGTCCGAAACGACGACCAGATCCGCGCTGGACAAGGTCTTGCCGCCTCCGAACGCCAGCTGATCGCCCCACGGCACGACCCAACCGAAGACTCCGTCCAACAAGGCGGCCTCGCGCCGATCCGCGCACGCTTCCATCGAATCGGCCTGGCACATGTCCCAACACATCGGCAGCTCGGGGTCCGCGAGGCCTTTGCAGTTTGCGTCCGCGCAGCCGAGGAACTCCGGACAATTGAGGTGCTGACCCGAGCCGGCCGGGCTGTAGAGCACGAACAGCTCCTGGCCTGCCAGCTGCCCCATTTCTCGCTCGGGCGCGCACGGTAGCTCGGCGAGCACGGAACCTCCGACGCGATCGCCAATGGCCAGATCGAGCGTCTGATCCGAGGGCGAGAGCAAGGCGTCGACGACGGCAACCAGCTTGCCCGGTTCCTGGCTTTCGCCATGAACGCGCAGCAGCACGCCGCCCGCATAAAGTCGGTCGCACAGGCACGACGTCGAGCCCACGCAGTCAGGCGAGCCAGTCTGGCCACTAAGGCAACCAACCGACGCAAGCGCGAGCAGCGCAACCAAACACCCGGTGAGCAGCGAGCCAAAGCGCATCTGCCCCACACCATCCCAGCTCCGCGGCGCTCGCGCTAGTGCACTTTCGAACGTTCTATGCGCCAGTTTGGCCTCGCGCTGCTATATTTTGCGCTATATGGACTACGAATTGGCCTCCAGAGAGCTGGTTCGCGCGCTGCGCGGTCGTCGCTCCCAGACCGCCACCCGCCGACGTTTGAAGCGCACCAGCAACGTGCTGCACGCTTGGGAGAGCGGCAGCCGCTACCCGAGCGCCTCGGACTTCATGGAACTTCTGCGGCTATCGGGGCAGCCGCCGCAGCAGCTGCTCAGCCGCTTTGCGCCCTGTCGCGGCGGCTCCACGCGCGCGCTGGTCGGCTCCTGGCTCAACGCGCTGGCACGCGACCGGCCGCAGGCCGAGTTGGCCCGGAGCCTGGGCGTGAATCGCAACACGGTGGCGCGCTGGCTCGCTGGCAGCACCGAGCCGCGCTTGCCGCAACTGCTCGCCTTCTTGGAGGTCACGACGCAGCGCGCGCTCGATTTCGTGGCCGAGGTCGCCCCCCCCGAAGCCCTGCCCAGCGTGGCGCCCGCCTACCGAGACTTGCAAGAACAGCGCGGGCTCGCCTACCGCATGCCTTGGGCCCACGCCGTGCTGCGCGCGCTCGAGCTCGAGCAGTACCGCGCGCTGCCGCGCCACATGCCGGGCTTCATTGCGGGATGCACCGGCCTGACGCTCGAGCAAGAAGAGAAGTGCCTGGCAGCCCTGCTGCGCGCCAAGCAGATCCAGCGAAGGCAGGGGCGATTTCGGGTCGCGCGCGTGCTCGCTGTCGACACTCGGCAAGATCCAGCCGGCAACCTGGCGTTGAAGCAGCATTGGTTTCAGGCCGCGGCCGGCGCGCTCCACCAGCACGGGCTCCCCCCGGACGGCCTGGCCTCTTACAACCTGTTTGCCATCTCCGACGCCGATCTCGGGCGGGTACGCCAGGCGCACCTCGACTACTACGAGCGCTTGCGCGCCATCGTGGCCGAGTCCCAGCAGCCAACGCGCGTGGTCTTGGCCACAATTGGGCTGATTCCGCTCGGCCCGGCGACCTGACATTGACTTTCATTTTCAGAAAGCTAGGTTCGAAGCTCTCGCAATGCGCTTCGCCCTCCTCGCCGCGTCGCTAGTCGCAAGCGCGCCGCTGTTCAGCTCCCCCGCCAAAGCGGGCGAACGCACTTTCGTGTACACGCACGAGTCGCGCGTGCTGGCGCCCGGTGAGTCCGAGCTCAGGCCTTGGAGTACCTTCCGCGCCGGACGGAGCCGCTACTACAGCGCGATCGACGGCCGCCTGCAGCTCGCGCACGGCGTCGCCCCGGGCCTGCAGCTGGCGCTGTATTGGAACTTCTCGACCGAAACGAAGGACGTCGTTCGAGACTCGCTGACCCGCGAGCTTCAGCGCGTCACGAGCTCGGAGCTCGCGGGCGTCTCGGGCGAGCTTTCGTACCAGCTGAGCGATTCGGCGGCAGATCTACTCGGCTCCGCGCTTTACCTGCAGACCAGCCTTGGCCCGCGGCAGAGCGCCCTCACGGCGAAGTTGATCTTGGATCGCCGCGTCGGCAAGTGGCTGCTAGCCGCCAACGCGGGCGCTGACCTCGCATTCGCGCCGGTGCGCAATTCCGAAGGCTCCGCGCTCGAGACCGCGTTGGTGCTGGAGCCGTCGCTGGCTGCCGGCTACGCGCTGCCCCATGGAGTCAGCTTGGGTCTGGAGCTGCGGGCGCCGCTGGGCGTGGCCGGCCAAGCCGACAGCGCCACGTTGTTCGGCGGTCCCGTGGCGCGCTTTGCGGGCCAAAACTGCTGGGCCGCGCTGGGCGTGCAGCCACAGCTCTTGGCGTTCTCGGGCCAGAGCGCTGACAGCCGCCTCGACTTGAACGAGCACGAGCGGCTGGAAGTGCGACTGCTGGCGGGGTTCCGGCTATGAAATCACGCTTTTGGCTGATCGGTGTTCTCGCTGCTTTGTCGGCCTGCGGCGGCAGCTCGCCCTTTCCGGAGCCAACCGCCGCCGATCAGGCTCGCGGCAGCGCGCACTTCCCCGACGTCACGCTGAGCGAGCTGAGCCACGGCCGCACGCTGTACGTAAGCCGCTGCGGCAGCTGTCACGCGCTCAAGCGCCCGCTCGAGCTCGCTCCCGCGCAGTGGCAGGCCGAGGTGACGGAGATGAGGAGCAAGAACGGCGTGAAGCTGAGCGACTCGGAGGCTCAGGCCATCATCCGCTACCTCACGGTCGCGGCTACGGCCGGCTGAGCTGGGTCACGACATCGGCTGGTGCCTGCACCAGCTCGATCAACACGCCTTGTCCCGACTCCGGACGCTCGGCGCTGGCTTTGGGATGGATGAAACACACGTCGTGGCCCGCGGCTCCCGGCCGAATGCCGCCAGGCGTGAAGCGGACGCCGCGCGCCTCGAGCCAAGCGTAGGCGGCCCGCAGATCGTCTACCCACAGCCCCACGTGGTTCAGCGGCGGCTCGTGCACGCGCGGCGCCTTGGCCGGATCGATCGGCTGCATCAGGTCGATCTCGACCGGCGCCGAAGCGGGTCCGACCCGCAAGATGTCTTCGATCACGTTCTCGGCTGCGCTTTGGTAAGTCCCCACTTGCTGCACGCCGAGCAGATCGCTCCACAGGTGACGCAGCGGACCTCGCTCCAAACCGCCAATCGCGATCTGCTGGAGCCCGAGGATCCGAAACGGACGCGCGCCGTCCGACATGCGCCGCCTAGGGAACGCGAACTTGCGCGCCCAAGCTCACCTCGAGCTGGGTGTGGATGTAGCGCAAGACGCCGGTGGTGAGGCCCGCGTTCAGGTACAGGCCGAAAGCGCGGGCAAAGTCGTATTGCGGGCCGACGCCGAGGTGGAACAAGAAGTCTTTCTTGTAGTCGGGCTTGACCATGCCCGCGAAATTCCACTGCGGATTGCCAGCGCCGCCCTCGATCTCCATACCAACCGCTGGCTCGACGAAGATTTTGAACTTCGAGTCGCTCATCGTGTAGATGCGCGCGCCCACGCCGAATGCCATCAAGGCCTCGGTGTTGGTCGAACTTTCACCCGCGAGCCCGAAGCGCGCCCAAGCGTACGGCTCGGCAAAATCGAGCACGCCAAAGCTCAATGCGACGTCCAGTGCCATGGGCGCCGCGTTGCCGCAGAACTTCTGTTGGTCCTTGTCCAACTTGTTTGCTTTGGGCTGGTGGCAAAACGGCGACTTGTCGTAGCGGAAGATCACGCGGTAGCCGCCAGTGACGCCCGCGCGCAGACCAACCTGCATGCCGTGACCGAACTTTTCGTCTGCCTGCTCGGTGCCGCCTTTGTCTTCGGCCTCGCTGTGCTCGTCGCGAGTCGCCGCCGAAAGCTCGGAGGACGTCTGCTTGGGCTGCGCGGGAGCACCGTCGGCGGGCGCGTCGCTGCCGTTGCTGGCTTTGGCGGCGCTAGCCGGCCCCTCCTTCGCTTCGACCGAGACCTTGGGCTCGGTAGCGGGCGCTGGGTCAGCCGCCGAGGCGACCGCGGTAAGGGCAAGCCCCAAGACAAAGCACGACGCAAAAAGTCCCGTCTTCACGGGCGCGACGATAGTCCATCTCCTCAGCGCTTCGCCAGGGGCGCGGCGCTGCGAGCGGTTCCGGTGCGGGTCCAATCGCGTTCGACGCCGACCGGCAGCAGATTCAAGTCGATTGACTGTCCGCCGGCCTGCGCCGAAATCGTAGCCTTGCCGTCCCAGCTCTCCGGCTCGGGGACGACCAAGGAGGGCAGAGTCTTCAGCTTCTTGAGCGTTTCGAGCTCGGCGCGGAGCGCCAAGATGCCCAGCCCCGACAGCAGGGGCACGAGCGACGTCGGGATGAATGGCGCAATGACGACCCGCACGTTCTCTGCCAGCTCGGCTGCGCGCCGGGCGACCCAACGCACGTCGTCGAGCGACTCCAAGACCAGCGCGCTGGGCTGAGTCGGCACGCCGCGCGTGCTCGAGACGGCCAGCGTGGTCACGCCCGAGAAGCCGTGAGACTTGAGGGCTTCGGGTGCCGGCACCTTGGTGCCGTCGGCCTCTTTACCTTTGCCCTTGGCCTTGCGCACGATCAAGACGTCGTCGGTGGGCAGGGTGCGCGGCACCGTCACGCGCACGGGGCGCTTGAACGAGCGCGGATCGCCCACGGCGCCGGTCGCGACCGCGAAGGCGATGGTCTCGGCCGACGCCACCACCGCGCGCTCCAAGTGCGGCGCAGTCGGCTCGGCGTCGAACGCGCGCATCGAGATGCCGGTGGGGGGCGGCGGGTACAGCTCGCCCGTGAGCAGGCGCGAGTCAGGCTCGATGAGACGAGCTCCGGTCGCGATCAAATCGACCAGCGCGCCCGATTGCGCCAGCACCTCGAGCGCTTGGCGGGACGGGGGCGCGACCAGCAGATCGAGCTTGGGCGGGACGCGCTTGCTCTTGAGCAGCGCAGCGGCCGCCAGCAGATCGCGCAGCGAGGCGCCCGAGTCGCCACCGAGGATGACTTGGCTGACGGGCTTGCCCGCCAGCTCTCGTACCGGCTTGACCACGCCGTCCTCATCCAAGATGAGCGGGTCGACCGCCGACAGGTCCACCGTGATGACGTCGTCACACGGCGCGCCCGGATCGGGCAGGAGGCTGCGGTGGGCCTTGGAGCGGCGCTGATCGCGCAAATACACTTCCGTCTTCTCATCGCTGACGAAGACGGAGGCCGCGGCGCCCAGCTGCGGCGCCAGGGCGGCCAAAATCGCGCGCTCGGAGACGGACAAGAGCCGCGCGCTGGGACCGGCGAACTCGATCACGACCGGCGCGCCGTGCTCGAGATCGATGCGGCGAATAGCGTCGCCCAAGCCGCGACGGATCAGCTCCAGGCCGACATCGCGCACGCAGACGAACGGGCGAACGCGACCGGACAACAAGACCTGCACGCTGCGCGGAGGACGCAGGAGCGCGGCACCCGTGACCAGCGCCTCGGCCAGCTGAGCGGGGGCGGCGACCAACGTGAGCATGCCGGCGCCACCCAGCGCGGCCAGGCGCGGCTCGTCCGTAAGAGCGAGGCGGGCGGGGCTACCAAAACGCTCGAGGTGGACCTGAGCCGGGAAGCCGATACCTGGGCGAGCCACCAGCATGCCGAGCGCCAGGGCGTCGCGGTAGGCGCGAGCACCGATGCCAGGTCGCGGATCGCTGACCTGCGTGACGCAGCGCGTGTCGTAAGCGATGCCGACCTCGGGCACACACTTCTTGCCGCCGAGCAGAGCGATCTCCGCAAGCACGCGATCGGGATCGCGCGCCAGGATCACCTGGTCGACCTTCACCTTGGGCAGGTCGGCAGAAAGCTGAGGATCATCCGCGCGACCGGCGAGGATTTTCTGGGTCATTGTGCGGGGCGGATCCCCCGCTCGCGCGCGCATCGGAGACGGCTACCTTCTCGCTCGTTTGGGACCGATAGAGGTGGTCCCTCGGGCGGACGGGCAAGGTAGCCGCTCGGTATCGGCAGGGTCAAGCGCAGCGAAGCAACTGGGACAGTCTGCTCGCGCCGGCCCCGCCTTATCCGGCATTGGCCCAGCCAGGAGCGGGCCGCAAGCCTCGCCTTCGCGCTTTTTTCGCTCCCATATTCGGCCCACCAGCCTATCTTGTCGCATCACCGCGTGGTTGCTGGCGAAAATTCACGCGAATCGGCAAAACCCGCTAGTCTTGACGGCCATGTTCAAAGAGGCGCTGGAGCGCGCAGTCACGGGAACCGACGGCGGCATTGCCGGGCTACTCATGGACTTCGAAGGCATCCCGCTCGAGAGCTACGCGCGTGACGGCGCCGCCCTCGACATCGAGGTCGTCGGCGCCGAGGTGAGCGTGGTGGTCAAGGCCATCCAGCGCGCGACCGAGATGCTCGACGCTGGCGCGACCAGCGAGGTCTCGTTCCGCAGCGAGAAGATGGTGACGCTCGTGCGCGTCATCAACGAGACCTACTTCGTGGCCATGACGATGTCGCCCGAGGGCAACCTGGGTAAGGGCCGCTACCTCTTGCGCGTGATGGCGCCGGGCTTGGCTCAGGAGCTCGAGGCGTGAAGAGTGGCGGCGCTCCGCGTCGCAGCGCGCCCCGGAAAAACAAGCTGAAGATTCTGGTGTTGAGCGGTCCGAACCTGGACCGCCTCGGCACACGAGAACCGCATATTTACGGGCACACTACGCTGCCGCAGCTCCACGACGGCTTGGCCGCGCTAGGCAAAGCTCAGGGCGCGGAGGTCGTTTGTCGCCAGAGCAACCACGAGGGCGACCTGGTCGGTTGGATCGGCAGCGCTGGTGATGACGGCTTCGCCGGCATCCTGATCAACGCGGGCGCGTACACGCACACCTCGTTCGCGCTGCACGACGCCATCAAGGGCTCACCTTTGCCGGTAGTCGAGGTGCACATCTCGAACCCCGAGGCGCGCGAAGCGTTCCGGCACGTGTCGGTGATCGCCGCAGCCTGCGTAGCCAAGGTGGCTGGCTTCGGCCCGGACTCCTATCGCACCGCTCTCGAGGCTCTACTCCGCCGCTTGGCAGGCTGAACCAAGCTCCCGGCCTCGAAGCCCGTCTCCTCCAAGAAGTCCAGCGCGTGCCGCAGCGCGGCACGACGCGACCGCCCTGCCGATTCAGGCTGAAAAAACAAGCTGACGAAGCCGTGGCGGAACCGTTGGCACAAGCGGTCCCCTGAGCTAACGTGCGCCGCCTTCGCCGGCCAGAGAGCCCGCACGAGGCGAACAAGACACCATGCAAATCTCGCTAGAGCAATTGAAGAGCCTGCTCGAGACCCTCGAAAAGGGCGACGTCTCCGAGTTCGAGTACGAGGACGAGCAGCTGAAGCTGCGCCTGTCTCTCGGCAAGAAGGCCGCCCAGGTCGTTCACGCTGCGCCCGTGCTCGCTGCAGCGCCGACGGCTGCAGCCACGGCTGCCGCGGCGGCCGCCGCGGCTAAGATCAGTGACGACAACGACCCGAGCGTGGTGTTCATCACCTCGCCCTTCGTCGGCACCTTCTATCGCGCGCCCGGACCGGACGCGGCTAACTTCTGTGAGGTTGGCTCCAGCGTGAAGCAGGGCCAAGCGCTCTGCATCATCGAGGCGATGAAGCTGATGAACGAGATCGAGAGCGACGCCGCCGGTACGATCCTCGACATCTTGGTCGAGAACGGCAAGAGCGTGGAGTTCGGGCAGAAGCTCTTCAAGTTGAAGAAGGGCTGATGTTCAAAAAAGTACTGATCGCCAATCGCGGTGAGATCGCGGTGCGCGTCATTCGCGCCTGCAAAGAGCTCGGTATCCAGACCGTCGCCGTGCACTCCGAGGCCGACGCTGGCGCGCTACACGTGCGCTTCGCCGACCAAGCGGTTTGTATTGGCCCGGCTCAGGCGTCCAAGAGCTACCTGCACATTCCGGCCATCATCAGCGCCGCAGAGATCACCGCGGCCGACGCGATTCACCCGGGCTACGGCTTCTTGTCCGAGAACGCCGAGTTCGCGCGGGTGGTCGAGAGCTGCGGTATCAGCTTCATCGGTCCTAGCGCCGACGCCATGCGCCTGTGGGGCGACAAGATCCGCGCCCGTGAGGCAGCCGAGAAGTACGGCTTGCCGCTACTGCCCGGCAGCAAAGCGCTGAAAAACGTCGAGCACGCCGAGGCCGAGGCCGAGCGCGTTGGTTTCCCGGTGATGATGAAGGCGCGCGCCGGCGGCGGTGGCCGCGGCATGCGCATCGTGCGCGGCATCGATCAGGTGCGGCGCGCCTTCGAGTCGGCGACGTCCGAAGCCATGCAGGCCTTCGGCAACCCCGAGATGTATTTGGAGCGCTTCGTCGAGCGCCCCCGGCACATCGAGTTTCAGGCGCTGGCCGACAAACACGGCCAGGTCTGGACCCTGGGTGAGCGCGAGTGCTCGCTGCAGCGCAAGAACCAGAAGCTCGTCGAAGAGTCGCCCAGCGCGGCCATGACCGACGAGCTGCGCGCCAAGATGGGCGAGGTCATTCGCCGTGCCATCCTGGAGACCGGTTACACCACGCTCGGCACGCTCGAGTTCTTGATGGGCGACGGCGAGCTGTACTTCATGGAGATGAACACCCGCGTGCAGGTGGAGCATCCCGTGACGGAGATGACCACCGGCATCGACCTAGTGGTGCAGCAGATCCGCGCGGCGGCCGGAGAGAAGCTGGAGATCCCCGACACGCGCCCGTGGAAGTTCCGCGGCCACGCCATCGAATGCCGCATCATGGCCGAAGATCCGGCCACGTTCGCGCCTTGGCCCGGCAAGATCACAGAGTATCACCCGCCCGGAGGCGCCGGCGTGCGCGTCGACTCGGGCGTGTTCGGCGGCTTCACCGTGCCGTCCAACTACGACTCGCTGCTCGGCAAGGTCATCGTGCACGCGTCGACGCGCGAGCAGGCGCTCAAGCGCATGCAGCGCGCGCTCGACGAGTTCATCATCGGCGGGATTCGCACCAATATCTCGCTCCACAAAGAACTCTTGGCGTTGCCCGAAGTGATGAACGCGACCATGACGACGCGCACGGTCGAAAACTTCATGGCCGCGCGGGCCAAGAAGTAGCTCGGCTCAGCGCGCGAGCCCTCAGCGCGACAACTCGACGGCGCCTCGCGCCGTCGAGAGCCGCAGCCGGTTGGGCCCCAGCTTTTCGAGCCGCGCGACCCAAACCGAGCTGCCGGAGCGCAGCGTGACGCGATCTTCGCTGACGCTCTGGATCGTGAGCTCGCGCGACAGCGCTTCGGTCGGCCCGACCACGCGCACATGCCCGCCGTCGATGTGCACGGTGAGCCCCAGGCTTTGGTACTTGGCGGGCGTGGTGGCCGTGACGCGCCACGTGCCCGCGTAAGGTGACAGCTGCTCGGTCACGCTGGCCGGGCTCAGCTCGGGCGCGGCTGGCATGGCCCCCCAAGCGCCCCCGAGGCCCAGCATTGCGAGCAGCGCCACCAAGTAGCGAGCCCGCAGTGATTTCCGCAGCCGACAGATGCGTTGGCGCAGCGTATTCGGTTCGAGCGCTTGGTCGAGCGCGATGAGGTAGAGCGAGTCGCCCTCGTGCTCGCGCACCAGCCAGTCGAGAGCCCGGCGCTCTTCTGGCTCCACGACTTCGCGCGCGATGCGATGCAGCAAATCGCGCGCTTCGCTGGAGCGCGGCGGGGCTTCAGGCTCTTCGGGTAGATCGGCGCGCTTCCAGCGTGAGCGGCGACGACGTTCGTCGACGACTTTGTTGCGAGCGATGCCGGTGAGCCAACGCGGCAGCTCGGAGTTGCGCTCGGGCACCGCCTCGACCGCCAGCGCGTCGCAGAGCACGGTCTGAACCAGGTCGTCGGCGCTGTCTGCCAGTCCACGGCGGCGGACGTAGGCGTGGAGCGATGAGCGAGTCGCCGGGTTCGCGATGTAGTCGAGCAGCTGTTCACGAGCTTCTGCCGTCACTGAACCACTCCTTTGGCTTGTCTGCTGCTCATCGTCCCGGCGCCCTCAGCGTGACCGATCGTCAGCACAAAAAGACGTTGCAGCAGGAGCAGACATTCACGACCAGACGAGTCTCAGCCCGAGGTGTCGAAAAGCGCGTCGGCCAGCTGCCGCGCCGCCGCCGTAGGCAGCAAATTGCCTGACTTTACGGCAGCTTCCAGGCTGGGCAGCAGCGCACGTGCGCGCTCGTCCTCGGCAACGCGCAGCAACAGCTCGCGCGACAGCGAAGCCGAGAAGGCTCGCTCCAGCTGCTGCTGCCGCCGGCACGAAAGCTCGCCGCTCGCGCGCAGCGCCGTGGCGCGAGCTGCCAGCCAGTTCAGTAGCTCGGGCACGCCGCGCTCGGTTTGCGCGCTCACGGCGGTCACATGGGTGGCGCCGTCGCGGCGCAGCAGGCTCAAGGCCCCCGCCAACTCCTGCGCGAACGCCAGCGCCAGCGGCTCCCCCGCCCCATCGGCTTTGTTCACCAGCACGGCGTCGGCGACCTCGAGCAGCCCGCGCTTCAGCCCCTGAATCTCGTCGCCTGCGCCAGCCAACGTGAGCATCAACACGGTGTCGCAAATGTCGCGCACCGCTTGCTCGGCCTGTCCAACGCCGACGGTCTCGACCAAGACCAGCTCGAAGCCGGCAGCCTCGCACAGCAACACCGCTTCGCGAGTGCCGGGCGCGGTGCCGCCAAGCGTCGCGGCGTTCGAGCTGCCGCGCAAGAACACCCGCTCGGAAGCCGCCAGGCGCTGCATGCGCACGGCGTCGCCCAGAAGGCTGCCGCCGCTCACGGCGCTGGCAGGATCGATGGCCAAGACAGCGACGCGCTGCCCCGCCAAGAGCGCCTGCGCACCCAAGGCGTCGACCAGCGTGCTCTTACCGGCCCCGGGCGGCCCCGTCAGCGCGACGCGGTGTGAGCCGCCCGTGAACGGCAACAGCTCCGAGAGCAGCGCTTCAGCCTGCGCTCGGTGATCGGCCCGAGTGCTCTCGACCAGGCTGATGGCTTGCGCGAGCGCGCGTCGGTCCCCAGCGCGCAGCCGTTCGCCGAGCTCAGCCGCCGCCACTCGGCCCTCTGTCGCCTCCGTCGGCTCCGTCTGCCTGGCGCTCGAGCAAGCCCAAGAGCTCCGCGGCCATGCCGGGCAGCGAGCTACCCGGACCGAACACGGCTTTGACCCCCAGCTGCAGCAAGTGCTCGCGATCTTGAGCGGGCACGATGCCGCCCAGCACGACGCCGATGTCCGACGCTCCGAGCGCGGCCAGCTCTTGCAGGAGCGCCGGCAGCAGCTCGTCGTGAGCGCCGGCTTGAGACGAGATGCCGAGCAGGTGCACGTCACCGTCGACCGCGCGCCGCGCGACCTCGGCTGGCGTCTGAAACAGCGGCCCCAAGTCGACATCGAAGCCCAAATCCGCCAGGCCGGAGGCGACGATTTTGGCGCCGCGATCGTGGCCGTCTTGGCCCAGCTTGGCGACCAACATGCGCGGTTGCCGTCCGAAGCGCTTGGCCAGCGCGGCCGTGCGCTGGCGCAGCTTTTGCCAGTCCTCGTCGCTCTCGAACTGCTTCTGGTACACGCCTCGCACAGCATGGCTCATCGCGGCGTGGCGGCCAAACACGAGGGCGAGCGCCTCGGAGACCTCGCCCAGCGTGGCACGCGCTCGCACGGCCGCCACGGTAGGCGGCACCAAGTTGCCGCCAGCGCGAGCGACCTCGCCCAGCTCCGCCAGCAGCCGCGCCACCTCTGCGGCGTCACGAAGGCGCTTCACCTCGTTCAACCGCGCAGCTTGCAGCTCTCGGACGCGCGCTGAATCGACGTGACGCAGCTCGACCGGCGCTTGCTCGGCGTTTTGGAAGCGATTGACACCAACGATCACGTCCTCGCCGCGGTCGATGCGCGCCTGGCGCTCCGCAGCACACGTTTCGATCAGGCGCTGGGCCAAGCCGCTCTCGATGGCTCGTACCATGCCACCGGCGGCTTCGACCTGTGCCAGCACCGCGCGAGCGCGCTCGGCCAAGTCGTGCGTCAGCTTCTCGATGAAGTACGAGCCACCCAGCGGATCCACGACGCCGGGCACGCCGGTCTCGTGCTGCAAAATCAGCTGCGTCGCGCGCGCCACGCGCGCCGAAGCGTCGCTCGGCAACGCCAGCGCTTCGTCGAAGGCGTTGGTGTGCAGGCTCTGCGTTCCGCCCAACACCGCCGACAACGCCTCGAAGGCCGTCCGCACCACGTTGTTCAACGGATCTTGCGCGGACAAGCTGATGCCCGACGTCTGGCAGTGCGTGCGCAGCTCGAGCGAGCGGCGATCTTTGGGAGCGTAGCGCTCTTGCAAGAGGCTCGCCCACAGCTGGCGCGCCGCGCGCAGCTTGGCGATCTCGGTGAAGAAGTCCATGCCGATGCCGAAGAAGAACGACAAGCGCGGCGCAAATTGATCGATGCCGAGACCGCGCTCGCTCACGGCGCGCACGTACTCGAGCGCGTCGGCCAGCGTGAGCCCCAGCTCCAGCTCCGCCGTCGCGCCAGCTTCGTGCATGTGGTAGCCAGAGATCGAAATCGGGTTGAACTTCGGCAGCTCACGGCTGGCGTACTCGATGACGTCGGCACAGATGCGCAGCGACGCAGCCGGCGGGTAAATGTAGGTGTTTCTGACCAGAAACTCCTTGAGAATGTCGTTCTGCATCGTGCCGCTGAGCCGCCCGAGCGCCACACCCTGCTCTTCGGCCGCGACCACGTAGCAAGCCAGCACGGGCAACACCGCGCCGTTCATGGTCATCGACACGCTCACGTCGCCGAGCGGAATGCCGTCGAACAGCCGCTTCATGTCCTCGACGCTGTCGATGGCAACGCCAGCCTTGCCGACGTCACCGCGCGCACGTTCGTCGCTGCTGTCGTAGCCGCGATGCGTCGGTAAATCGAAGGCGACGCTCAACCCCTTCTGTCCGCCCGCCAGGCACGCCTTGTAGAACGCGTTCGATTCTTCGGCCGTCGAGAAGCCGGCGTACTGGCGGATCGTCCAAGGCCGCCCACCGTACATGCTGGCTCGGAGGCCGCGCGTGAACGGGTATTGACCCGGCAGCGCGTCGAGCTCGGGTAGCCCTTGCGTGTCTTGGGCGTCGTACACCAGCTGCCGCTCGACACCGGCCGGCGTACGGCTGCTCAGCTCGGCCGGGGTTTTGCCGGTTTCGGCCTGAACTTGAGCCTGAAAGCGCGCTTTGCGATCGCCCGACATTGGCGCCTAGTTGCCGCGTTTGCGCTGGCGCAAAATGCGCCCCAGCGCGCGGCCCGCGACCAGCGCCAGCTCGTCGGCGCGCCGTGTGAGGTCGAGGGATTGCTCGAAGCCCGCCAGCAGCCACACCAAGCTCGGACGCTCGGACACGACGACTACGGTCACGTAGACCTCGTTCGCCCAGTCGGGGGGTAGTGCGTCGCGCAGCTCACGGTGGTTGGGGGTGTTGGGAATGGGCCCCAGATAGAAGCCCGATTTGACGGCCGTCTCGAGCACGCTCGGTTGGTGCGACAAGAGCGAGAGCTGCTTGGCACTCACGCGCTCTTCGACCGAAGGCGAAGCCACGCGGCCGTCGAAGCTGGCGTTCTTGATCGCGAACACGATGGAGGCCGCCGGCGCCAGGCAGTCGCGCAGAATCTCGAGCACGGCTTCCGGCGAGGCCGCCTCCTCCAACCGCTCGCGCGTGGTGGCGGTGTTCGGAATGGGAGGTGGCCGGAGCGACGCCGGCTTGCCAGCGCGCTTATCGAGCTGAGCCGCGCCCGCCACGAGGTCGACGGGCGGCGGCTTCGAGCGCCAGCTGAGCGCCATCCCCTCGGCCTCGGCTACGCCGCGGTTCGGGGGCGCCGAACGAGCCGGGGGCACCGCGCTGGGGGAGCGCGCCTGCGGAGGCAACATCGACCGGCGCACCAGCGGGATCGGCGCGTCACTCCTCGCGCCGGTGTCGATTTTTACCAGCGGGATCGGCGCTTCGCTGCTCAGGCTGCGTTCGGGCGCCGGCCTGGGCGGCAACGCCGAAACTTTCGCTCCACGCTGCAAACGCTCCAGCGCGGCTTTGACGGCCTCATGCGAGGCATGCAGCACCCGAACGGGCTGATCCAGGTGGTACGCGAACTCCTGGCCGATGTGCGGGTCGAGCGGCTCGACCGCCGCGACGTCCACGCGGCCGGTTCTCGGATCCACGTGCACCGGCACGGCTAGGAGCCGCCGGCACAACCCTACGGGCAGGCGCGCGAATAGCTCGGGCGACGCCCTGACGGTCAGGACCGACGGCAGCTCCGACCGGGCAAGCTCCTGCTCGACTCGGGAAAGCAGGCCCGGGTCGCGCTCCGCCAGCGCCTCCGGCAAGGACAAACCTCGCTCAACGACGAGCAAGAGCGCCGCTTCGATATCCGCCAGCGGGACTCCACTCTCGATCAGCCGGCGCGCAAGCTCGACCGTCACCAGCTCAAGCTAGCAGCCGACGCGCCAAAGGCCTATTCCGAAAACTGGAACACGACCTCGGTCGTGCGGACGAGGCCCAGCTCGTCGCGGGCGGCGCGCTCTACAGCGGCCGGATCGCTCTTGATGCGCGCGACCTCGGCGCGCAGGGCGGTGATCTGGCTACCTAGGCGAGAGATTTCCTCGTGGGCCTGGCGCCGCTCCTCTTCGAGATTCCGGAGCCGGGGCAGGCCGGTCGGCGAAAGCATCAAAAACGGCACCGACACGATAGCGACGGCCAGGACCGCCAAAGGCAAAACGCGCTGCGAAAAAACCGAAACCATGTAGGTAAAACCCGCTGCGTGGAGACGTGGGCCGAAGGCGGGAGCGGGGCTGGCCCCGCGACACCAGGAAGGCCCGGAGCGGGGCAAGCCCCGCGACACTAGGAGCGTATCGCGAGCCTCGCACGCGCGAGGCGAGCGAGGAAAGTTTGTGTTTGGCTGATCGAATTTGGGGGGCCGCGGATAACAAGCCGGGCTATGGTTTCCCCCGCCAATTTCGAGGTGCCCCGCAACTTGCCGCGCGGGCGCAAGGACCGAGACATACTAATGATCGAAGCGGACCTCCTGCGGGCGGAGCTCGAGCGGTTGTACGAGCTGGACGAGCTCGTCGCCTTGAGCCGAGACATTCTGGGATTCGACCCCGAGCGGGTCGGCGGGACTGCCGCCAAAGCCAGCTTTGCTGGCGCCTTGACTTCGCATTGCGTCGAGCAAGACGCCGTCGAAGCTTTGTGTGACGTGCTCTTGGCGACGCGCGCCAACGTGAGCGCGCAGGTCGCCGACATTCGGCTGACCGGCATCCACGCGGAGCCAGAACTTACCCCGGGCAGTGACTTCGGGGGCTTTACCGTGCTGCGCAAGCTTGGCGAAGGGCGCCTGGCCGTCTCGTACGTCGTCAAGCAGGGCAACACCGAGTACCGGCTCAAGCTGCTGCGGCGCGAAGCCACGCGCGACGCGCGCGGGCTGCATCGCTTCCTCACGGTCACGCGCTTGGCTGGCAAGATCAGCCACCCGGGCCTACCGCAAGGCGTCCGCGCCATCACGGTCGAAGGCCGCACCGGCGTCTTGCACGAGTACGTCGACGGGCAGCCTTTGGCGCAGCGCCTGGCTCGCACCGGCCCAATTCACATCAACGAAGCACGGCCGCTGATCAAGGGCATCTTGCAGGCGCTCGGCGCCTTGCACGCCCAGCGTGTCTCCCACGGCGACGTGCGCCTCGAAAACCTGCTGCTCGGGCGCGGCCCCAACGGCGAGCAGCGCGTGGTTTTGGTCGACGCTGGCTCCGATCGCTTGCGCGCGCGCGCTCGCACCAACAACGGGCGCGCGGAGCTGTTCAGCACCGTGGGCTCGCCCAGCGCGGTCTCGCCGGAGCAGATCCGCGGGCTCGTCGCCGATCCTTCGAGCGACGTGTATTCGTTCGGCGCCGTGCTGTACCAAATCCTCTCGGGCAAGCCGGTATTCGGCGAAAAGCCCGCGCTCGAGAGCGCGTTTGGTCACCTGATGCAGGATCCGGCGCCGCCCAGCAGCGTGGCGCCCCGCGGCTGGATCCCGCGCGAGCTCGACGAGCTGGTGCTGGCGTTGCTGGACAAGAACGTCAGCCGTCGTCCCAAGGACGCGCAGGCGGTGCTCGAGCTGCTCGAGGGCCAGGGCCGCGCCGCGGAGCAGAAGCGCGAGCAGCTCTCCGATGAGGAGCTCGAGCGCCGCGTCGACGCTTTGCTGGCCGATCCGTCCAAGGATGAAGCCGCGCTCGCGCTCGAAGCAGCCGCCGGCAGCGCTGGCGCAGCCGAAAAGGTGGCCGAGGCCTTCAAGCAAGCCGCCGAAGCCGTGTCGGGCGCCGGTGACGAGTCCGTCGACACCAAGAAGAGCCTGTTGTTCCGCGCCGCGCGCGTCTACCAAGACCACGCTGACAAGCTGGATCAAGCCGAGGCTTTGTACGTCGAGATCCTGGCGATCGATCCCGAGGATCAGGTCGCCGAGCGCGGGCTCGAAGAAGCGCGCCGCAAGCTCGGCAAGTTCGAAGAGCTGATCGAGATGCTGCTCGGCAAGAGCGAGCAGGCCAGCAGCGCCGTCGAGCGCGGCCGCGCCTTCGCTGAGATCGGCAAGCTGTACGCGGGCGAGATGGCGGACCCCGAGCAAGCGCACGTAGTCAGCGAGCTCGAGCGGCTGTGCGGCTCCAGCCAAGAGCGCTGGGGCGAGCTGCTGGGCAGCTGCCAAAGCACCCTCAACGACGGCGAGCTGCCGGCCGAGACGAAGACCCGCATCTCGCTCAAGCTCGGGCGCTGGTACATCGACAAGCTGCAGCGCCCCGATTTGGCCCTGCCCTGCTACCAAGCCGTCGTCCAGGCCGAGCCGGGCAACGACGTTGCGCTCGACGGCATGACGCAAATCTACCGCAAGGCTCAGCAATGGCAGGAGCTGGGCATGGTGCTCACGCGCCGGGCCGACGCCGCCAAGACGCCCGCGCACGCCCGCGATCTGCGCGCCGAAGCCGCCGAGATCCTCGAGCAGTACCTGAACGACACGCAGAACGCGCGCGCGCTGTACGAGCAAATCCTGGCCGACGATCCTGGCCACTCCAAGGCCAGCGACGCCATCGCGCGCATCTACGAGCAAACGCGCGATTTCACCGCCTTGGTCAAGCACCTGGTGCGCCGCTCCGACGCGCAGCGCGGCGAAGAGAAGCGGAGGTCGCTGGTTCGCATCGCCGAGGTGTACGAGACGCAGATCAACGACGATACCGAGGCCATCCGTCGCTACAAGGACGTGGTCGCGCTCGACGCGCACCACGCCGAAGCTCTGCGCGGCCTCGATCGCGTCTACTCGAAGCTCGGTCGCTTCCAAGAGCTGCGCGAGAACCTGCGTGCGCAGATCGAAGCCGCCGCCACGCCGCGCCAAAAGGTGACGCTGTGGGAGCGCATCGCCGCGCTCTACGAAGAAGAATTTCTGGATCCCAAGGAGGCCGCCGAAGCGTTCGAGAGCGTGCTCAAGCTCGATCCGAGCAACGAGAACGCCATGACGGCGCTCGTGCGCCTGTACCGCGGCCAGGAGCGCTGGGAAGACGTCGCCAGCATCTACGAGCGCCACCTCAAGCTCGTGACCGAGACGCCACGGCGCTTGGCCCTGCTCCTAGCGCGCGCCAAGGTGCTGGCCGAGCAGATTGGCTCGCCCGACCGCGCCATCGCGGTCTACGAGCAAGCGCTCGAGATCGACGCTCATCACCCGGTGGCCATGGAAACGCTGGCCAAGCTGCGCGAGTCGAGCGGTGACTCCGGCGCTGCCGTGGCTGCAATCGAAGCGCTGGCAGCCAAGGCCACCACGCCCGAGGCCCGCGCCGAGCAATGGGTGCGCGCCGCCAAGCTGCTGGAAAGCCGCGGCGACAAGGACGGCGCCATCGCGCGCTTCCAAAAAGCGCTCGACGCCAACCCCAAGGACGCCAGCGCATCGCAAGCCTTGCGCGCAGCCTTCGCGGCGCGCGGCGATCACAACGCCGCGGTGCAGCTGATCGAGCGCGAGCTCACTCAAACCGAGGGTGAGCTCGCCAAAGCCAAGCTCGGCGGGCAGCTCGCGCGTCTGCTCCGCGAGGGCGTGCGCGACGACAAGCGCGCCGAAGAAGCCGGGCGCCGCGCCCTGGCCTTCGATCCCACCAACTTGGACGCCTTGGTCGTCTTGGGCGACATCGCCTTCGAAGCCAAGCGCGCGCTAGAAGCCGCCAAGCACTACGAAGGCGTCGTGGGCCGCGCCGACACGCTCGAGCGCACCGAGGCCATCCGAGTGCTAGTGCGCTACGTGGACGCTCTGTCGCAAACCGGCTCGACCGAAAAAGCGCTCGCGCCGATGGACACGCTGCTGCGTATCGCGCCCGACGATCAGGAAGCCCTGGAGCGCGTCGCCCTCGTCACGTTCGAAAACGGCTCGCCCAAGCGAGCCGCGGAGCTGTTCCGCGACTTGCTCGCGCGCTTCGGCGACCGCTTGACGGAAGCGCAGCGCGGCCAAGCCCAGTACCGGCTCGGCGAGGCGCTGCGCCAAACCGGCAACATCGAGGAAGCCAAGTCGCCGCTCGAGGAGGCGTCCGACGCGGATCCGAGCAGCGCGCTGCCGTTGATCGCGCTGTCGAAGATCTACGAGTCCGAAGAGAAGTGGCACGACGTGATCAAGGTCAAGACGCGCCACCTGGACGTCGCGACCGGCGATCAGCGCGTCGAGCTGCTGATCGAGATTGGCGACATCTGCGGCGAAAAGCTCAACGACCGCGCCGGCGCCACCAAGAGCTTCGTGGCAGCGCTGGAAGATCGCCCCGACGACCGCAAGCTGCTCACCAAGCTGATGCAGCTGTACAGCGAGGAAAAGGACTGGAACAAGCTGGTCGAGGTCGTGCTGCGATTGGCCGATTTCGTCGACGATCCGAAGCAGAAGGTCAAATACCTGCACACGGCCGCCATCGTCACCGCTCGTCAGGTCGGCGACGTGGACCGCGCGCTCGAGTTCTACGAGCAGGTGTTGAAGCTCGAGCCGCGCTTCGACAAGGCCCTGAACGAGGCCGTGGAGCTGGAGCGCGAGCGCAGCAACTGGGAAGGCGTGGAGCGCGTGCTCAAGCGCCGCTTGGACGCCGCCACCGAAGCCGACGACCGCACGGCCATGCTGGACAGCTTCCAGCAGCTGGGCAACCTCTACGAAAAGAACCTGGGCCTGATGGACCAGGCCATTGACGCCTTCGAAGCCGCTCAAACCCTCGAGCCCGAGAACAAAGAGCGCTCCGAGCACCTGGGCGCCCTCTACGCGACGGACCCTGAAAAATACCTGGATAAGGCCGTCGCCAGCCAGGCGCTCCTGCTCCGGCAGAATCCGTTCCGCCCCGAGTCGTACAAGGCCCTGCGCCGCCTCTACACCGAGACCAAGCAGGCCGACGCATCGTGGTGTTTGTGCCAGACGCTCAGCGTTTTGAACCTGGCCGAGCCCGACGAAGAGCGCTTCTACAAGCGCATGAAGAGCGATACCGCCGCGCCCGCTCAGTCCACGCTAGGCGACGAAGAGTGGTTGGTGCAGCTGATGCACCCCGACGCCGACGCCCTGCTCAGCAGCGTGTTCGCGCTGATCGAGCCCGCCGTGATCGCACGGCGCAGCCAGACCGCCCAAGAGCTGGGCTACGACACCAGCTACTTGGTCGACGTGACGCAGCACCCTGCCCCGGTTTGCCAGAGCCTGTACTACGCGGCAGGCGTCTTGGGCATGCAGGTGCCGCCCGCGTTCGAGAACCCGAACGATCCGGGGGGTCTGTCGTTCCTGTTCACGCACGAGCCCGCCCTGGTGCTCGGGCAAACCGCGCTGCGCGCCGACGTGCCGCTGCAACCGGCCGGCTTCATCGCGGGTCAGCAGCTCACGTACCTGCGCCCCGGCCTGTACCTGCGGCACCTGCTCGCCAGCGGCACCGTGCTCAAGGCCTGGCTGTTCGCTGCCATCAAGCTCACTTCCCCGCAGTTTCCGGTCAGCCCGGAGCTGGAGGGCGCCGTGGCCGAGGCCATGCAGGCGCTCGAAGCCGGCGTCACCGGCCAAGCGCGCGATCACCTCACGCGCGTGGTGGCCAAGCTGCTCACGTCCGGCGCCGCGCTCGACCTGAAGCGCTGGGTGCGCGGCGTCGACCTCACAGCGGATCGCGTCGGCTTCCTGCTCTCCCACGATCTCGAGACCGCGACTCAGATCATCAAAGCGTCCGACGAGAGCACCAGCTCCGTCGGCACCGACGAGCGCCTGAAAGAGCTCGTGCTCTTCAGCGTCAGCAGCCAATACTTCGCGCTCCGACAGCAGCTCGGCATCGCCGTCGACTCTTAAACCACCGCGCGAATCCGGGCTGCTATTTGCGGCCCGAGATTTTACAGGGAGGCGGGGAGGCGGGGAGGTCCGCGAGGGCGAGAACGCATTTTTTGATTCGGAGGACCGAATCAAAAAATATTTCCCTCGAGGAGCGAGCACGAGAGCTTTCAGATCGCGGGCGGTAGCGCGAAACCCCAAATCTGGGCTCGCGGAACTCCCCGCCTCCCCGCCTCCCTGTGAATCTCGAAGGCACTCGCTACGAGCGACCAGAGCGGAAGCAGCCCGAAGCCTGCCGTCTTAGGGAGTCGCGGGCGGTTTGGCGGAGCCGGCGCTGGCGCCGCCCGCGGTGGGCTGTGGCAGGAAGTTGAGGCGGGCGAGGGCGCCGGTGGCGCGCCAGCCGTACGAGCCGTCGGGGCGCTTGGCGTGCTTCATCTTGGGGTCGAGATCGAAGAGGCCGGGCATACTGCCCGAGCCGAACAGGCTCTTGGTGATGTCGCTCTTGTTCGTGTACCGCTCTTGGAACTTGAACGAGACGTTCAGGTTCAGCATGCCGGTCTCGAACGGATCGCGCAGGCGCAGGGTCCCGTCGCTTTCAAGCTTCAGGTCGGGGCCGTTGGCGGAAAAATTGCTGATCTTCAGCACGCCCGCCTTGGCTTCGGCGTCCAACGTCAGCTCACCGGCTTCGAGCCGCGGCAGCGCGATGGTGTCGCGGATCTTGGCTTTGCCGTCACCCGCCGCCAGATCGGTCACCTTGAGCGCGATCTTGCCGTCTGCCTTGGCCAGCTTTTCTTCGGGCATCAAAAGCTCGATGGTGCCGTTCAGCTTGCCCGAGAGCGGCAAGCCGACGATGTCCGCGAACATCGGCGCTTGACCGAGATCCAGCTCCTCCAGCTCGATCTCGAGCTGACGGCCTTCGTCGGAGACGCTGGTGGAGCCGGACACCTCTCCACCGAACGCATCCGCGCCGAACGACAGGTGCACGGAGCCGATCAAGAGCCGCAGCAGCGAGACGGACGCGTGCGCCGAGTCGATCTTGAGCACGTTGGGCTTTGCGGGCTTGCCGTCTTCGCCGGGGTCCCCAGGCGAGGTCAGCGTGATGTCCTCGGCTTCGACGCCGTTCAGCCAATACGAGCTCATGTCGCCAACCTTGAGCCGCATCGGCTTGGGGCCACTCTGCTTCGAATTGAACTCCTGCACGATACGATCGCGGACGCGATTGTACGGAAACGTGAGGTAAGCAAAAACCAATAGCGAGAACAGGTAGAAGGCGACGTAGCCCACCCATTTCAGGATTTGGCGAGCGCGCGGCGTCATTCTTTGGGTTCCTTGTCGGCGCCGTCAGCGCCCTCCGCGCTCGACGCGGCCTTCGCGTCGGCCTTTTTGGGCTCCGGCGCTTTGCGATCGAAGGCGCTCACCACCATGTCCACGTCGAAGGAGTCCGGCTCGTTGCCGCGCTTGCGGATGTTGAGCGACGACAGCGTCACCGGGTGCCCCGACTTCTCGATGCCCTCCATCAGGTGGATGAGCTTGAGCATGCCGACCTTGCGCAGGGTGATCTTGGTCGAGCGCTCCGTGTAGCGCTTGCCGTGCGGCACGGCTTGGCGGTCTTGGCTCTCGGGGATCTCCGCTTGGGCCTCGGTAGCGATCTTGGACAAGAACGCGGCCAAGGGCGGCGCTGGCTGGGCGTAGCGAGCGGTCACGGCGTCGCGCGCGGCCTGGACCTTTTGGACCTTCTCGCGCGCGTCGTCGATGCTGGTGATGGCGTCGCGCAGCGCGTCGTTGGCGCTGGCTTGCGAATGCACGGTCGCGGCGATGGCGATCGGAATGGCCAGGAACGCCATGAAACCGAGCACGCCGCCCAGAATGCCGAGCAGCCGCCGTTCGCGGGGCTCGAGTCGCGCGATGCGATCTGCCAGACTCATGGCGTCACCTCCTTGCCGCCGTCGTCGGCTGGCTTGTCCGGCTTCTTCTTGGCGCTGTCGTCGCCGCAGCGAACGTCCAGCTCCAGCACGTACTTTTGGCGGTCACTGCCAATTTGCTGCGTAATCTTGGCAATTTTGGCGTCTTTAACGCAGACGTTTTTGCCCATTTCGGTCGCAATGCTCTGCGCGTCCGCGGTCGAGCCGACGACGCCCGTGAGCTTCACGTGACCGCGCTGCATGTCGAAGTCCTCGATATCGTGCACCATGGTGCTGGGAATGACGTTCGAGAGCTCGACGATGACGTCGAAGGCGTCCATCTGCGGCATCGGGTCGGCTTCTTCGGAGGCTTGAGCGCGGGTCAAGGCCTCGGTGGCGCTCTCGGCGTCAGTCACGGATTCCCCCAGCACCTCCTTGGAGACGGCGCTGAGCTGAGCCGACAGCACTTCGCTCTCGCGATCGAGCGCGCGCATTTCCGCCCAGTTCGAGAACACGAAGCTGATGGCGATGGCGGCGCCGAGGCCGCTCAACACCGGCAGCTTCTCTTTCAGGAAGCCGAAGCCACGCTGAAATTCCAGCGGACCCTTGCGTAGGTCGACGTCGCGACCACGGCCAGAAGCACCGAGCGCGAGCGCGATGGCCTTGGCAAACCGCGGCATGCTGGGCGCGCGATCTTCGGAGACGCCTTCGAGCTCCAGCGCCGGCAGCGGCGTGATCGGCACGCCGACTTCGTAGGCCAGGTATTCGGCTGCGCCCGAAGCCGCCGAGCCGCCGCCCACTAGGTAAGCGGCCTGCAGATCACCGCCGCAAGCCACCGCGGCCGAAAGAAACGTCTGCCGTAGCTCGCTGGCCAGCGCGTCCGCGCTGGCGGGGAGCCCGGCGACGCCTTGCGACAACGTGCGCACGAACACCACTTCACCGTGGGAGAGCACGGTCACCTCGGTGCGACCCGCGCCCAGATCGACCAGCGCGTACGGCCCGGGCGCGCGCAGCACGCTGACGACGGCCGCCAGGTTTGCGAGCACCAGCGGCCCGCAACCCACACGGTCCGGCTGGCGTCCGATGGCGGATTTGACCAACTCGATGCGCGCCCGAACCGTCTCGATGCGAGCCGCGGCGGTCATGACCACGACCGGAGCCATCGTGTCGCGACGGCGCAACTGGCGGTAGTCGAACACCAGCTCGTCGATGTCTACCGGCACCTGGGCCTCGACCTCGAACGGCAGCACTTCGTCGAGCCGTTTCTGCGCGGTGGCAGGGATCGAGATGCGATGAATGAAGGATTGGTCGCCGTCGATGGCGACGGCCACGCCGTCGGTGTGCTCGAGCAGCGGCGCGCACGCTTGCTGCAGCGCGCTCTCGAGCGACGCAGCCGCGTCGAGCGCTACCTCTTCGAGCCGCAATAGCGAAAGGCGCTTGTAGCCGACGCTCAAGCTCACCGCTCGAACGTGGGTCTTACCGATGTCGATGCCTACGAAACCTGCCATTTGCTTCGGCTCACTGAACTTTATAGTGGATTATCGTGCCGCCCGGGGTCGGCTTGAGCAGCGCGGCCAGTGCCGCGTTCGGATCATTGGGGTTGGCCGGATTGCCCGGGGTGGGCTGCGGCTGGCTCGAGAGCGGCCCGCCCGGCCCATTTTGGCCGTTCAGCGCGTTGTTGGCCTGAGCCATTTGCGCGATGGTCGTCGCGGCGCCAGGCGGCGGCGCGTTGCGGAAGTCGACCACGGCGTGCACGCGCACGCGCGTCTCACGCTTGCCGGCTTTGACGACGCCAGTCGCGTAGATGCTGAACAGCTTGCTCTCGACCGAGAGCATCTTGCCGGCTTGGTCGAGCGACAAGAACGGCACCGGCTGCATGCCAATGCTCTTCAGCACCATGCCGAGCGGCCCCTTGTTGCTGCCCAGCGCGTTCAAGAAGGCCTGAGGCGACGAGAACAGCGGCACGCCCGCCATGGCGCCACGCATCATGGTCACCATCATCAAGAATTTCTGCGCCTCGAGCGGGTCGGCGCACATGGTGGCGGCTGGCGCGGTGGAGCAAATGAACGCGAGCAGCGTCTGCGGGTTGGCGGTGTTGACGTTGATGGTCCCCTGCCCCCAGACCGTCACCGTGCGCTTCTCGGGCTTGTCAGGATCGGGCTCGATGAACGTGGCCCAAAAGTCGTCGCTGAAGCCGCGCAGCTTGTGGAGCTCATCCAAGCTGTCAAAACCGGAGTTTTTGCGCGAAAACGGCCGCTTCAGCCGCTCGTAGAACGAGTCCTCCGCGCCGGCCGACTGAGCGTTGGCGTTGTTCGGATCACAAGTGTAAGTCTCGGAGTCGGGATCCGCCCAGTCGATGACGGCCGCGCAGATGGCCTGGCGATCCGAAAACTGACCATCGGCGTCGCGGCCTTCGAAGAGCGGATTGTTCTGCGCTCCGCCCATCAGGCCAATCAGCTGCGACGCCAAGCGCGACTGACCGAACGCGCCGCCGCGCGCCGGCTCGTTCAGGTTGATCTTCGAGTCTTCGTCGACGACCTTGATCTGAAACGACGCGCCCGTCAGGCCCAGGTTCTTGCCCTGCGTCAAATCGAAGCTGCCGAGGGACGCGAAAGCCGCCGCGCCCTCGGCGTCGTTGAAGGCGCCCATCACGCGGTCCGTGAACTCCCAGACCGGAATTTGGGGCGGCGCGCTGCCCATCATCATGAACATTGGCGCCAGCGTCTTCCTGATGCTCGGCTCGGCCGCGATCAGCAAGCGCGACAGGTTGATGGCGCTCTTGGCTGCGTACTCGGCCACCACGGCGTCGCGAGCGT
>DATAKF010000055.1:0-21278 GCA_036261775.1 Polyangiaceae bacterium | reverse complement strand
AGCCCGGCGCCGCCGACGATCAGCGCCACGGCGGGAGGCAAGCGCAGGCGGTGCGCGACGTAGTGCAGGGCGATGACCGCGAAGAGCATCGCAATCACCAGTTCGAAGAGGTGGACCGCATCCATCTAGTAGATCTGGCCGCATAACTTGCGCTGGCGCTGCGAGCAAACGGGGGCCACGGGCAGCGCCAATTCCGCGCTGCCTGCGAGGCATCTGCGCTACCGGCTTCCGAACACGCCGTCGAGGCGGGCGTAGCTGACTTCCATCCCGTCGGTCATGCCGGTGGCGACGGCGCCTTCACACGCTTCCTTGGACACGAACGTCAGGTTGCAGACCACCGTCGTGACGCCGTTCTGCTCGCTCAATTCTACCGACACGATGCAGGGGTCGCCCGTCGGCATCGTCCCTTCGAAGTTGCCCGCGTCGAAATACTGGTCGTGGACGAACTTGGAGGGCGCGTTGACATCGGTGAACGTGCCGAAGAAGCCGAACTGCATGCCATCTTCCGGGTTCTTCCACTGCCAGCGATACTTGCCGCCAACGCGGACATCCATCTCACACACCGGCATTTCCCAACCTGGATAGCCCTGCCACTTCTTGATCAGCTCGGGCTTGGTGTGCGCATCGTAAACCAATTGGCGAGGAGCGTTGAACGTACGCGTAACGCGAACTTCGCGCTCACTGGGCGAGGTAACTTGTGCGGGCTTGGGCATTGTCTTCTCTTGGTTGCTCTCTACTTCTTTGGTCTTTTTGGCCTGGCCGGCTTCGCTTGCAGCTCTTCGAGCAAGGCATCGAGTCGCTGGTACTTTTGCTCGAAAATCTCGCGGTAACGCTCGATCCAATCCACGGCTTCCCCCAGTCGCTTGGGTTCGAGACGGCGCGGACGGCGCTGCGCGTCCACGTCCACCGAGACGAGCCCTGCCCGCTCCAGCACTTTGAGGTGCTTGGAGATGGCGGGCTGGCTCATCTCGAACGGCTCGGCCAACTCCTGCACCGACGCTTCGCCAGTCGCCAAACGGGCCAAGATGGCCCGCCGGGTTGGATCGGCGAGCGCGGCGAAGGTGAGATCCAGGCGTTCGGAAGCGTGCATAACCGTTCTTTTCTATAACTAATCAGTTATGTACGCCGCCGCGGCTGGCACGTCAAGGGCTCTCGAGCGTCCGTTCAGGCCTCCAGCTCCGCGCGCGGCTGACGCCGCAATTGCTTCCGATCCTTGCGGCCAGTATATGGGGGCTCCGGACACTAACCGATCGGACTGCGAATGCCCCCAAGCACCAGCGCACCATGAGCCAGGCAGCGAGCGCGCTGGTGCCGTTTCCAATCGTCGCGGTGGGCGCATCGGCGGGTGGGCTCGCGCCGACGGTCGAGTTGCTGCGGGCCCTGGGGCCCACACCCGGTGTCGGGCTGGTCGTCATCCACCACCTCGATCCGACTCACGAGAGCAGCCTCGTCGAGATCCTGTCGCGAGCGACGCCGCTGCCGGTGGCGGCGGCTACCGACGGCGTCGCAGTTCAACCCAACCACGTTTACGTCCTGCCTCCGAACGCCAGCCTGTCAATCGAGGGCGGGGTCCTGAAGGTCGGGCCACGCGCCGAAGACGACGGCCTGCATCTTCCCATCGATCGCTTCTGCGAAGCCTTGGCGCTGGACCGCGACGGGCTGGCCGTCGGCGTCGTCTTGAGCGGTAGCGGCTTCGACGGCGCCGAAGGACTGCGAGCCATCAAAAAGGCCGGCGGTATCACCTTGGCGCAGGACGACTCGGCAACGTTCGCCGGCATGCCGGAGAGCGCCGTTGGCACCGGCTGCGTCGATGTCATTGCTGCGCCAAGCATTCTGGCTCGAGAGCTCGTTCGCGTCGGAGCAAGCGCGCCGCTGCTCAAGCTGTCGCCTGCGCTCGAGCTCTCGGCGCCCGACCACGCCCAAGTGCTCTCGGTCATGAGCAAGGCGAGCGGGGTAGATTTCGCCAAGTACAAACCCTCGACGCTTCAGCGCCGCATCCAACGGCGTGTCATCTTGCGCGGCGTCAGCGACCTGCCTGCCTACCTGCAGCTGTTGAAGGCCGAACCAGCCGAAGTCGCGGCCTTGTGCGAAGAGGTGCTGATCCACGTCACCAGCTTCTTTCGCGACCCGGCTGCTCTGGAGGCCGTGTGCGAGCAGGTCCTGCCCAAGCTGTGTCAGGGTCGAGCCAGCGAGAACGTCATCCGCGTCTGGGTGCCGGGTTGTTCGACCGGTGAAGAGGTCTACTCGATCGCGATTTGCCTGGTCGAGTATCTCGAAGCGTCCAATCGTGAGATCCCAGTCAAGATCTTCGGCACCGATCTGAGCCAAAGCATCGTGGAGAAGGCGAGGCGGGGACGCTACCCGCTGAGCATCCAGCGAGACGTGTCACCGGCGCGGCTGCAGCGGTTCTTCACGAAGAACGAAACGGACTACCAGATTCGACGCGACGTGCGCGACATGTGCGTCTTCGCCAGACACGATGTCACGCGCGACGCTCCGTTCTCGGGAATGGACCTGATCAGCTGTCGCAACCTCTTGATTTATCTCGGCGCCGAGCTGCAAGACCGCGTGCTCGCGCTCTTCCACTATGCCCTCAAGGAGCCCGGATATTTGTTGCTGGGTAGCGCCGAAACCGTGCGCGCCTTCGCAGGGTTCACCCCGGTGGACGCCAAGAACAAGTTGTACGCGCGCACGTCGGCGGCTCCGCGGCTGAGCTTCGATTTCGCGTCCTCGAACCCCTGGCAAAGCGCCGGCTTCGAGGCCATAGCAGCTGCGCCGCGTGATTACGCGCAGCGCTCGCTCGGGGCAAGCGACGTGCATCGCGAGGCCGACCGACTCGTGCTCGCGGAGTTCGGGCCCCCTGGGGTCGTGGTCAGCAGCGACCTGGCCATCGTTCAGTTCCGCGGGCAGACCGGGGCGTTTTTGGAGCCCGCGCCTGGCGTTGCGAGCTTGGATCTGCTGCGCATGGCGCGCGAAGAGCTCAGACTTCCACTGCGCCGCGCGCTGGACCAAGCCCGCTCGAGCAAGGCGCCGGTGACCGAAAAGGACGTCATCCTCAGCGTCGGTGGCCAGCGTCGCAGTCTGAGCTTGAGGGTCGCGCCCTTCGCGGTGCATTCACCGCAGCAGCTCTACTTTTTGGTGCTGTTCGAAGACTCGGAGCAGCAACCCAGCCCCCTGCCCCCCTCGCCTGCCCCGAACCCCGGCGACGAACGGCAGCAGGCGGAGGCCTTGCTGCGGCAGGAGCTGACCTCCACCAGGCAATACCTCGAGTCGATCATCGAACAGGCCGAGGCAGCCAACGAAGAGCTCAAGGCAGCCAACGAAGAGATCGTATCCAGCAACGAAGAGCTGCGGAGCACCAACGAAGAGCTGCAAAGCGCGAAAGAGGAGCTGCAAGCCACCAACGAAGAGCTGCGCACCGTCAACGACGAGATGAGCAACCGCACGCTCGAGGCCGTTCGGCTCAGCGATGATCTCAGCAATATTCTCAGCAGTGTCGAGCTGCCGATTCTGCTCGTGGGGGCCGATTTGCGCCTGCGCCGCTTCACGCCCGCCGCGGCCAAAGCTTTTGGCATCGGCGGCGCCGACCTCGGGCGCGCGTTGAACGAGGTGCGCCCGCTGGTCAGCATGGCGCCAACGTTGATGCAGCTCGTCAGCGAGGTCCGTGAGCAGCTCGCGCCTTCGAGCTGCACCGTGCAGGACGCGCGCGGGGCCTGGCTCGAGCTGACGCTGCGACCGTACGTGTCGATGGATCGGAGGATCGACGGCACCGTGATCGTGGCGCGCGATATCGACGCCGAGAAGCGAGCCGGCGAGAGCGTGGCCGCGGCGCGGAAGTACGCCGAGGACATCGTCGAAAGCATGCGTGACGGGCTGGTGGTGCTCGACACCGACCTGCGCGTGCGCTCGGCAAACCGCGCCTTTTTGGCTCAATTTCAGCTCGAGCTCGAGCGCGCTCTGGGCAAACGGCTGGACGAGTTGGGCCATCCCGAGCTGGCAGATGCCGGCTTGCAGGCGGCCCTCGCCGGCATCGACGCGGATCGAGTCATCGAAAACGCGCGTATCGAGCTGCCTGGAGCAGGCGTCGAGTCGCGCGTGTACATGATGAACGGGCACGTCATCGACGGAACGGGGCTGCGGCTGCTCGCCTTTCAAGACGTGACCGAGGCCGAACGAGCCCGCCAGGCCGCCGAGCGCGCCGAGCTGCTCTTTGGCGTGCTCACCAGCGCCACCGAGGGCATCTTGATCGTGGACCGCGACGGGCAAATCCGCTTCGCCAATCCAGCGGCAGGCAAGCTATTCGGCTACCAAGACCAGGAGCTGAATGGGCTGCCAGTCGAGCGGTTGCTGCCCGAGGCCTTGCGCGACGCCCACGTCCCGCACCGCTCGCAGTATTTGGCCAAAGCAGTGCCTCGCCCCATGGGTAGGGACCGCAGTCTCGTCGGGTTGCGCAAAGACGGAACCGAGGTCCCCATCGAGGTCTCGCTCAGCCCCATGGCCTACCAAAGAGGGCTAGCCGTGGTAGTTTTCGTCACCGACATCACCGACCGCCGCGACGCCGAACGCAATATTCAGGCGTACCAGGCCCGCCTGCAGCGCATGAGGCTCGACGCTGCGCTGACCGAAGAGCACGAACGGCGGCGCATCGCCGTCGGCCTGCACGACCAGGTTGGGCAAGCGCTGGCGCTGGCGCAAATCAAGCTGAGCGCCGCGTGCAAAGAGCTGCCGGACGCGCGTTGCGCGGCCGTGAACGACGCGGTGAGCTTGATAGAAGAGGCCATCAACGCGCAGCGCAGCTTGGTCTTCGAGCTGAGCCCACCGGTGCTCTACGATCTGGGCCTGGGCGCGGCCCTGGCCTGGCTAGCCGAAGACGTCGAGAAGCGGCACGGCCTCAAGCTCGAGATAGTCGACGACGGCGCGGACAAGCCGCTCGACGACAGCGCCAAAGCCATCGTGTTTCGAGCCGTGCGTGAGCTCGTCATGAACGTGCTCAAACACGCCCAGATCCCTGCGGCCACGGTGTCGCTGCGTCGCAACGACCAGGACATCGAGGTCGACGTGGCAGATGGCGGCGCTGGCTTCGATCCCAGCTTCGCAGACGGCGCGAAGAACGGCGCCGGTTTTGGTTTGCTCAGCGTGCGCGAACAAGTCCGCGGCTTGGGCGGCACTCTGCGCGTCGAATCGGCTCCGCAAAGAGGCGCGCTCGTCACCCTGAGCGTACCGCTGCAGAGCAGCGAGCTCATGGTGCCTTCGCCTAACGACCGGGAGCGATGAGTCATGAAAGTGCTACTGGCCGACGATCACCAGCTGATGCGCCAGGGACTACGCGCGTTGCTGGAACGACAGGGCATCGACGTCGTGGCCGAAGCCGCCGATGGCCACGAAGCGATCGCGTACGCCAAGCAAGCTTGCCCGGACGTCGTCGTCATCGACGTCGCGATGCCGGGCCTGAACGGCATCGACGCAGCGCGGCGCATCAAAGCCGAGTTGCCGCTCGTCAAAATTCTTGCACTCAGCATGAACTCCGACGCTCGCTACGTGAACGCGATGCTGGAAGCGGGTGCGTCTGGCTACCTGCTGAAGAACGCGGCCTCGGACGAGCTATTGGACGCCCTTACCGCGGTACTGGGCGGGGAGACTTACCTGAGCCCGGCCATCCTTCGCAGCAACCCTAGCCCCGTGCTGCGACGAGGAACGCCCGTGCCAGGGTCCGAAAAACCGCTCAGCGCCCGAGAGCGCGAAGTGCTTCAGCTCATCGCCGAAGGCAAGACCTCCAATGAAATTGCAGGGACTCTCAACATTGCAGTGCCGACGGTCGAGACACACCGTCGGCAGCTGATGGATAAGCTTAATGTCCGGACCATCGCCGAACTGACAAAATATGCGATCCGCGAGGGATTAACGTCGGTTTAGCCTCAATCTCGACACGCAGCCGCCATACGCTTGCTGGTCAGTTGCGGGTGATCATCAATTCTGAGTATGGACGCGAGAGCGCTGTCGCCTCAACCTCCGAAACAGCCAAGGAGGCTCGAGTGCCAAGTATCGCAGAGCAATTCGAATGGCGCGGCAGCGTGGAAGCCGGCAAGCAGCGCAGAAGCTGGCGGCTACCCAATTGTCCGTTTGCCATGTGGGCATTCGATCGACGCGAGGGCAATATTCTGGCGGTGAACGACGCCGCGGTAAGGCTCTACGGCTACCGGCGCGAAGAGCTGCTGGGCACGACAGTCGACGAACTGTGCCGCTCGGCTCTGGGCAGTCTGTTGGAGCTTGGCCTGACCACCTCGCCGCAGACCGAGACCGTCTGGCATCGCCGCAGTGACCTATCGACGTTTCAAACGGATGTCTCGATGATTGAGTGCAGCGGCACCGGGCAGACGGCCATGATGATCCTGGTTCACCCACTCCTTCTGACCACCGGGGGGGACGTAAGGTTTACCTCGGCGCTTCCGCTGATAAGCGCCAACGCCGGGCAGCAACCCGGGTCGTTTCCGTCTCTGGCCAAGACGTGAGCGTAGGCCCTAGCCGCGTTGGCTAAGGCCGCCCGACTCGGCGAGATGGCCATGGATTTGCAGGGACGGCGCGCATGCTCAACAAACTGCTCGCGAGTTTCATTGGACATCTGAAACCAGACCGCGTCACGGAGCGCTCGAGTCGCGCGATCGAGCTTCCGAAACCGCAGCAAGATGGGGGAGAGCCGCTGATGAAGGCTCTCGCGCAACGGCACTCCGAGCGGACATTCCAAAAGACACCGCTGCCTCCGCAAGTATTGTCGAATTTGCTTTGGGCGGCGTTCGGGATCAACCGTCCGGAGACGGGCGATCGAACCGCGCCATCCGCGTTGAACGCGCAAGAGATCGACGTGTACGCAGCGCTGGCAGAGGGCTTGTACATCTACGACGCGAAGGCCCACGCGCTGCGCCTGGTAGCCGAGGTCGATGCGCGGCGCGTGACGGGCTACCAGGACTTCGTGGACGAAGCGCCCCTCGACCTGATTTACGTCGCCGATCACGCCCATACGCCGGCTGCCGTCGCCGACCACGAGCAGCTCTACGCGGCCGTTTGCAGCGGGGCGATCGCCCAGAACGTGTACCTGTACTGTGCATCGGCAGGCCTTTCGACGGTGGTTCGCGCGCTCTTCGACCGTAAGGCGTTGGCGGCGGCGCTTCGGCTCGGCAAACATGAAGAAGTGTTGCTGGCGCAGACGGTCGGTTACCCGAGCTAGCAGCGCCTCTGCGCGAGCTAGCAGCGCCTCTCTAGCGTCATACTGACACGGGGATTCTTGCCCATAGCGCGCAGTTTCTGCGTCGGTCCAGGTCCGATTTTGCGTCGGCGTCACGCCGCAGCCAGCGTCAACCAGAGCTCGGCTGCTGACCGCGCTCCGGTACGAACTTTGCTGGGCACCAGGCAGCGACATGAGTGACTTCAACGAGCAGCGAGCGCGGATGGTGCGAGACCACATTGCCGGGCGCGGCGTCGGCAGCGCGCACGTGCTGAGCGCCATGCGTACCGTCCCTCGCGAGCTGTTCGTTCCGGAGGCCCTGCGCGAGTTCGCGTACGACGACGCACCGCTGCCCATTGCGGCGGACCAGACGATTTCGCAGCCCTTCATCGTGGCGCTCATGTTGGACGCGGCGCGGATCATCCCTGGTGACCGCGTGCTCGAAGTCGGGGCTGGCTCCGGCTACGCAGCGGCCGTCATTTCACGCATCGCGGCGCAGGTGTTCACCATCGAACGTCATGCCCAATTGGCTCGCTCTGCGCGCGATCGCCTCTTGGACCTGGGCTACGACAACGTGAGCGTCATCGAGGCGGACGGTACGGTCGGTTGGATCGAGCGCGCCCCTTATGACGCAATCATCGTATCTGCCGGCGGGCCTTCCGTGCCCAAGGCTCTGCTCGAGCAGCTAGCGATCGGCGGGCGGCTCGTGATTCCGGTGGGTGCCCGAACGCGCACGCAACGCCTGCTGCGCGTGACCCGACAGTCGCCTGACGAATACGTCGAGGACGACCTGGGAGGCGCGGTGTTCGTGCCACTGATCGGCGCGCACGGCTGGGACGAAAGCGTAGAAGGACGTACCGGGACACCGAGCCAGCGCAAGACCAGGCGTAGCTCCAGCTCCAGCTCCAGCTCCAGCGCGGTCGCGCGTCTGATCCACGAGAGCGCCGAACCCATCGACGACATCGACTCGGTGAGCCTGAGCCCATTGCTCGATCGTATCGGAAACGCCCAGGTGGTGCTGCTCGGTGAGGCAACGCACGGCACCTCGGAGTTCTATCGCATGCGCGCACGCATCACCCGCGAGCTGATCTTGCGTCGCGGCTTCCGCATGGTCGCGATCGAGGCGGACTGGCCCGATGCAGCGGTCGTCGACCGCTACATTCGCCACCTGCCGAAAGCAGCGCAACCGTGGCGGCCCTTCAGCCGCTTTCCAACCTGGATGTGGCGCAACCGCGAGACACTCGAGCTTACGGAATGGCTCCGTGAGTACAACCGCGACGTGCGCATGCCAGAGCAGCGCGTGAGCTTTCACGGCTTGGACCTCTACAGCTTGTACACCTCGGCCGCCGCGGTCATTGGCTACCTCGAGCGCGTGGACCCGACGGCAGCCCGCGTCGCCCGCGAGCGCTACGGCTGCCTCTCGCCCTGGGAAGGAGACCCGGCCGCCTACGGGCGCGCAGCGCTTACTGGGCAATACCGCCGCTGCGAACGCCAGGTCGTGCAGACGTTGCGCGATTTGCTCGCGCGACGCCTGGACTACGCCGCGCAGGATGGCGACGACTTCCTGGACGCCGTCCAGAACGCGCGCCTCGTTGCCGACGCCGAGCGCTACTACCGCATCATGTATTACGGCTCGGTTGCCTCTTGGAATCTGCGCGACCAGCACATGTTCGACACCCTGGCTTCGTTGCGCGCGCACCGCGGTAACGCTGCCAAGATCGTCGTCTGGGAGCACAACTCACACATTGGAGACGCACGCGCCACCGAGATGGGCGCCCGCGGCGAGCACAACGTGGGCAGCCTATGCCGCGAAAACTTCGGAGAAAGCGTGTACGCCGTCGGCTTTGGCACCGACAACGGCACCGTCGCGGCCGCTTCCGGCTGGGACGAGCCGATGCAGGTAATGCAAGTGCGGCCCGCGCTGGCCGATAGCTACGAGGGACTATTTCACGCGGCTGGCGTCCCTGCTGGGCTCGTTCAGCTGCGCTACCCTCGGCGCGACGCCATCCGCGAAGAGCTGAGCGCGCCGCGACTCGAGCGCGCCATCGGCGTCGTTTACCGACCCGAAACCGAGCTGCAGAGCCACTACTTCCAGGCGTCGCTAACGCGCCAATTCGATGAGTACGTGTGGTTCGACCGTTCGTCGGCCGTAACGCCATTGGCCTCGGAGCGACCTGTAGGCGTGCCCGACACGTATCCGTTCGGCTTGTAGGTTTCGCGCAACGTTCACCAAAGAGGAGAGCAAATCATGAAGACATGCGTTTTGGTCGCCGATCGAGCAAGGGCCAGATTCTTCGTACTCGGGGCGCCCCCTGAGCACCGACCCGGCGACGCAGCGCGGCTGCTGGAGCTCGAGACGCTGGTCGATCCCGAGGGCGAGCTGACTGGCAACCAGCTCTTCAGCGACTCGCACAGCGGCACCAATCACGCTGGAAGCGGCGCCAGCTACGAGTATGACGATCACCGCGAAGGACATCGACGAGAGATCGAGCGTCGTTTCGCCAAGCGCGTCGCGCTGGCGGCCGCTGACTTCGCTCGCAATGAGCACGCTCAGAAGCTCGTGCTTGCTGCCGAACCGCAGATGCTCGGGATGCTACGGCCTCTGCTGCCGACAGCATCCATGAAAGGCGTAACGCTCGTGGAGCTCGCCCGCGATCTGAGCTGGCACACCCCCGAGCACATTCAGAGCGCTCTCTCTCAGCACGGCGCGTTCAACCTTGCTGGAAGCTGACGGGCTGCTGCGATTTGGATGACGAAAGAAGCTCGTTCACCAAGCCGTCCAGCAGGTCGAGCTGGATTGGCTTGGTGAGGTAGCTAGCGAACCCCGCCTGCTTGCCCTTGTCGCGATCGCTGGCGAACGCCGCCGCCGACACGGCCACGACTGGAATACCGGCTGTCTCCGGCGTGGAGCGCAGCGCGCTCAACGCTTCCGTGCCACTCATACCGGGCAGATTGAGGTCCATCAAGACCAGGTCGGGAAGGTGAGTGCGTGCCATTACGAGGCCGATTTCTGCGGTCGGAGCCGTGAGCAGCTCGACTTCCGGAAGGGTGCCGAAGTAGGCGCGCAAGAGCTCGACGTTCGCGACGTTGTCCTCCACATACAACACGGTGCCCTGGAGCACGGCGGCTTGCCTTTGCGGTTCCGTCTCGCTGCCCAAAGCGGGCGACGAACGGCGCCGCTCGACATCCCCCGAGGGCAGCTCGATCCAGAACACGGAGCCGGCTGGTAGAGCCGTGTAACCCACCTCGCCGCCCATCAGCTCCGCCATGCGCTTGGTGATCGCCAAGCCGATGCCGCTACCAGGAATGGGCCCGCTTTCCTGACCTGCACGGTGGAAGGCCCGGAACAAATGCGGGCGCTCACTGAGCGGGACGCCAATGCCAGTGTCGGTGACGCTAACGCGGGTGCGCGAGAGCGAGGTCGTGGCAGCAAACGTCACGCTGCCGCCGCGTCGATTGTACTTGATGGCGTTCGAGCCCAAATTCAGCAGCATTTGCAGAAAGTGACGACGACCTGCCAGGACCGATGCCTCTTCGTCGCCGGTCTGAATCAGCTGCACACCAGCTTCCGCCGCCGCGGGTCGAAGCACGTCGAGAGCTTCGCTCACGACGTCGCTCACGATCACGGACTCGCCCGAGAGTTGGATGCCTTGCTTCTCGATGCGTGCCAAGTCGAGCACGTCATCGATCAACCCCAGCAGGTGCTCGCCCGCCGTACTAATTTGCTCGACCATGTGCCGATGCTTTTCCGACAGGGGATCGCGCTTGTCTCGCTGAAGCAGCTGAGCAAAGCCGAGAACGGCGTTCAACGGCGTCCTGAGCTCGTGGCTCATCGAAGCCAAGAACTCGGTCTTGGCGTTGTTGGCGGTCTCGGCTTCGGTGCGCGCAGAGTCGAGCTCGCGCTCCCTGCGCTCGTCAGCGGTGAGATCGACGGCGATGTTCACGGCACCGCCGTCGGCCGTGGCACGACTGCTGACGCGGAACTTTCTTCCGCCGCTCAGGCGTATGTCATAGACGTCGCCTCCCTGGCTGGCAGCAGCGGCCCGCGCCGCGAAGAAGCTGGCACGCTCCTCCGGGCTATTGAAGACCAGTAGTTTCGTCGCTCGGGCGAGCCTTTCGGCGTGCGTCATTCCGATCGTGATTTCGCCCCCGACCTCGCCCCAGAGCGCAGCGTACGACGCATTGAATTGCACGAGACTGCCATTGGCGTCTACGAGCCAGAACGGGTCGGGAATGCTCGCGACCGCGCTGGCGAGTCGTTCCGCCTGCAGCCGAGCAGCGGCCTCCAAGCTCCGGCGTTGGGAGACGTCGCGGACTACGGTGGAGACCACCGTGCCTTTGGAGGTCGATACCGGGTTCAGGCTGACCTCGATCGGGAACTCGCTGCCGTCCTTGCGACGAGCGAGGCTCTCACGCGGCCCAGCGCCCATCGGGCGCGAGCTCATTCGGCTCATGAAGCTCGCGAGGTGTCGGTCGTGTATCGCGCGGTACCGCTCCGGAATCAACTCGTCGAGAGCGAGCCCGACCAGCTCCGGCTGCGTATAGCCGAAGGTGCTGGCGGCACGAGTGTTGGCGTACTCGATCCGCCCGGTGTCGCTGACGATGATGACCGGGTCGGCGACGGTGTCTAGGAGCTGCTCCTTGCGACGCTCGGCGTCGTGAGCTTCACGCAGAGCCAATGCGGCGCGTTTCTCGACGGCCCTCAATCGACCATGAAACCAGCTGAACGCCGCCCCAATCGCGACGAAGACGGCCAGAGCCAACCAGTACTCTCCCTCTGCTTTGACCAACGCCCCATACGGCGGAATGAATTCCGTCCAAACCAGCAACGCGGAGAACGAGGTCGCGAAGAGCCCGCTGGCCACCCCACCGAGACGCGGGGCCACGAAGATGATCGGATAAAACAGAAACCACGCAAATGGCGCGATCGAGCTCCAGAGGGCCCGCTGCGCGACGAAGGCAACCAGCGGGAGCACGACCGCTGCGAACGGCCATTGCAACCAGGCGCCCAGATGCCGGACACGGTCAAATCGGCCGGCCATCGTCGACTGCATTTTCGCGCGGGCATGCAGCCTCCGTGCCACTCGCGACCCAGCGCGGCCGACTGGCTCGCCTAGCCTGGCGTTCGCTCGTTGACGGTGCTCACCAAGCATTGTCCGCGCAAAGCCCCGCATACTGCGCGCTGGCTCGCGCACATTTTGCGCGGGTCATGCACTCAACCCAGCGCGCAGCTCGGCGCCAACGAAGATGAGACTGCCGCTCGAGCCTACGCGCGCGGTGAATGGCACGAGTAGTGCAAACGTCTTGGCTCCCCGCGAAGCTCAATGCTTGGCTCGAACACGATTCGAGGGAGTGGAATCGCTATGGACACATTCCATCACGTGCTGGTCGCCACTGATTTTGCCGAAGCCAGCTCCAATGCGCTCGAAGCCGCAATCGTGCTCGCCGCGCGCTTCGAAGCGGAGCTGACGCTGCTGCACGTCTGCGAAATCCAGCTCTATCCCTATGCCGAGCCCATGCTGAATCCGTCGCATGTGGCGGCCATCAAGCAAGGAGCCGCGACGCGCTTGGCGGTAGCGCTGGAGGAGACAAGGCAGCGAATCCCCCGCGCTAAGTCACAGCTCGCCTTCGGCAGACCAGCGGATGAAATCCTCGCAGCCATCGGCGCGCTCCAGCCCGACTTGGTCGTCATGGGCACGCACGGTCGACGCGGCGTCAGCCACCTGCTCTTCGGTAGCGTGGCCGACAAGATCGTTCGGCAGTCTCCGGTCCCGGTTCTGACCGCGCGTGGAGGACGGGAAGCGTAGTAGCGCCGCGGGCGCGGGCCGCGGCGCTAGTTCCGCGCTTGGCACTACGCGTGCGACGTGTGCGCGCTGGCGTAGGGACTAATACGCAAGTGGTCCTCCACCGCGCGCACGCCAGCAGTGCCCCGGGCTGCACCAACGACAGCGTCTCGTTCGGCGCGTGAACCAACGACGCCGTCGAGAATCGCTCGGCCGTTCTCGACGAGAACGCCTACGTGTTGCGCCTCGCGCTCCGCGCGCCGCTCTAGTGCGTCCTCGATGGCCGTCTTGATCGCTGCCTGGTCCACCTTGGACGGGGCTATCTCGATCTTGTTCGTGATACCCCGCACGCCAGACAGATTGCGCACGGTCCGTTCGCAGTCATCTCGTTGCTTCAGGTAGTCCACCTCACCTTCGAGGGTGACCCAGCCCCGAGTGACCGTCGACCGAATGCGCTCCTCGGGAACGAACACGTCCCATTGCAGCGCCAAGCGAACCGCTTGTGCGATCTCGGTATCGCTGCGGCCGTCGCTGCCCTGCACGACGATCTGCAAATCGTTGGCCACGTCCAGCACGCCATGAACGCGGTGAGCGGCCTCTTGAGCGGCGACCTTCTTGGCCCAGCTGCTGACGGTGCCGACCAGGGTTACCGTGCCGCCAGTCACCTCCACGTCTATGACTGATTCATTGGTGTGTGGATCCCACTCGAGCTCGTGTAAGACCGCTCTTCGTAACTCTTTGTCTGACTTCGGCATTTGAATAGCTCCTTCTCATTTGGACTAGCTGCGCTGGAGGCGCTCCCGAAAAAATCGAGCGGCGAGCTCGGCCGCCTGCTCGATCGAGCCAGGGCCTTCGAACAAGTGGCCGGCGCCGGAGACGATTTCGAGCCGATGCGTCGCGTTCAGGCGCAACGCCGCGGCTCGGTTCAGCTCGAGCACAGCGTGGTCGTCGGCGCCGACGAGCATCAACACCGGCGCACTAACCTCGGGCAGGGCCTGCTCCGCCAAGTCCGGTCGCCCGCCCCGCGACACGATACCCAACACCCGTTTGGGCCGCTGCGACGCCGCAATCAAGGCCGCCGCCGCGCCCGAGCTCGCGCCAAACAGGCCAATGGGCAACGCAGCCAGCGTGGGCTCGTGCTCGAGCCAGTCGAGAATGCCCACGGCCCGCGCCGCGGCCAGCGAGACGTCTTTCCGGAGCTCTTGCGTTTCGTTGTCGACCGCCTGTTCTTCGGCTGTGAGCAGGTCAACCAGCAGCGTGGCGAAACCGGCCCGCTCGAGCGCGCGGGCGACGAAGGCGTTGCGTGGACTGAAGCGGTTGCTGCCACTGCCGTGCAGAAACACGACGAGGCCACGAGCCTGGTCGGGAACCGTCAGCGTACCGGCGATGCGAACCTCACCGACGCGGATTGGCACGTCGCGGGAGCTCGTGGACGCGGACAACTGACCCGATGGCCTTTGAGCCGCGTGCTCGTCGAGTAGGCGCTTGATGAACGAGGCGCTAACTAGCGAAAAGTCCTCGTAGGACTGGGCAATCGTGAAGAACGGCGCTGCCACCATCGGGCAGACGACCTGGTCCGCCTCGTGGCGCAATGCCTCCAGCGCTGGTGCCGGCGCGACCGGTACCGCGACTATCACCTGACTTGCCCCCCGCGCCCGCAGCGCGCTGACTGCGGTGCGCAGGGTGGCGCCGGTCGCGATCCCGTCGTCGACGACTATCACCGTGCGCCCGACGACGCTGCTCGCCGGACGTCCGCCGCGGAGCTCCAGCTCGTGTTGCTCGAGCGCGAGCCGTTCTTTCTCGAGACCTTGCTCGAGCGCGATGGGAGAGATGCCGAAGCTGCCGATGGCACGATGATTGACGTTCGCGGCGCCGCTGCTGGCGAGTGCGCCTGCAGCGATGTACGGGTGTCCCGGTACTCCGAGTTTGTGCACCACCAAGATGTCCAGCTCCGCCCCGAGCGCCTTCGCTACTGCGGCGCCGACCGGTACCCCGCCATGCGGTATCGCAACGACGAGAGGATTCTTCTCGGAGTAGCCGGCGAGATCGCGCGCCAACACGACGCCGGCGTGGTGGCGATCTCGGTAGGCAGACTGCGCAGGAAGCGAATTCGACCCGGTGATTTCCACAGCCCGTATCGAGCAGGAAACATGCCACTTGCCCAAACACGCGCATTCGTCGACTCGCCGGCAAGCTCAAGGAACTCCATAGCTCCGCCGCGCTGCCTTGAACGCCCCGGGTGACGCAGAAACTGCGCTCGCGATGCGGATTCGCGCATTCATTGCCGCAGGGGCTCGGGTCGCCCAACGCAGGCAAACGGCTTCGACGAGAGCGCGTCGCCATTGCCAATTGCGCCGCTTGCCTTCGCGCAACGAGTCATCGCTGTGCACTGCGCTCGTCTCGCCGGCGCGAATCAAGTTGTTGGGTTCGACACTACTCTCGTCCTGCGACGTTGCAGACCAGAACGGCACGCTGATTGCCTTGCACGAAACCCACCTCCTTCCGCGGAGGCAACCAAGGAGAGTATCGATGTCGAACAACGTGACGATTCAGAAGCAAGGCGCCTCGAGCACGCCAGCCCTCGCACGCCCGTCGGCGTGGGATCCGTTTCAGGCCATGCGTGAGCTCTTTCGCTGGGATCCACTCCAACTCAGCGCGCTGATGCCGCTTCAGGCCGACGTGAGCTTCGCGCCCTCTTTCGAAGTGAAGGAGAACAAGGAAAGCTTCATCTTCAAGGCAGACCTGCCGGGCGTCGCCGAAAAGGACCTTCAGGTTCAATTGAACGACAATCGCTTGAGCGTATCCGGCAAGCGGGAATCGGAGAAGACCGAGCAGAACGAGACGTACTACGCAAGCGAGCGCAGCTACGGCAGCTTCACGCGCTCGTTCACGCTGCCCGAGGGCGTCGACGCCGACAAGGCGCACGCAGAGCTGAAGAATGGAGTGCTGAGCATTGCCATTCCGAAGCGCCCCGAAGCTCAGCCTCGCAAGATCAACGTCACGAGCAAGTGACGCGGCTCGCGCGCCCTAGAGCGTCGCGGCGGTGCGCGACGCTCTGGGTGTGTGTCCGATTCGTGGAGGAACCATGACCGCTTTCGGAGGTTGGACACCGCCCGCTCGAAAGAGCCGCCGGGGTCAAGGGCGCAATTTTCGCGCGCCTGGCGCAACGGTTGCGCCGTACGACGCCAAAACTCCGGACATTTGGCCGTGGCACGCCCTCTGCACAGTGCCCCGCGCTCGGAGATTATCATGCAGGAAGGGCGAATACTCGTAGTCGACGATGAGGCAGGCGTACGGCACTCGCTGACGCACCTCCTGCAGAGCGAGGGATATGAGGTCGTCGTCGCTGACGATGCATTCGAGGCGTTGGCGCTATTCGACGAATCCCCACCAGCGTTGACCATTACCGATCTGACCATGCCGGGGATGCACGGGCTCGACCTGCTCCTGCGCATTCGGCAACGTAGCCCGCACGCGGCTGTCGTCGTGATGACGGCTCGCGTCGACGTCGACTGCGCCGTCGACGCGATGCGGGCCGGCGCCCTGGACTACCTGGTCAAGCCCCTCGACGTCGACAGACTGCTGAGCACCGTGGAGAAGGTGATCAGCGCCTCCAAGCTCCGGCGCTTGAGCGACCCGCCGCCCAATTCTGCCCGTGCATGCTGCGATCGCATCATCGGCAGCTCTGCGGAGATGCAGCACGTATTCAGGAGCGTCGAACAAGTGGCGCCAACTCGCGCAACCGTGCTCGTTACCGGAGAATCGGGGACTGGCAAAGAAGCCATCGCGACCGCCATCCATCGGGGTTCCAAGCGAGCGTCAGGGCCGTTCGTTGCCCTCAATTGCTCGGCGCTGTCCGAAAGCCTGCTCGAAAGTGAGCTATTCGGCCACGAACGAGGCTCGTTTACGGGCGCTGACAAGCGCAGAAGAGGTCGTATCGAGCAAGCCGACGGAGGCACGCTGTTCTTGGATGAGATTGGCGAGATCTCGCCGGCGCTCCAGGTCAAGCTGCTGCGCGTACTGCAAGAGCGTGCGTTCGAACGCGTCGGCGGCAACGAGACCGTACGGGTCGACGTGCGCTTCGTGACCGCTACCAACCGCGACTTGCGCGAGCTGGTCGCAGCCGGCAAGTTCCGCGAGGACCTGCTGTATCGCTTGGACGTGGTCCGCTTGCACTTGCCGCCGCTGCGCGACCGACGCATGGACATCCCGGCGCTGGCGCAGCACTTTTTGAAACGGTATGCAGGCGCCAACGGCAGCAACGCGACCCGCTTTTCGGATGAAACCCTCGAAGCCTTGGCCAACTGCTACTGGCCGGGCAACGTTCGCCAGCTCGAGAACGCGATCGAGCACGCCGTGGTCTTCGCGCATTCGGACTGCATCGAAGCTTCGCACCTACCGCCGGAGGTCCGAGAGAGCCAGCCCCAGACGGGGGCGTTTCCTGCGGTACCTGGCGCCAGCCTGCTCGAGCTAGAGCGGTACGCGATTCTGAGGACGTTCGAGGCCGTTGGTCGCTCCACACGTAAGACGGCCGAGCTACTGGGCATGAGCGTGCGCAAGGTTCAGTACCGCCTGCGTCAGTATGGCGCCGTGCCGTTGAGCAAGTCGGCGTAGCGGCCCTGGTCAAGCGTTCGCCGCAGCCCCCCCCGCTGCTCAACGATGCAGGAGCTGCTCGATCCGATTGGCGCGCGCGCGGCCTTCGTCCGGCTACGTCACCCACGCGCAATGGTTGGGCATCGTCGATGCCCGCAGTCGTGCGCGCTGCCGCCTTGGGCTCGGCGGTTGCATGTACGAGCGCTCGTTCGGTGGTGCCGTCAGTCCTCGTCAAATGCTGTGTGGTTGCGATGGCGCTCGCGGTCCATACATTTTCACGCGCAGGGATGGCCGCAGGTCCGCACGATACCCCCAAGAAGCCCACGGAGCACGACGCTCCGCTGCCTCCAGGCGACGCGCCACGCCCCCTACCCGCCTACTCGGGGCGTCCCGCACGAACCAGCGCCAGCCAAGTCGCGTGGTGGATACCGCGCGTCGCCCTCTTCCCACTCTACGTCGTGAGCGAGTATGCCGTACGACGTCCGGTCGGCGCCCTGGTCACGCTCGCCGAGAAGCACCACTTACGGCAGCGATGGTACGAGTTTTTCACACTGGATGACGCGGGAACGGTCGGCTTGTTCCCGACCGGGCAGATCGATCTCGGTCTGCGACCGCGCGCAGGTCTCTATTTCGTCTGGCTCGACGCCCTTGGCCAGAGCGACCTCAAGCTGCACGTGACCACTGGGGGCCTCGAAGCTTGGGCGGTGAATGCCTTGCTGCTCGAGCCGCTGCGTAGCCACGAAGAGCTGCGCTGGACCTTCGACTACTCGCGGCGCCCCGACGGTGTGTTCTACGGCCTGGGCCACCACGTTCAGGACCGCGCGGCGCGCTATCGGGAGCAGCGCTTTCACGGTCGCGTGAGCTATCGCTGGCACCAAGGCCAGCTGTCGTTCTCCGCCAACGTCGGGTTGCTATCGGCGACCTTCGACGGCAGCCACGAAGAGCTCGGTGACGAGTCGCTGGAGCAAGCAATCGCCAAGGGCATCGTGACTGCGCCGCCCGCGCTAGCTGGGGGTATTTTGGCCTTTTACAGCGGGCTCGCCGCGCGAGTCGACACGCGCCCACCGCGCCCGCCACCCGCGGCTCGCAGTGTGCAAGAGCTGGCGCTGCGCAGCGGCAGTGGAGTTTCGGCCGAGGTTCACGCCAGTCACTATGGCGGCTTGCAAGGCACACGAGCTACCGTGGAAGAGCGGCTGCGCTTCCCGCAGTGGCTGCGCTATGGGACTTCGCTGGCGGGCGCAGTCGACCTGACGGGCACCGAGCGTACCCTGCAGCTCGAGACGTCGGTCGAGCTCGTGGAGCCGCTGCCCGTAGACAATCCGATTCCGTTCACCGAACAGGTATCCCTGGGCGGGGCCCACCCGCTACGCGCTTTCGCCGGCGGGCGGCTGATCGATCAGAGCGCCGCAGTCGCGACGCTGAGCTATAGCTGGCCCATTTGGCCGGTGCTCGACGGCAACTTGCACTACTCCATCGGCAACGTGTTCGACCGCCACTTCAAGGGCTTCCAGCCCGACGATCTGCGCAGCTCCTTCGGGATTGGCATGGCCTCGGTCGGGTCGTTCGATCACCCCTTCGAAATGCTGATCGCGTTCGGCACCAAGCCGCTCCGCGAAGGCGGGTCCATCGAAACCTTTCGCTTCGTGGTCGGTACGCGCGCCGGCTTCTAGCCAGCTCGCTCCAGCCTCAACCGGGCGGGGCGTAGCTCGCCTCGCGCTCGACACCCGCCAGCAGGTAGCGGCCCTGGCCGGAATGATAGACGTGAAAGCGAGCCGGGAAAGGCAGCGCCGGAGCATCCTGCGTAGCCAGCTCGACGATGTAGTAGTCGGGGTGCTCGGCGCTGGCCTCGGGCAAGGCGGGCAAGGCGACGCACACTTGGCCGCCAGCGTGCGTGCGCACCTGAGGAGGCGTCAGGGGTCGGGCGGCGGCACCAACCCAAGCCCGCGCTGAATACTTTCGCGCCCCCGCCACGCCAGCAAGGACCGCCACATCGTCGGCGCACAGCCAAGCGTGGCCAGCGTTCGTCGCAAGCGCGGGGCGTGCCAGGGGCGACAGCCGACCCAAATAGCGCTCGAGTAGCTTTCTGCGTCGCCCCATCAGCAGCCGCACCAGCTCCTTGCCGAGGTCCGGACTCAACCGAGCAGCCTCGACGATACGGGTCAGCTCCGGCTCGCCGATGCGCGCGATGATTCGCGCCATCCAGGCAGCGTCTCGCTCCGTCATGCGCCCGAAAGCCACGTTCGGATAGGTCGTGCTCCAGCTGGCGGGCTCGAAGTGCTCGACGTCGTAGAACCCGAAGACCGGGCCCGACCGACCCAGCTCGACGCTTTCCCAGGGCCGCTCGACGACGCCCAGCGTCGCGAAATCGGTCATGACCTGCCACGGGTCGAACCAGTACACGAGCCCGCGACGACGCACCAACACCGGTGAAGCGCCCGCGAAGGTGCCGAAGCAATCCCCGAAATCGAGCAGGTGATGCCGCACGAACCCGGCGCCGTTGCCGGTTTCGATCCACATAGCCAGCGTGTTCTGTTCGCGCGCGTCCCAATGGCCCGTCCATGCCGCGAGCAGCTTGGAGCCGCGCAGCTCGCGACGATCTTCGTGCGGAACCACGTCGTTACGGTCACCTTCACGCGTCCCTTCGTAGCGCCAGGGCCCGAGCGGCTGTCCCGCCAAGAACCTGCTAGCGGCGGCGCGGAAGCGCCCGTCGGGCAAACGCATGGTGCGCGAAAGCGCTCGCTCGACGTGCCGCCAGCTCATCGGTGCCTTGTCGCCATCGGCAAGCTCGATATGAGCCTTCTTCGAGAGCGCGAGCTGCGAGCGCTCGAAATGGACTACCCTATTGCAGGGCACGTCGAACCCCGCAGCAAAGTAGATGCGCGATCCAACGACGTCAGCGACCGATCCGTGAGGCCCTTGGAGACCGCCGTCCAGCTTGAGTACGTAACGCTGCCCCGCCGCGTCCTTGATCATGAACCCGGGCACGACACCGTCCGGCTTGCCGCCGACGACCTGCCAAGGCGCTGGTACATCGGCCGGCGCCTCCTCGCAGGGTCCCCGCGCCATGCCATCCGCGCCGAGTCGCTCGACGCGATTCTCGAACCAACTCGAGTCCGGAACCTCGTCGAGCGCGTTGACGTTCACGGCCTCCCCTCCCGGCGAAACCGCCAAGAACCGCGTCACCGGAGTGAAGAACGTCTTGTCTTGATGGTCCCACTCCGTGGGCGAAAAATAGGGTTCGAGCTTGGCGTGGAATGGCCGCCGGTCGGGATCGCGCGCGAGCGGGGCCTGGGAGGGAAGAGTGATGGTGAGCCGCAGGCAAAGGCCAACGCTGCGCAAAGCGAGAGCTGTAACCACGCCCCCCCCGCGCCTCCAGCCAACTTGGAGCGCCGCCTGCGCGGAGCACGGTTCAGCGACGAGCTGATCGTCGGCTCCGAAGGACGAGCGGCCACTTCGTCAGCTGGCGCTGCGCTCGATCCGCGTCTGGTCGAACTCTTGACCACTGCCATCGATAGCGTGAAGGTTCAGGCGGTTACCGGTGATTTCTACGTAGACGAAATGAATGACGGCTTCGGAGAAGGCCGTGAACGAGCTGCTGCCGACCGGGCGCGTACCGATGCCGCCACCACCCGTGACGACGTACGTCACACCATTCAACACCTTGGTCCGTTCGTAGTCGTGAT
>DATAKF010000519.1:0-13824 GCA_036261775.1 Polyangiaceae bacterium | reverse complement strand
CTTGTGCCGATGGCGGCAGCTGCGTGAACAACAAATGCGTTGCCTGCGGAGGCAAAGACGATGTGTGCTGCGACGGCACCAAGTGCGACAACGCGAATCTGCTTTGCGACTCGACTACCAACCCTGCCAAGTGCAAACGCTGCGGGTCACTGCTAGAGACCTGCTGCCCCGGGGACAAGTGCGGAAGTGACATGCTATGTACCCAAGGAACTTGCACGTTGTGCGGCAAGGCGGGGCAAGGGTGCTGCGCTGACGCCACCTGCACTGAAAGCAACACGCATTGCAATGGCGGAGTCTGTAAGGGCATGGCCGATTGCAGCAATGATTTGCACTCCGGTAAGAATTCTCCGGACTCCTTCGACATCGAAATGAAAAAGACTCAGGGTTGGGCGACTTTGCGAGTCCGCACCTACGATGTTCCGGACAACATCATCATTTCATACGAAGGGACCGAGGTCGTGAGAACGGGTTGCTTCGGGACCGACAAGCGACCCGTTGGCTTCGTCCAACTCGGCAACCTCACCGCAACTTGTCACGGGAACGGCGAATGCGACCTACGTTTCCGCTACGGTCCCGGCACCAGCACGACCCTGAATGTTGACGTCATTCCCAACTGCGAAGGCACCACCGAAACGGAGTGGTACTTCAAGGTTGGATGTCCAGAGTTGGGCCTGTGAGCGCAGCGCAAGCACAACCATCATCGACATGTCCACAATTGGAGCAGTTCGCTATGTGCTTTGGTTCGCCCTTTTGTTCGGCTGCGATCGGCCACGCAAGTTGACGCCCCCAGCAGAGTGCAAGGATCAGCAGCTGATGACTTGCCTGCAACCGCTGGCTTTCGAGACGCTGAGCGCGTCGGCCCTTGCCCGCGTTCAGCGCGAGGGCGAGGCTTGCTTTTCGAAAGACAAAGCTGCTCTGGAGCGCCAGTCGTCCTGCTTGCCGCTTGTGATGGGAGAGGACGCCCAGGGTCGGGGCAACGTTTCGATGAGATACTACTGCTCCGACATTTGCCCCGATCAAGGCGTGCTAGTCGCCCAGTTTGATGGCCCATCGAGCATCGACGCTTGCTGCGCCGCTGGCGGACAGCCTCTCTTGAATTTCGCATGGGGTCGGGGTTTTCGCGCCTGCGTGGTGCCGCGGGGGCCGAATCCGAGCAAACTTTGCCAAAGCAAAGACTAGCCCGGCACGCTCTAAAAAACCGAACGCCAACCAGCAAGCCAGGCCGCTACTCGCCGCCCATCATGGTCACGTACTTGTCGATGACTTCGTGAGCGTCGGCAGGTAGAGCCGAGAACTGCAGGCCGACGGCGCCGCGCACGCCGGCAGCCTTGACCCAGCGCGCGGTGGCGCCGATTTCGATCACGCGGCCCGTCATGGGCAGAGCGAAGCGAACCTTGACCAGCTGAGCCTGCTCGAAGGCTTGCGGCGCGAGCACGAGCAGGCCGCCGACCGAGACGTCTTCGCTGCGGCCATCGAGCACGGTTTCACCGTGGTAGATGCGGACCGGCGTGACGTAAGGCGCGCGCGGAAAGCGCCGACGGGTGGGCGGCAAAGGCGGCGGTACCGGCAGGGGGCGCGGCCCTCCCGGCACCGAGGCGCGCCCCGCTGCGTCGCCGGAAACAGGCACGGCGACCGAAACGGGCGCGGCGACGGTTCCAGGCCGCGGCGGGATCGGCGGTGGGCCTTGCCTGATGCCCAATAGCGAGCCGGGTGTGGCCGGCGGCGCCGCCTTGCGCAGCGCCTGGCCTAGGGCGAGCGCGTCCGGAAAACGCGCGTCGGGTTCCCGCGACAAGGCGCGCTCGATCACCGCAGCGAGCTCGGGCGTGACCTCGGGCGCCTTCTTGCGCAGCGACGGCACCGGCTCGGTCGACACCTTGAGCAGCACTTCGCCAAAATTACCTTCGAACGGCACGACGCCGGCCAGGCACTCGAAGAGCGTCACCCCGACAGCATACAAGTCGGTGCGGCCATCCACTTCGCGCGCCAAGAGCTGCTCGGGCGCCATGTACTCGGGCGTACCCAAGAGCGCGCCGTCTTGCGTGAGCTTGGTTTTTTCGGTCGGCACGCGCGCCACGCCAAAGTCGAACACCTTGACGACCTCGCGGCCCTGCTCGTCGCGAGCCACGAACACGTTGCTGGGCTTGATGTCGCGGTGAATGATGCCGCGGCGGTGCGCGGCCGCCAGCGCCTCGCACACCGCGCTGCCGAGCCATGCGGCTTCGGCCGGAGCGATGCGGCGCCGCACCGCCAAGATGCCTTCGAGGCTGCGCCCCTCGAGCAGCTCGAGCACCAAGTACGGCGTGCCGTCCTCGGTCTCGCCGGCGTCGAGCGCGGCAACGACGCCTGGATGGCGCGCGGCTGTCAACGCCAGCGCCTCGCGCAAGAGGCGCGCACGCGGTTCCGCAGCAGAGCGCTGCTCGGGGACGAGCAGCTTCAACGCTACGGAGCGCTTGGTGTAGATGTGCTCGGCTTCGAACACCGCGCCTGCCCCGCCCCTTGCGATCTCGCGCTTCAGAAGGTAGCGGCGGTCGACCGTCGTGCCGATGTCGAGAGACACGAGGACGATGCTACCTTAGCCGCGGCCCTACTGTCCTACCTTGACGAGTAGCGGCTCCGGCGGCAGCAGGGGCGGAAAGTCTCCGGTGCGGATGCGCACCAGCGCTTCGCGGCGGCTTTCGAGCCGTCCCGTGAAGGCCGAGAGGCCGAACTCACTACCGTCTCGCTCGGCGTCGAGGCGTGCCGTGACCAGGTAAAGTCCAGCCCGGCCGAACGTGTATTTGGGGCACAGCTCGGTCAAGAGGCTCGTCGCCGAGATGCTCTGGCCCGGGCCAAGCGTCGAGTACGCCTGGCGATCCGGGGCGCGATCATCGGGCTGAGGATCGCAGCCGCGAATGCCATCCGGGCCGTGAACCGTGAAGCTGACCAGCTCGCGCCGGAAATAGAGCTGCGTCTTCTGCTTGGCGCGCACCTCGAGCACGGCCGTCGCCGTGAGCTCGTTCATGGCATCGGAGCCGCGCAGCAGTCGCAGCTGCAGCGGCAGCGACGGATCCTCTTCGGCTTCGCCGGCGAGCAAGTCGGGCGTGAGGGTCAAGTCGCTCGCGACCAGCTGCTTGACGCGCGGATCGTGCTCAGGGTCGACCTTCGGCGCTGCGTCCAGCGTGGCGGGCTCGGCGACGAACGGCGCGCTCTGCAGCACGGGTACCTCGACGCGCTTGCCTTGCTTCCAAGCCACGCGCGGCGGTTTGGGTGCGAAGCCGAGCTTGGGCGTCACGACTTGCCCGGTGGCGAGCAGCGACTCGCCGTTACCGGAGATGCAGTAAAGCCGCGGATCGAACGTCTGCACCAAGCCTTCACCGGGCTGCAGCGAGCGCTCGGGCTCGGCCGCGAACGGTCCGCCGAAGCCTTCTGGCAGCTTGCACACCCGCGCTGGCGGCTTCTTTTGCCAGCGCGGTCGGGGCTTCTTCGGATCGTCGGGCGTCTGGAGCGACAGCGTGAGGTGCCGCAGATCGAACGTGACCTTGGCCGCTTCGGTCCCGCGATTCACCACCGCGACCAGCCAGAGCTGCCCGGCCGGCTGAGGCGTCACTTCGAGCCGCAAATGCAGCGGGTTGTCCACACCTGGCGCTTCGCCCGTCTTCTCGACCAAGGCTTTGACCAGCGCCGGATCGGGCGGTGGCGGCGGCTCGGGCTCGTTGCTGCTCGCCACCGTCGGAGCCTGCTTCGCCGGCGCCGGCGCGGCCGGGCTACCGGCTGCTGCAGGCGACTGGTCTGCAGCGCCGTCGCCATCGGTCGCGTTCTCGCCGACGCTCGAGCCGATGGTTGCCTGGTTCGAGGCGCAGCCGGAGAGCGCTGCCAGAAGGGCGAGCTCGATGAGAGTGCCAACGCGCATGCATCGCCGGTACCATGGCCCGGATGCGCGGCCTATACCCGATCGTCGACCTCGACACGCTCGCGAAGCGGAACCTGCCAGCTCTGCCGTTCGCCCAGGCCGTCCTGACCGCGCGGCCGCCGCTCCTGCAGCTGCGCGCGAAGCACCAAGCGCCGCGTCAGGTGCTCGAGCTCCTCAGCCAACTGAAGCCCCTGTGCCGAGCGAGCGGCACGCACTTGTTCGCCAACGATCGGCCAGACTTGGCGCTGCTGGCCGGCGCCGACGGCGTGCACGTGGGGCAGGACGATCTCCCGCTCGAGGCCGTACGCCGCCTGCCGGGCAAGCTGCGCGTAGGCGTCTCCACGCACGACCTGGAGCAGCTCGAAAGCGCGCTCGCCGAGCGCCCCGATTACGTGGCGTTCGGGCCTATCTTCGCGACCAGCTCGAAAGAGGGCGCAGATCCGGCGCTGGGCCTGGAAATGCTGGCACGCGCCGCCGAGCTAGCGCGCGCCGCCAACGTCCCGCTGTGCGTGATCGGCGGCCTCACGTTGAGCGTCGCGCCCCAACTCGCGCGCTATTCCCTGCTCGCCGCCGTGATCTCCGATCTTCTCGCGGACGGCACCGACCCCGTCGCCGTCGCATCACGCTCGAGCGCCTGGCAAAGCGCTCTCGCCCCTGACCCCTGACCCCTGACGCCCGCCCCCTAGCCCGCTCACACCCGCCGCAGCTTCGCCATCATCGCCTCCAGCGCCAGCTGCGGTCCTACGTTGCGCTCTAGATCTCCCAGCGCAGCGCGCACCAGCTGGTAGCGACGAGACAACCTGCGCGCTTCGTCCGGCGCCGCCGCCACGACCTCGCGCACCCGCAACGCTAGCACCTGCGCCACGTGCTCCAAGAAGTCCGACAGCTCTCCCCGCTCCAGCTTCTGCTTCTCGGCAAACTGTAGTGAGCTTGCCAGGTCCGGCGCGTCGAGCCCGGCCAGCAGCTGCGTAGCGAACGCCTGCCTCTCGGCCAACGCCTCGGCGTCGGCCGCAGCCAAGGCCTGTTCCATGCTGCCCTGTGCCAATGGAGCCAGCTGCGGGTCGAGCCCGCGCGCAGTGAGGAGCTGCGCCACGACCTGCTCCGGCAGGGGGCCAAACCTCACCGGCAACGTGCGCGAGCGAATCGTGTCCAGCAGGCGGCTGGGACGGCTGGTAAGCAGCAAGAAGAAGGTCCGCGACGGCGGCTCTTCGAGCGTCTTGAGCAGCGCGTTGGCGGCCGAGACCGTAAGCTCATCCGCCCCCCGGATGATGCACACCACCGCGCGCCCTTCATGAGGCGGGAAGCCGACACGCGACAGCACGATGCGCCGAACTTGCTCGATGCTGATGCCGGTGGTCTCGCTGGCTTGCAAGACGCCGCGGTAGATACCCCGCTCGACGATCAGCAAATCCGAGTGAGCCGGCAGGTGCGGCTCTTCTTCTGCAAAAGTCGACGCGCGCTTGCAAGCCGCGCAATTTTCACACGCCAGCGGCGTCGGCTGGTCGCAAAGCAGCGCGCGAGCAAGCGCCAGCGCCGTGAGCCCCTTGCCCACGCCGGGCGGCCCCTCGAAACGGTAGGCGTGGTGCACTCGCCCGGCTTTGAGCGCCTGCACCAGCGTCTGAACCGCTGGCTCTTGGCCTAAAATGGCGTCGAATGACATGGGTTACTTAGCGGGCGCTTTGTTGGAGCAACGAACGTCACGACTCAACGACGTTTGGCTTCGCCGCGTGGGGGGAGGCTCGGCCGAATTCACTTCGGCCGAGGGGGGCGGCGCGTGCCGCCCCCACCAGGAAGGCCCGCCCAGCATGCCAGAGGCGCGGGGGCCGTGGTAGGTTTCCGGCCTTCCAAGCCATGTCTGGTTTCTCGATCGCCGCACTTTCTCGACCCGAGCTCGCAGAGCTCTCGGCTTACCTGCCTGATCTCGCCAGCTATCGCGTGCGACTCGACGCCAATGAAGCCCCTCCGCTCATGAGCGCCACCGCGCGCCAGCGCATCGCCGCGGTGCTCGCCGACGGAGCGTGGGAGCGTTACCCCGATCCATCGTTGCAGAGTCTACGCCAAGCGATCGCGAGCAACCTCGGTGTGACGGCCCAAGAGGTGCTACCCGGCGTCGGCAGCGACGAGGTCATCAGCTTGCTGCTCACCGCCTTCGTCCGACCGCTGCCGCCGGCCGATACCGCGACCATTTTGACCACGACGCCGTCGTTCGTCATGTACCGCATGAGCGCGCGCTGCCGTGGCCTGCGCGTGCTCGAAGTGCCGCTCGACGTCAACTGGGACTTGTCGGTCGACGCCATGAAGAGCGCGCTGTCGATGGCGCCGCCCAGCATCGTGTTCATCGCCAGCCCCAACAACCCAACCGGCAACCTGATGTCGCCTGACAGGCTGTCACAGCTGGTCGCAGCGGCGCCGCAGGCCTTGTTCGTGGTCGACGAGGCGTACATCGCCTACTCGGATCGGGACCAGATGGACCTGTACCGACGCTTCGACAACGTGGCCATCATGCGCACGCTGTCGAAGGTCGGCTTTGCGGCGTTTCGGCTCGGCTTCTTGGTGGCTCGCCCTGCCGTCGTGGCCGAGCTCGACAAGGTGCGCCTGCCCTACAACGTGCCGACGCCCACACAGCGCGTCGCCGAGCTGGCGTTCACGGAGCTCTTGCCCGAGATCAAGCGCATCACGGCACAGGTCGTGTCGGAGCGAGGCCGCATGATCGCGACGCTGGAGCAGCTGCCGCGCGTCAGCATCACGCCCAGTCAGGCCAATTTCCTGTGGCTGCGCTGCGAAAGGCCCGCCGCCGAGCTGTACGAGGCCCTCAAACAGCGCAGCATCTTGGTGCGCAGCTTTCACGCGCGCGGCGGGCGCTTGTCCAATCAGCTGCGCGTCACGGTGGGCACGCCGGCCGAGAACGACGAGCTGTGCGCGGCCTTGGCAGAGCTCACTTGAAGCGTCGCGCGCGGCACTTCGGCAGGTTTGCCGGGGGCGTACTGGCGCTCTCGGGTCTCCTCGGCTGCGGCGTGCTCGAGCCGCCCGTCACACGCCAAGTCGATGGCGTGACCAGTGAGGGGCGCTTCATCGAACCGGACGCCTACGCGCTGTACGCGGTCGCGGCCTTGCGCGAAGCCCGGGGCGAGTGGCGCGAGGCGCTTGAGCTGTACCAGCGCGCGCTGGACGTCGACGGGCGCGGCCCGGAGCTACGCACCCGCATTGGCGCCGTCGCCTGCAAGCTGCGCGAGACCAAGCTCGCAGACAGCGCGTTCGCGGCCGCCGGCCGAGCCGATCCTGACTATGGCCCGCTGTGGTTCGAGCTCGCGCAATGCCGCAAATCACGGGCAGATTTGCCTGGCGCGCTGCGCGCCGCGCTCGAAGCGGTGCGCCTCGATCCGGAGCGTCACGAAGCCAGCCTGCTCGCCGCAGATCTGGCTGAGCTGACCGGCGCGCGCGCGCTGGCCTGGCAGCTGCGCGACGGTCTTGCCACCCACGCGCCCAGCTCGCTGGTCGCGCAGCGCGGGCTGCTAGCAGCCGCTGAACGCAACCACGACGCCGCGCGTGCCGCGCGCGCCCGCGCGGCGCTCGGCGACTTGGCGGCGCGCGGCGGCAGCGCGCCCAAGGCGCTCAGCACGGCACGAGCCGTCCTAGCGCTGCAGCGCGGTGATCTCACGGCGGCCAAGCACGAGGCCGCGCGGCTCCTCGGCGCCGATCCGACCAACGGGGACGCGCTCTTGATCGCGCTCACCGTGGCCGACTTGGAGCAAGATCACGAAAGCTTCGACGCTCTGCTGGCGCGTTCGTCAGATACCGCGACGGCCGCTAGCCCCGAGCTGCTCGGCACCTTGGCCGCGCTGCTCGCGCGCCGCGTGAGCTCGGACGCGGGTCGCCTGGTTCAGCCGCAGCCCGCACACTAGGGCTCTTGCGGCCGATTATCAGGGTTTTGGCGAGGCGGACGCGGCGGGCGCGGCCGTTGCCGACGCGGCGGCGGCAGCCGCAGCCGCCTGAGCCTTGGCATCGAAGCGCAGCTCGAGCGGCAACTCGAGCGTCTCCCCGGCTTTGATCTCGATGTCTTTTTCGACCACGACCTGCGTGCTGGGCAAAAGCGCGCTGATCCGCGCCTTCCCCACCGGGATACCCTTGATCTCGAAGCGCCCGTCGAGGTTGGTCACGTCGTGCGTGGAGTACTTGAGCACGAACACGTCTGCCAACATGAAGACCTTGATGTCGTCGGTCAGCACGTAGTGGCCGGGCTGGGGCGGGTACACGGTGGACGGCGCGCCGCCGGGCAAAGCCAGGAGCTGCGCCTGCATGCGCGCGCCCAGCAGGTTGGGCACGTAACCTTCCGCGTCCTTGCTCACGATATCGAGGGTCTGGCCGAACGTGAGCGCGATGGTGCGAGTGCTGAAAGCACAGCCGCGAGCGCTGACCGTTTGCTTGGGCTCGGTGGCGGGCACGTAGCCGCTGTAGCCAGTCACGGCCACGAGCACGTCGGCGAGGCTGCGCAGCATGCCCTCGCGGAAGACGTGCCCGTACACCTCGCGCGCCTCCGGGCATTTGCCTTTGATTTGCGCCAAATGGGCGGTGGCGACTGCGGGCGGATCTCCGACGGCGGTCACGATGCCGCGCACGCTGCCAGTGGGGCCAGAGTAGGCCGGCTCGTTCTCGGGATTGACGGCCTTGCTCACCAGCTCCGGCGTGCCCGGCAAGCCGGAAGCAACGGGCGCGGCGGGTTTGAAAGGCTTGGGCGCCGCCGAAGCCGAAGCGGCGGCCGGCGTTCCGCTGTCGACCTTCTTGCCGCACGCCCAAAGCCCCAGCAGGGCGAGGCTCACGAGGCTCGCCCTGGACGACGTCATGGCTCGCAGCATGCGACCTCGGTTCAGCGCAGGCCAGCAGCGCGCGCCATCGTCAGCAGCGTGTCGGGGAACACGCCGATGATGATCACGAACGCGGCGGCGATGATCAGCGCCGAGGCGACCATGCCCGACTTCATGGGCGTGGCGACAGGCGCGCCCGGCTCGGGCTCGCGCATGTACATGAACACCAACACGCGCAGGTAGTAGTACGCGCCCAAGATACTGTTCAAGAGACCGATGACCGTGAGCTTGTACAGCTCGGAGTCGATAGCGGCCTGGAACACGTAGAACTTGCCGAAGAAGCCGGCCGTTGGCGGAACGCCAGCCAGCGACAGCAAGAAGAACGAGAACGCCAGCGCCGCCGCCGGGTGACGCCGACCCACCCCGGCCAAGTCCTCGTACGAAACCGCCTCTGCGCCACGGCGACCGCACAAGATGAGCGCGCCGAAGGCGCCGATCGTCGAGACGGTGTAGCCCATCATGTAAAACAGCACGCTGGCGACGCCCGTTTCGGAGCGCATGGCCGCCACCACGCCCACCAGCGCGTAGCCGGCGTGCGCGATCGACGAATACGCCAACATGCGCTTCACAGAGTCCTGACGGCCAGCGATCACGTTGGCGCTCGTCATGGTCACGATCGCCATCAAGGCCAAGACTGGCGGCCAACCGGCACCCCAGCTCATCAGCCGCGCGTCACCGAAGGCAACGATCAGCACGCGGAGCAAGACCGCGAACGCGGCGCTCTTGACGGCGACCGCCATGTAGCTGGTGGCCGGGGTCGGGGCGCCCTCGTACGCGTCCGGCGTCCACATGTGGAACGGCACGGCGCTGACTTTGAAGGCCAGGCCCGCGATGCTGAGCGCCAACGCGACGAGCACGAGCGTAGGGCTCACGCTGTTCGGCGCGTTGCCGATGGTCGCGATGGCCTCACCGATGCCCTTGAGGTCGGTGTGACCGGTGGCGCCGTAGAGCAGCGCGCCGCCGAACAGCATCAGCGCGGCCGCAAAGCTGCCGAGCAGAAAGTACTTCAGCGCCGCTTCCGCGGCGCGCACGCTGGTGCGACGCAGGCCGATCAGGCAGTAAACGCCGAGTGACATGGTCTCGAGCGCGATGAACAGGCTGAGCAGGTCGCCGGCCGCCGCCAGGGCCATGGCCCCGACGGTCGAGAACATGACCAGCGGGAAGAACTCACCGCGTTCCAGCTTGTGCTCGGGCAGGTAGCCGCCAGCCAGCAGGCAGGCCAGGCCGCCGCCCAGACAGAGCACGAACGAGAAGAAGATCGTGAAGCGGTCGACCACGAGGTACGGCAGCAGCACGTCGAGCTTCTCGAACTGCTCGGGACCGACGAGCCACACCGCCAGCGAGGCGATGGCGCCAGCGAACAGCACGACCGCGCTGCCCAGGCCAAGCTCGCTGGCGCGACCAGCGCCGGCATCGACCACCAGGCCACCAGGGCCGAAGCCTTCGGGGGCAGTGGGCTTACCGAACGCCTCGGTCAGCATCAAAAGCAGGGCGCCGACGGCGACGACCAGCAGCGGAGAGATAGCGAGTAGTACGCTCACGGCGCCACTCCATTCAACGCCTGCGCGGCGTCCGACTTCTTCTTGGGATCTTCAGGGTAGCCCTGCTCGACGGGACCACCGCGGCGGGGCGAAAGTGTGGCGAACTGCTCGTCGCGCTTCTCGACGAAGGCGTTGCGGTGAGCCACGTAGCGGTCCAGCACGGTCTCGACGCCTTCGGTCATGCGGCTCGTGAACAGGTTGGGGAACCAACCGATCACGAAGATCATGGCGATGAGCGGCGCGACGGCGATGATTTCGCGCGCGTTGACGTCCTTGAGGCGCTTGTTCTTGGGGTTCGTCAGCGGCCCGAAGAACATGCGTTGGACGACCGACAGCATGTACACGGCAGCCAAGATCACGCCTGCAGCGGCGAGCCCTGCTTGCAGCTTGGCGTTGCCGCCCAGCGCCGACGACACGAACGTGCCCATCACGATCATGAACTCGCCGACGAAGCCGTTGGTGCCCGGCACGCCGATGCTCGACATCGTGACGATGACGAACAAGACCGCGTACACCGGCATTACCTTGGCCAGGCCGCCAAACTCGCGCACCAGGCGCGTGTGGCGACGGTCGTAGATGACGCCGACCAAGAGGAACAGCGCGCCGGTGGAGATGCCGTGGTTCAGCATCTGCAGGATGGCGCCCTCCATACCGGCCTGGGTGCCGGCAAAGCAGCCGAGCATCACGAAGCCCATGTGAGCCACCGACGAGTAGGCGACCAGGCGCTTCACGTCGTCCTGCTTCCAGGCCACGAGCGCGCCGTAGATGATGCCGCCGCCGATGGCGATGCCCGCCAGGTTGGCGCCCATCCAGAACGCCGGGCCACCGAGCATGCCCATGCAGAAGCGGATGTAGCCGTAGGTGCCGAGCTTCAGCAGCACGGCGGCCAGGATGATGGAGCCACCGGTGGGAGCCTGCACGTGGGCGTCAGGCAACCAAGTATGCAGCGGGAACATCGGCACCTTGATGGCGAAGGCCGCCAGGAAGCCGAAGAAACACCACTTGGCCGCCGACTGCGTCAGCACCAAGCGCGACAGCGCCAGGTAGTCGAAGCTGGGGTAGCCGGCGATTTTGGCGTGCGTCCACACCATGTACAGGATGGCCGCCAGCATCAGCATGCTGCCCACCATCGTGTAGATGAAGAACTTGTAGGCCGCCTTGATCTTTTCGACGCCGCCCCAGACGCCGATCATGATGATCATCGGCACCAGCATCATTTCCCAGAACACGAAGAACAGGAAGAGATCGAGCGAGACGAAGCAGCCCAGCATCGCCCCGTGCAGCATCAAGAACGCAAAGCACAGGTCCTTGATGCGGGTGGTGATGGCGTTGAACGACACGTAGAGGGCCAAGGGCGTGCTGAACGTGCACAGCAGGATCAGCCACATGCTCACGCCGTCGATGGCGACGTGGTAGCGGATGCCGAGCGACGGCACCCACTCGATGATCTGCTGGTAGTGCCAGCCCTTCGACATGGGCTGCGACAGCAGGCCGAGTGAGGCCAGCGCGTCGATGCCCAGGATGAAGAAGGTGAAGCGCTTGAGCAGCACCGGCGTCTGGCGCGGCAAGAACAAGAGCGCGACCGCGCCGAAGATCGGCAAAAACACGATCAGGCTCAAGAGACCCGGCCACTCCAGCGACGGGTTCGACTCGGGGTGGCCCGACGGCCACAGGCTCTGGACCAGCAGCAGTGACAGCGCGGCGGTGATGCCGATGGCGACACGCTCGGCCTTGCCCTGACGCCGAGGCACGATGGCGCCTGCGGCGAACGCCAGCAGGTAAGGCAGAAACTCGACTACAGCTCGTTCGAGGGGGCGCATGACTCAGTGACCTTGGGGGAGTGCGGGGTGACCGGCGGGCAGCTGTGCGCCCGGCGGAATGGGAGGCGCAGCGGGGCGCCCAGGTTGTGGCGGTTGAGCCGGTCGCGGGGTGCCCTGCAGCTGCCCGTTCGCGCCCTGCGTGACGTCGATGACGCCCGTCATGTCGACCTTGGGGCGCGACAGTTCGAACTTACGCTTGGCGATCTGACCGAAGGCGTTCTTCACCTCGAGGATCACCAGCTTGTCGTCGCCATTTTGCAGCGTCAGGGACACGTTGTCCGTCGCGCCAAAATCCTCGGTGTCGGGCTTGTCGTCACCGTTGGCGTCCCAGCGGTACTGGTAGCCGAGGCCCGGCGTCGCGGTGACGCTGTAAGCGCCCGACGCGTGGTTGGCCACGACCTGCGCGTTGGCGTGTGGTGCCACGAGGAACCAACCAACCGCTGCCAGGCCAACGACCATGACGGCCGCGTAAGCCTGAATGCGGCCGGTCTGCAGCTGCCGCAACACGCTACCCGAGGCGCGAACCAAGAAGGCCGACAGCTTCGCGAGGATGCCGTCGACGATCCACTTGTCCGCCCAGGCACCGAACTCGGCGAGCGAGTCCACGGCGCCAATGACGGTCTCTTCGTAGAGCTCGTCGATGCGCCACTTGTCGAACACCAGCTGGTGGAAGCCAGGGAACTTCTCGGCGAAGGCCCGCGCCAGCTCACCCTTGGTGTTGACGTAGACGTAGTAGGCGCCGCCGGCACCAACCGCCACCGCCACTAGTGCCAGACCGAGGAAGGTGCCCAGCATGTGCTCGGCGCCGTCGACCAGCTTCACGCTCGTGGAGGCCTTCGCGAACACAGGCTCGAGGAAGTGCTCGAGCGGCATCAGGTTGATGTGAAACAGGTGAAGCGCGCCGGCGTTCAGGAAGCCGCCGAACAGGGCGAGCGTGCCCAAGACGGCCAGCGGCACCCACATTTGCCACGGCGATTCGTGAGGCGTCGGGCCTTCGAGCTTCTCGTCTGGATCATGGTGGTGGTGGTCGTGGCCGTGGCCGTGCTCCGGCTCCTTCCACTTCTTCACGATCGTCCAGCCCTTGAACTCGCCGAAGAACGTGCCGATGAACAGACGGGTCATGTAGAACGCCGTCATGATCGCCCCGGCGAAGCCGAGGCCGTAGAGCACGGTGCCGCCCCACGTTGGCCACACGAACGAATCCGCGGCGCCAGCGCCCGTCGGCGTCGCGATGTAAGACGTGTAAGCCTTCAGCAGGATCTCGTCCTTCGAGAAGAAGCCGCTGGTGCCCGGGATGCCGATGATGGCCGCCCACGACACCGCGAACGTCAAGAAGGTGTACGGCATGTATTTGCGCAGGCCGCCCATGTTGCGCATGTCCTGCGACGCATCCGTGTCGTGGATGCGCGCGTGCATGGCGTGAATGACGGAGCCGGCGCCGAGGAACATGCAAGCCTTGAAGAAGGCGTGCGTGAGGACGTGGAAGAAGCCGGCCGAGAAGGCGCCGACGCCCACACCCAAGAACATGTAGCCGAGCTGGCTGACGGTCGAATACGCCAGCACCTTCTTGATGTCGTTCTGAGCGAACGCAATGGTCGCCGCCAGCACGGCGGTGAGCCCACCGGTGAGGGCCACCACGAACATGGCGGCGGGGCTGAGCACGAAGATGGCCGACGTGCGGCACACCAGGTAGATGCCCGCCGTCACCATGG
>DATAKF010000517.1:0-7194 GCA_036261775.1 Polyangiaceae bacterium | reverse complement strand
TGCCACCAAATTTCGGCCAAATACCGCGGTTCTTCGCCGGGCTCGAGCTTCTGCGGCAACGGTTTGCAGCCGTCGTATGGGTCGGCGAACGAAAGCTCTTCGGTGTCGACCAGCTTGTCGGCGCCGCGCTTGACGGGACCGCGCTTGGCCTTGGCTTGATCGAGCGGGACGGGGTTCTTGTTGTACCACTCGTTCCAGAACTTATCGTCGTGGTCTTGCGGCATGGGCTGCAGCAAGATCTTGCCGGCGTCCTTGGGATCGTCCTGGACCGAGTAGCGCGAGGCGCAGGCGAGCGTGCGCCAAGCCTGCTGCCCCTCTTCGATGCGGCCGGCGTCCGTGAATGAGTGGCCGAGGTAGTAGTGAACCGCCGCGATTTCCTCGTAATGAGGGAACTCCTTGATGATGCGGCGGTACATGGCGATGGCGGGGTCCAGACCGATCGACAGGTCCGAGTCGGTCTTGGCGCGCGCCTTCTCTTCGTAGAGCGCACCCAGGCGAAACATCGCATCCGGCGTAGCGCGCGGGTCGGCGTTGCTGCCCGAATAGCGCGACACGAACTCTTCGAGGCGCGCGATGGCCTCGTCGCGTGACTCGTCCAAGCCACGCTTCTCGACCACCAGCTCGCGATCGAGCGCGGAGAGCACTCGCTTTCGGCGCTCCTCGTAGTGGTGGCGCACGATCATCGTCAAATTGCGCCGAAAATCCTTGGTGCCCTTCTCGTACTCGGCAGCTTCTTGCTGCAAAATACCGAAGGCTTTGAGCTGGGCTGGCGTGGGCGGCGGCGAAGGCGGCGCACCCTTCTTGGACTTCGGAGCGCTCGAGGTGTCGGTGCTGACGGCTGCCGAAGGGCCAACCGTGGCAGCTGAAGTGGAGGCCGACACGCCAGTCGCCGAAGCGCCCGCGGCCGACGCCGCCGGTGCAGCCGACGCCGCCGGTGCACCCGACGCCGCCGGTGCAGCCGACGCTGCCGGTGCGGCCGAGGTGGCGGCAGCCGGCTTGGCCGCCTGACCAGAGGCGGAAAGCGGCAGTACGACACCCGCCAGCACGGCGCACAGCAGCGGCACGAACGCCTGACGTCGCGTCCTCATTGTGAGTCCTCCGAGTCGTCGAGCACTTCGCGGAGCTCGTCGTTCAGGTTCTGCTCCTCGCGCGCGCGCTCGCGCTGCAGGTTGCGCACCCTCACCCGCTGCTCTTCCCGCACTTCCCAGGCTTGCTGCACGATGCCAACGTCCGCCCTGAGCACGATGTTCTTCACGCGATCCCTCACCAGAGCGAAGTTCTTCATCGCTATTTCACCGACCAAGAGGCGCGCCTGTTGGTCCAGTCCGTCTAGATTCTGGGCGTAAGTCTCGAGCGCCACGACCTCGGCGGCGATCTTCTGCCGCAGCTGTTGCGCCTGTTCGAACGCTTGCTTTTCGAGCTTGGCGCGCGTTGCGTCGAGCCGTTGTTCGTCGATGTCCGCGCGCCCGAGCAGCGACTGAATGCCCTTGGCGTAGTCGCCCGCGCTGGACGAGTCTTGACCCGCGGCCACCAGCGCAACCTCGCGCGCGAACACCTCACGGAACTTCTTCCGCACGTCGTCGTCGTCGACGTAGCGCTGATCGCCGAAGCCGATCTGCGCGCGACCGTTCTCGATCGCGTCGCGGTAGTCTTCGATGCGCTTGTTGTAGGTGGCAAGATCGCGCTCGTTGGCTTCAATCTCGAGCTTGAAGCGCGCGCGGCTGTTGGCGTCCGAGGTGACGCCGTACTGGTCGGCTTCCTTCAGCACGCGCTTCAGGCCGTTGACGATGGCGGCCAGCTTGTCGGCCTCCACGGTCAAGCTTTGCAGCACCTGTGACACCTTGTTCCACTGGCGGTCGCCCACGTCCTCGCGACGCAAGAAGTCGCCGTCGGTGACGGGCAGCCAGCCGAGGCGCTTCTGCAGCGCTCGGCGCTCCGAGCGGAGCCGCCCGAGCTCGCCGCCCGCGTCACCAGCCACGTCGTCCATGCCTTCTGCCAGGGTGGCGCGCGCCTTGGCGATCTTGTTGCTGAGCGACATGGCGTACTGAATGCCGGAGCGGAGCTCCGGAAACGCCTTGGCGCGCGTCGGCACCGACAACACGGCGTCGAGCTTGACGGCCAGCTTGCGCGAGCTCTTCACCAGCTCGCGCGAGCGCGTCACGTCGTCGATCATGCCGAATACGTGCTGGTCTTCTGCCTGCGCGCGCGCCCACTCCAACACCACCTTGGGCAGCTTCGTCTCGGTCGCCATGGTGGCTTCGTCGGCGGTCAGCTTGTCGTAGTAGACGGCTGGATCGCTGGTGGAAGCCAGAAAGTCGTCGACGCTCTTGCGAATGGGATCGAAGTGCTCGCGGACGTTGCGATACAGGTTGAGCGCGTTCTGAAAGTCACCCGAGCGGAGCATCAAGTCAGCGCGTAGCAGCTGCCCATCCGCCAGCTCGAGGTTGTTCGGGTCCGTGATGGTGAGCACTTCCAGCGCGCGTTGAGCGCGCGAGTAGTCGCCCAAGCGCACGAACACCCAGGCCAACTCGTACAGCGTGGTGGAGAACTCGGGTGAGTTCCGGCCGACGTGGCTGTAGGCCTCGACCGCGTCCAAGTAGTTGTTGGTTTCGTAGAACAGCCGCCCAATGGCCATCCAAGCCAGGTCGACCACGTGCTCTTGCTCCGGGCTCGTGGCCGGAATGCGCGTGACCTTGCGGAACTGCTCGATGGCCTGGACGAAACGCGTGTCTGGCGGCGGCGCCGCAGGGGCGGTCGCCGCGGCACCAGCGGCCGGAACGGCAGGCGCGGCCACCGCCACGGGGGCGGCGGGAGTCTGTGCGAGGGTTTCTTTCAGCAGCACGACACCCAGCAGGTACTGCGACTGCAGAGTAAAGGAGGAGCCAGCCGGAACGGCGTTCACGGCGGCCTTGGCCGCGCTGTAGTCCTTCTTGGCGTAGAGGGCTTTGGCGCGCGCGTAGGCCAGCGAGCCGCTGCGATCGGTGGCCGGCAGCTTGGAAAGCCGCTCGAACACGTAGTCTAGGCTGGGCAGGTCGTCGGTCCGGAGGGCGATGTCGACCAGCCGGCTGAGCGCCTTGCCAACGAAGCCGTCGTACGGGCTACGCGCCCCGTTGTCCAACAGATCGCGGAAATGCCGGCGCGCCGACAAGTACTGCTTGGTCGACATGTACGCCTCGCCCAGCATGAGCGAAGCGTCGGCGTAGGCGGTTTCGGGCGCTTTACCCTGACGATAGAGCTCGAGCACCTTGCTCAGCGCTTCGATGGCTCGGTCGTAATCCTTGTTGCGCAGCAGCATGTCGCCGGCGGCGATGCGCTCCGCTGGTGTCGGGGGCTTGATGATCAGCTTGGAGTCGGGCGGCGCGCTGGTCATGGCCGACTCGACACCCTGCACCGCGAGGGTGGCGCGCCCCTGCGCCTCGCTCGCGCTCAGCGCGAACGCCGAACCCGACAACGAGAGCACGACTCCGCAAGCAGCGAACGCTGCTCCCGGGACCCCTAGCCTTCTCATCACTTTGCTCCTGCGCCGACCGAGATACTGGCGCCAGTGGCAGCCTTGGAAGCAGCGGGAGCGCCAGCGCCGGACGCGCTATCGCCCGATACGCCAGCGCGCAGATTCTCCACGAAGCGAATCGACGGACGCTGCTCGAGCGCCGTAGTCACGTCACCCTTTTCCCAAGCCACTACGTCGAGCTTGAGCGTCTTGCCTTCGGTGATGGTGAAGGTGTGGCTGGACGGAACCTGAAACTTGTAGCCGCGTAGGTACGAGAACACGCCGTAGCCATGGCCGCGCAAGCGGAGCACGATCTGCAGCGTGTGATCGCCAGGGGGAATCGAGCCGCTGAAGACCGGGATCTCTTTTTGCGCCGCCAGGGCGCTGTTCTCCGACTCGTCGGTCTTGTTGTACTGAACTGCGCCGTCCAAAACGAACGTGGCGCCCGTCACCCGGAAGGCGCTCGAAAGGTCGTTTTTGAAGGTGATTTCGGCTCGCGCGCCGCCCACGCCGCCCGACAGAATCGTGTCGGACAACAAGCTCAGGCGCGTGTGGGAGCGGCGAATCTGCTCCTTCAACTCGTCGATGCGTTGCTCCAGATCGCGCAAGCGAACCACGTAGGTGGCGCCGTCGAGGGACCCCGAGGCTTCTGCAGCGGCGGGCGCAGGCGTCGGCGCTGCAGCAGCTGGTGCCGCGGCACCCGACGCAGGCGCTGCAGCAGCTGGTGCTGAAGCGCCTGCCGCTGGCGCGGCGGGCGTGGCTGCGGCGGGAGCAGCTGCGGCAGGCGCAGCGGCGGATGCGGCAGGCGCAGCAGCGGCGGGCGCAGCCGAGGCCGCAGCGGCGGCTGGCTTGGCCGAGGCGGCAGGCGTCTGGGCAAACGAGCCAGACGAAAAAATGGTGACGGCTGCGAACGCGGCGAGGCGGAAGCTATTCATGAGTCGCATCGGTTTCCCTCGTGGTGGTTGCTCCGGTCGGCGCTTGCAGATGCAGCGCGCTCCTCGCGATGGTGCAGCGAAGCCGGACTTCCTCCAGGGGCGCATCTTCCTCTGACCAGGGGCGCTAGCCAAGCCGCATTTTGGCCTGGGGGGCGCAGCCCCCGCCCGAGAATCATGAAGGGTTTGATGGCCTTCGCTGGGGGCGCCCGCGAGGGTGGAGCGCGCAAGAAGGCACGGCGATGCCTTGCCTCTGCCTTGCCCAAAGGCTCCCGCGGGGGGTACCTTCGGCCTCAGGTTATCGGAAGATCGTTCACCGGGCCCGTGCGTCTGAACCTGAGGCGCGGAGCACCCTGCTCCGCCCCCGCGAGCCCGGCATCTTCCGCTGACCCGAAAAGAGTCGGAACGGGATGGCGGCCGTTCGCGGAGATGCCTCTGACGAGGTGCTGATGGTGCGTTACCAGCGTGGCGATCGGGAAGCGTTCGCCTTGTTGGTCAAGCGCTACAACAAGCAGGTCTACAACTTCGTGCTCCGTCAACTGCGAACCCCTGCGCTGTGTGAGGACGTCACGCAAGAGGTCTTCATGCGGCTCGTGCAGAACGCCGCCGAGTTCAAGCACGAGGCGCGCTTCTCGACCTGGCTCTACGCGATCGCGCGCAACCTGTGCATCGACCAACTGCGCCGACTGCAGCACCGCCGCCACCCTTCGCTCGACCAGCCGCTCGGCAACGACGGCGAGGGTCGCACGCTCGGTGATTCGATGACGGCCCAGCATCCTTCGGCCAGCGCCGAACGAGCGGCCGTGTCGTCGGAAGTGCAGGCGTCCATCTTGAGAGCGGTCGAAGCGCTGCCGGACGACCAGCGCGAAGTCTTCCTGCTGCGTGAGATCGCTGACCTGCCTTTCAAGGACATCGCCGAGATCACCGGCGTGCCGGAGAACACGGTGAAGAGCCGCATGCGCTACGCGCTGGACCGCCTGAAACAGGCTCTGTGCGAGTTCGAGGAGTATGCCCGTGCGCTTCGCTGATCTTTCCTGCTGGAGGCGGCATGCGCCGCCCCCCTCGGCCGAAGTGCATTCGGCCGAGCCGCCCCCCACGCGGCGACGCTTCGCGCGCGCGTTTCGTGCTTTTGGCTCACGCGAACCCGTAGGAGGTATGCCCGCTTTCTGAGCAGGGCTCTGCATGGACTGCGAGAAGTTCGATCGCATCGTGCTCGACCTCATGTACGGCGAGCTAGACGAGCTGACCGAGGCTGCGGCCAAGCGGCACATCGAGCATTGTTCGCGTTGCAAAGGTGTCAGCGCCGGTCTGCGCGCCACACGTGAGGTGGGCGCGCTCGCGCTGGTAGACCCGCCAGACAGCCTCGAGCTTGGGATCCTGGAAGCCGAACGACGGCTGAACGCCAAGCTGCCCCTGCGCAAGAAGCTCGGGCGCGGTGTTTCGATCTTGGCGGTGTACGCGATGCGCCCACAGCTGGCGATGGCAGCGCTGCTCCTGCTCATGATTGGTTCGAGCTTGTTCTTCTTGCGCGGTCGCCCGGGCGCGCGCGACAGCGTGCTCGTCACCGAGCACGGCGTGCCCGAGACCGAAGCCGAGCACGTGACGATCAGACCCGCGCCCCAGCGCGTCGACGCACCTGCGGCGGCTGCCGCATCGGCGATGCCGAAGCTCGCGAGCGCCAAAGGTGAAGCGCAGGCTTCACGCGAGCGTGAAGAGGACAAGCCCGCCGAAGCCACGGCCGCGCTCGACGACGCCAAAGACACCGAGCAAAGGGCCGCGGCCCCCGAAGCCGAGCCGCTGGCTGGTGCGGAGCCCACCGAAGACTCGATGGAGGCCGCGACGGCTGCGTTTCAGAGCGGTCGCTACGTGGAAGCCCAGCGCCGCTTCGAGGAAATCGCTGCCCGCGGGGGCGCCGACTCGTCCACGGCGGCGCTCCAGGCGGTCGAGGCCTTGCGCCGCCAGCGCGGTTGCCCGGCCGCCGCGCCCCGCTATGCGGAGGTGCACTCGCGCTACCAAGGCAGCCCCGCCGCCAACGAAGCCGCCTGGCAAGCCGGCGACTGCTACCGCGCCCTGGGTGAGCTCTCTCAGGCTCGCCAAAACCTGGAGAGCTTGCTCAGCGTCGCCGAATACCGCTCGCGCGCCGAAGCCGCCCTCCAAGAGCTGACCGCACGCGAAGCTCAAGTCGCCTCCGCGCGCAAAGCCAAAGCCGCCGCGCCTGCCGCCGGCGCTCCGGTCCCAGCAAGCCCACCCGCCGCCGCTCCCGCAAAGCCGAAGGTCGACGCCTCGCAGTAGCGACCGGCGACCGCTTCGGGTCTGACGCCTTGCCCAAACGATGATCCGCTCACCTGAATTTCACAGGGAGGCGGGGAGGCGGGGAGGTCCGCGAGCCCAGATTTTGGGGTTCCGCGCTACCGCCCGTGACCTGAAAACCTGCTCGCGCTCGTGCTCGCTCCCGAGGAAAGTGATTTTTTGATTTGGTCCTCCAAATCAAAAGATGCGTTCTCGCCCTCGCGGACCTCCCCGGCTCCCTGCGAATCTCGATCGCTCGTCGCGACCGATTGACGTCACGTTAGCTTCTGCGATTCGGGCTGCGGGTTAGCAGCCCCTGCGCTACGCGCCGAACATCGGAGCGTTGGTGCCCGCTTCGGCTTGGTCGACGTCGTCGGAGGTGAGATCCACGGCGCGGCCGTCGGGCGGCTCGTAGCCGGCACGACCGACTTGTTTGGTGCCGAGGCTGGGAATGAACGTGGCCACCACGTACTGGCGGAAGAA
>DATAKF010000516.1:0-3907 GCA_036261775.1 Polyangiaceae bacterium | reverse complement strand
GCGCTCGGCACCACACGCTTCGACGAGACGTTTCAAGGTTGGGGCGCGGAGGACTGCGACTTTTGCTTTGCGCTCCAGCGCTCGGGCTCGCGTTTCTTCTCCTTGCGCGAGCCCCTGGCGGTTCACATGGTGCACCGAACGACCGGCGCAGAAACCAAGCAGCGCGAGCACGTCGAGAACCAGCTGCGACTGCATCGCAAAGCGCCGTGCCTGGAGTCCGAGCTCTTCGTGGCGCTGGGCAGCATTCGCAACCACCTGTTCGCAGAACGGATGGAAGCCTTCGACCGCGCGTTGATCAATGGCCGTATTCCCCTCGCCGAGCTCTCGTGGGCCGCCGCACGATTGGGACCCGGGCCGCGGCTCGGGGTTCACTTCCTGGCGTCAGAGGCAGCCCAACTCGGTTGCGACGTCGCAGCGTCGTGCTTCGAGCGCGGCCACGGGGCGCGCGGTCCCACATTTCTCGTCGACGCCCAGTTTCCAGGTTGGCACGCCAGAACCGCGATCTTGAGCGACACGTTTTGGATCTTGCCAGCCGAGATTCGCGGTTTAGCAATGCAATCGGTGCGCGCACTGGCTGAGAAGGTCGTCACACTCCACCTCGCGCCGGACTCCGGTCCCGACGCCGGGTTTCGGGGCCGCGTACGCTCCGCGCTGGGTTGGGACACGCTAACGGAGACGCTGCTCTTCGAGCGAGCGCGAGAGCTCGACCTAGCGAGTGAGGTGAGCGGGCGACAGGGCGGCGTCGCGATCGTTGAGCACACGGGTTAGCGTAGCGCCCGGCTCGCAGCCACCGCGTCAACCAGCTCCCTGGCACGCGCGGTGATGAGGTCCAGATTGCCCGCGGCTAGCGCCTGCGCATCGACCAGCTCCGAGCCAATGCCGAGCGCCGCCGCCCCTGCGGCCAAATATTCGTGCACGGTGGTGGCGTTGACGCCGCCGGTGGGCAGCATTTTTACCTGCGGCAAAGGGCCTTTTAGCGCCTTCAAATATTTGGCGCCGCCCATGGCCGAGCAGGGGAAAATCTTGACCATGTCGGCGCCGGCTTTCCACGCCGTGATGACTTCAGTCGGAGTCAAGGCGCCGGGCATGCACGGCAGGCCGCGCTTCAACACCAGCTCCACCGTAGCGGCGTCGAAGCCGGGGCTCACTACGAACTGAGCGCCGACGTCGATGCACGCTGCAGCTTGTTCGGCCGACAGCACCGTGCCGGCGCCGATCAGCGCGCGCGAGCCGAAGCGCTTGACCAAGCTTTCGATGACTTGGACGGCGCCCGGTACCGTGAGCGTGATCTCGAAGGTGGAGATGCCGCCCTCCAAGATGGCCTCGACTGCTTTGACGGCGAGGTCTGCAGAAGGTGCTCGCACGACCGGCACCAGCGTGCCGCGCTCGATGCGTTTGACGAGCTCTTCGCGCTCGGATCCGGGAACTTGCACTGCGCTCATTTATCGCCCCATCCAGCCGCCGTCGACCGTGAGCACGTGACCGTGCACGTAGTCGCTGGCAGGGGAGCACAAGAATACCGCAGCGCCGGCCAAGTCGCGCGGGGTGCCCCAGCGCCCAGCCGGAATGCGCTCGGAAATTTGCCGGAAACGCTCGGGATTTTGCCGCAAAGCGGTGGTGTTGTCGGTCTCGATGTAGCCGGGCGCAATGCCGTTGACGTTGACGCCGCGGCCCGCCCACTCGTTGGCGAGCGCGCGCGTCAGGTTCGCCAAACCGGCCTTGGCTGCCGAATAGCCGGGCACGTTCACGCCGCCTTGAAACGACAAGAGCGACGTGATGTTGACGATCTTGCCCGAGCCTTGCTCGAGCAGGTGCTTGCCCGTCAGCTTGCAGAGCGAGAACACGCTCGTCAAATTGACGTTGAGCACGAAGTCCCAATCTTCGTCGCTGTGCTCCACGGCGGGCGCGCGGCGGATGGTGCCGGCGTTGTTGACCAAGATGTCGATGCGACCAAAGCGCTCGAGCACGCTGCTGACCAAGCGCGCGGGCGTGGCGCGGTCGGACAGATCGCCCGACAGCGCAGCCCCCTTGCGGTTCTTCGCTTTCACAGCCGCCGCCGTGGCTTCGGCCGGGCGCGTGTTGCCGTGGCAGGCGACGTCGGCGCCGGCATCGGCCAAGGCTTCGGCGATGGCGGCGCCGATACCGGCGGACGCACCGGTGACCAACGCAACCTTGCCGTCGAGTCGAAACAGATCGCTCATCGGGCTGCGCTCGCCTGCGCGCCGCCGTGGCTGGCTTCCAGGCCCGAGCCCTTTTGGTCGAAGCCGGGCTGCACGTTCACGACTCCGAATTTGCGGTCTTCCACCTCGCGGTGCGCGGCCATCATCCAGATGAAATTGATGCCGTGGCCCGGCGCTGCCACGTTCGGGTGGTAACCGGCCGGCATCAAGACGGCGTCGCCGTCGCGCACGATGCTGACGAACTCGGGCGTCTGCGGATCGGTGTACACCAGCTGAATGCCGAACGCGGGCGCCGGCATGTCGAAGTACACGTACACTTCTTCGAGCAGCTCGGTGTGCTCGTGCGGGGGCCAGCTGGTCCAGTTGCCTGGCTGCGATTTGGTAAAGCCCATCAAGATGCGGCCGGCGTTCACGTTGTCGCCGATCACGATGTTCAGGTCGCGCGACGTGGAGAGCCCGCCCGCCGTGAACTTCTGCGCCGGGTTCTGCTTCACTTGTTCATACGGAACCACCTGCAGCGGGTAGTCGCCGTCCACCTCGGCCGCGCACTCGACCAAGTCGACGTGCGAGGAGGTCGTTACCTCGACCGCGCGGCCGCGCGGCACGTAGATGGCGTCGTACTGATTGATGGTGTGCTCTTTGCCGTCTACCTTGACCGTGCAGCTGCCGTGCATGGCCAAGAGCGCGGTCTCGCGAGCCTCGGTATCGAAGCGGACATGCGGCACGCTGCTGTCGAGCAAGATGCGGCCGTAGTGCAGGTGGCGCAGCTCGCTATTTCCAGGGAATACCGAGGTTTTGCGGCCAATGTGCGCCGTGGTGCCGGAAAAAATCAATTGCTTGTCGTTCAGAGCTTGGGCCATGAGGTTGCTCACATCAGCTGACGTTGAGAGTGGGAAACGAAAGTCGCTATTTGACGATAGGTAACCTGATCTCGTCGTCTTCCTTTTGAATGCAGGAAGACAGATCGAAGATCATGAACTCGAGAGCTTTTTCTTGGGCCGAGAACTCGTTCGGCTTGCTCGCGTTGCAACGCTCCGGAAACGCGGTCGCGGCAGCGTCGTCGCCACCGAACGAAACGTGCAGGTCGCTGAACACCATGCGGCCGCACTCTTCGGCCGCGCCGACCGGCGCGGTGAACGAGAAGTACTGCACCATGTCCAGCAAACGGCTGGAGCCTTCTTCGAGAGCCTTCTTGTCGGTTCCGTAGATCCAGCGGCGGGCCAACGCCGGATTCACGGCGTCGACCGTGTGCTCGACACCCGTCACATCGAGGCTGCCCGCGGTAGTTGATGCTCCCACGCTGACCAGCCAATCGCGAAATGCGAGACCTTTGGGAAAGCTCGCATCGACCGAAACCGCGAGGTTGGGGACACTGCCGGCCGATTTGGAAAAATTGGCCAGCGCAGGCCCCGACGCCGGATACGGATTGTCCGGTGTGGTGTCGTCCGAGTTGATCCAGCGGTGGTGCCAGTGCGAGCCAAAGATGCGCCCACCCAAGTCGGCGTATTTTCGCACCTCTAACTGCATGGCCGGAGGGCGGGGCAATGGCACCGGGTCAGTTTCGGTCGATACTTCTTTCCAAAGGCTGCCCGCGCCTTCGCAGCCCATCAAGATCATGTCGTAGTTGAGCATCTGGTCGGAGCTGGCCCACAGCTCTTCGGCCGGCTTCAGCGGTTTGCTGACGCCGCCGACATTGATCGTGCTCGAGGCGCGGTAACCCTGGAACA
>DATAKF010000515.1:0-2160 GCA_036261775.1 Polyangiaceae bacterium | reverse complement strand
TGCCAAATCCGCTGCCAGCCGTCGGGGCCAAGGTCACCGTCACGGGCCAGTACGGCGTGTCGTTCAGCAAAGCCTCGTCGGGGGCCGAAGCCGACCCCTTCATGGGCGTGATGGACTTCCAAGAAATGACGGTCCAGGAGCCGGCTCCCGAGCTGGCAACCCTGCCCGGAAAAAAACGTAAAGAGAAGAAGTGAACCGGTTCTACCGGTATCTCGGGCGGTGACCACACCCGCCGATTTCGGGTTTTGGCTTCGTTTTCGCTGCGGTGCGGTGCTCACGTACTCAAGCACGCTCCGCTCCGCTCCTCGCGAAAGCCTCGCCAAGAACCCGAACTTGGCGGGTGGTTTTCGTTTGAGGTCTCGGGTGGCGCCTTCCCGGCAAAGCCGGTAATGGTCTAGCGGCCGATGCTGCAGCAAGCGTTGCAACTCGGCCGCTCCTGTTTTCAGCGGCTACTTCTGACGTCAGTCACGGCAGCGCTTTCGCTCGGCTGCGCGGGCGAGCTGAGAGAGCGCACCGTCAGCGACGTGCGGCTGGTCGAGACCAGCCGCAGCCAGGTCGATCTGGACGAGGTCCTGGCGGGGCTCGCCACGGCGGCGCCGCGCTCCACGCTGTTCTGGTTTTGGGTCGAGCGCGACGTCTACGACGCCAACTTGGTCGCCAAAGACGTGGAGCGCATCGAGCGTTTCTATCGCGCGCGCGGCTACTACGACGCCAAGGTGGTGGCGACGCGCGTCCGCACCGTCGGCGAGCGCAAGGTCGAGATCGAGGTGCACGTCACGCCGGGCACGCGGGTCACGGTGCGCAAGGTCGAGGTCGAGCAGAACGGCCTCTTGAGCCTGCCTCCTGACGTGAGCTTCAAATACAAGGAGCTGCCGGCGATCAACCCGGGCGTGCCCTTCGACGAGTCACTGCTGGACCAGCGCAAACAAGCGCTCGAAGAGCTGCTCAAAGAGTCGGGCTTTGCCTACGCCAAGGTCAAGGTTCGCGCCACCGTCGACCTGAACGCGCACGCGGCCGACATCATGACCGAGCTGATGCCGGGCAAGCGCGCTCGCTTCGGCGAGGTGCGCATCGTCGGGCTCAAGCAGATTCCCGAAGGCAAAGTGCGCGCTGCGCTGAGCCTGCGGCAAGGCGAACCGTACTCGGTGAGCGACCAAGCCGACGCCCGCCAGGCGCTCGGCGATATGCAGCTGTTCACGCGGGTCGACGTCAGCCCGGACCTGTCGAATCCCGACGTCGACGAGGTGCCGATCTTGGTCACTTTGCAGGAGGATCAGCTCCGAAAGCTCGTGCTCGGTGGCGGTACCGTCATCGACGCGCTCAAGCTCGAGATGCATTTGCGCACCGGCTGGGAGCACAAGAACTTTCTGGGCGGCGCGCGGCGCTTGAGCGTCGACGTCACGGGAGGCGTGGACCTGTTCCCGTGGCGGCTCGAAAACTTGGACACCCTGAGCAGCACGCCCAAGCCTTTGTGGGTGTTCGACTCCAGCGTCACGCTCGAGCAGCCGGCGTTGTTCAACGGTCGCACCCGCGGCAGCGTGAAGGCCGGCTACTCGATGCGGCCCGTGCTGTATTCGCTGACCACCATCGACGGCAAGATCGACCCTGCCAGCGAGGTGGTGATCGGTTATCACAAGCCAAGCGCGCAGGTCGCGCTCGACCGCAGCTTCGTCGGCAAGCGCATTCAGCTGAAGCCTTCGTACAATCTGCAGGCGCGTATTCCGTTCAACTACCAGAACCTGCCGGCGGGGCTCGAGACGATCTGGATCTCGTATCCCCGGCTCGAGGCGATATTTCAGAGCTTTGCCGGCGACATCTTCCAAGATCGCGCGAAGCGGGAGCTGTCGCTTTCGTTCCGCAACTCGGTCGAGCTGGCCGGGTTGAAGATCGGCGAAACACACCTGTTCGGCGGCTCGGTCTCGGACGTCAAGGTCGAGCCCGAGGTGCGGTTCTTGATGCCGCTTTGGGCCAAGCGTCGCGATCCCGAGCAAAGGGCCGGCAACATCACGCTGGCGGGGCGGATCAAGTTCGGTTTCCTGCTCGCGCCTGACTACGGCAGCACACTGCGCACGGATCAGGCTGCCAACACCACGACTCGAAGTGACAGCGTCGACTCGGATCAGCAAAAGCTCTTGTCGCGCGCCTTCTACTCGGGTGGCG
>DATAKF010000513.1:0-31903 GCA_036261775.1 Polyangiaceae bacterium | reverse complement strand
GGCTTGTTGTTGCGAGCGAGCGAGCACGATGTGAACACGCGGGGGCGGCGGGGCCGGATCGGCGCGTAGCGCGAGATTCCTGCGGGCTTCGTCTTCGGCGGCTTCTTCGCGCTCCCAGCGTGCGAGCGTGATGGCGGCCTTGCGGCGGCGTTTGCGCCAGCCCACGGCGAACAAGCCGAGCGTGCCGGCCCAGATCACGGTGCCGGAGAACAGCACCGGCCAGAACGTGTAGCGCTTGGCGACGTCTTCGCGCCATTCGCTCTCGAGCGTCGCGGTTTCTTCGCCGTACGAGTTGAGCAGCGCGCGGTCCATGCTCTCGCCGTCACGCAGGTGCGAGATCAAACCGCGGAAGCGGTGCTTTTCTTCGCGCCGCACCAAGAAGCGCACGACGTCGGCGGCTTGGGCGTAGGCAACGTCGACCTGGCTCTCACTCGACGGAAACGTGCGCTCCATCTGGGCCAAGGGAAGCAGCGTGTCCGACACCGTGGCGGTCCACAGAGTTTGCAGGCGAACGTACGAGGTCTCGCCGGAAGCCAGCACGGCGAAGCCTTCGTTGAACCAGCGCGGCACGGGGTGACCGCTCACGGCGTCTTCCAACGCGACGTGCGCTAGCTCATGCCGAAATACCTCGCCCAGCTCGTGGTTGGAGCTCGGGTGAACGGGCGCAATGGTGAGCAGCACTAAGCCGATTTCGGGGTAGGCAACGCCGGCTGCGTACTTCGGGTACGGAGCGTTGGGCGGCGCCATCTCTTCCATTTCGCCCGGTGTGCGCGCGATGACCACGCGCACCTCGGACAACACGGGTTGGCCCACCCATTCGGTCAACATGGTGCGGGCGGCGGCCGCGTCGTCGATCAGCGGCTGAACACGCTCCCGAATGGACGGGTGGTAAACGAACTTGATCCACTTGCCGTCGTACGTGTTGAAGCCGGCGGGGATGCCGGGCAAGCGCAAGGTGCCGCCGTGACTGCGCGGCGCATCACTCGGCGCTTCGCTGCGACTCACGACCTCAGCCGCGCTATCGGTGTCGCGCACTTCGGTCGTGCCGGTGCGAACGCCATCTTCCACGGCGGGCGCTGACCAAGCCGCCTGCGGCCACAGCGCCGCCAGCCAAACCAGGAGCGGACCCGAGAGGCGCATCCTGATCCAATATGATGCGGTCAGGAGCCGACGCCAAGCCAGGACAGCGGCGCGAACAAAACGGGCGCCTGGGTAGTCAGGGAGCGCACCAGCGGTAAAGGAGCGCCCTGCAGCGCCACCACTGCTCCGCCGAGCAGGACCGCCCACCCGGCCACCGCCACCGGGACGCTCAAGCGACCAAGCCAGCTGGGGATTTTGATGACGCTGGCCGCGAGCACGGCTGCTGCGAGCGCCAGAAAGTCCACCAAGCTGGGACGGGTGGCGCGGCTTCCCCCGAGCAAGAGCGCGCAAGCCAGCGACAATCCACAGCCAAGGGTGAAAAGGTTTTGCCAAAAGGATTTTGCCGCGTCGCGGCTCAATCCCCCCAGAAAACGGAAAGACAGCCCGACGCAGAGCGCCAACACGCACAGCGCCGCAACCGCGAAAGTCGCGCCGCCGAGAGGACGATGGTGAGTCGTCGATTTGAGCACGCCTCCGAAAAGCGCAAGGGGTAGCGCCGACAAAGCCGTCCCAGCCAGCAAGGCCCGGTCCGTTCCACCCAAACCGTTGTTCCGGACGCCACGCAGCCAACCGCCCACAGGTACGACCACCAACGACCCGGCGCCCCACAACGCGAGCGCCGCCAAGACTCCGTTACCGGGTTGCCACACGCGCGCCGCTGCCGGCAGCGCTGCCAGCAGTGCGCATACGAGACCGAGGGCGAGCGCGCCCGACCGAGCGCCGGGTGAGCGCTCGCTCAAACCGGCCGCAGCTCCAAGCGGACGCGGCTAGCGGCTTGCTCGGAGACGTAGCCGTTGTCCAAGAACCAGCGCACCGAGCGGGCCAGGGCCTCGCGCGCGCTGCGGTGGGTGTAGCCGAGCTTGGCCTCGGCCTTGTCGCTCGTGACCCACACGTTGTGGCCAACGTAGTCGCGCGCGATGCGCGACGTGATGATCGGCTCGCCGCCGCGCAGCTTGGCCAGCAGCTGGAAAATAGAGCCGCCCAGACCGGCCAGGCCCGGCCCGATCGGGCTCGTGGGCTCCGCCAGGCCCGTGATGTCTGCCAGCGTCTCGAAGATCTGCTTGAAGGTGAGGTTGTCGCCGCCCAAAATGTACTGCTCGCCGACGACGCCTTCTTCCATCGCCTGGATGTGACCCACCGCGACGTCTTCGACGTCGACGATGTTGAGCCCGCCGTCCACGACCGGGAAGGGCAGCGACGGCCAGAACTTGAGGTAGCGCAGCAACATCTGCCCGTTCGGCGTCGGCTTGCGATCACCGGGGCCCGCCATGGTGCCGGGCAAGACGCTGACGATGGGGGCGCCTTCCGCGACCGCTTCGGCCACGACCTCGCTCTGCTTGAGCTTGGCCTGCACGTACGCTTCCGGGTCCTTCAGGTTGAACTCGTGCGACTCGTCCATCTCGTCGGCGTTGGTGGTGCCGAGCACTGCCACGCTGCTGGTGACGACGATCTTTTCGACGCCGCGGGCCTTGGCGGCGCGCAGCACGTGCTGGGTGCCGACCTCGGCCGGGCCGATCACGTTCTGCGGGTTCGAGTCCCACAGCTTGAAGTTTGCAGCCGTGTGATAGATGCGGTTCACGTTGGTGAGGGCGCGGTAGATGCTGCCCTCGGCCATGATGTTGCCGACCGAGAGGAGCAGCCGGTCTCGAGGCAAGCCTTCGAGCGAGCTCAGGTCCGTCTCCGGACGCACGAACGCTTTGACGCGCTCACCGCGCTCCAGCAGCTTTCGCACCAGCGTGGCGCCCAAAAAGCCATTCGCTCCAGTGACCAAACTGTACGGTTGCTGCTGCTTCATCGGAGCCCTCCTTACCATTAACCGAGTCAGGCATGCCAGATGGGAGCGGCAGCCGGGCCGGTATTGGCTAGACTGCGGCCGTGGCTGCATTTTCGCTTCGGGCGGCGTGGTTTTTGGCCCTGGTTTTGGGGGGCACGCTGGGCGCGACGGGCGTCGCCAAGGCCGAGCAGGCAATGCCTGCGAGCGCGCCCGCCGGAACCGGTCAACAGGCGCTCAGCGTCTTCGTCGCTCAGGGCCAGGTGATGGCCGCCACGTGTGCGGCGGCGCCTTGCAGCGCGGGCTCGGTGGCGCTCGGTGTGCCAGCCGAGCTGCGGGGTAAAGCGCCGCGCGCCGACGTCGTCTCGCTCGGCTCTGGGCGGCGCGCGATCGTCGTGACGGTGGCCGACGGCGCGCGCACCTTTCAAGCCGTCGTGGCGGCGCCGCTCGGTGCCGGAGCGCCCAAGGTTTTGTTCGCGGGCTTGGTTGGCGCGCTCGAAGGTGAAGAGGGCTCGCGCAGCGGGCCGATGGTGCAAGTCTCCGAAGCCGAAGCCGACGGTACGCGGCGCGTGCTGGTCGGTGAGCAGAGCGAGAGCGTGTCGCTGTGTGGCCGCCCGGCCATTTTGGCGCCGCGCCTCTTGAACCCGCAAGACTTGGAGCTGCACGCCGCCCGAGTGCAGCGGCTCAGCGTGGCGGAGCGCGATCGCGCGCGTTCGGTCAAAGCCGTACGTTTGCCCGACGAAGAGCCGAGCCGTGCGGCGCGCTCGGTTCTTTCGGCGCTGGTCGCTTCGTCTGCCATCGGTTCGCCCCAAGCGTTGACCGACGGCAACCCGGAGACGACCTGGTCCGAAGACGTCGGCGGGGCGGGTAAGGGTGAGTTCGTCGTGATGCGCGCGCCGCCCGAGTTGCCGATCTCGGGCCTCGAAATCGCGATTCGGCCGAAACAAGCCAGCGTGGCGGATGGCGCGGCGCCCGAGCGCCTGTTCCTCGCCGGTCCGCGCGATGTGATCGAGGTCACGCTGCCCGAAGACGCCTGGAAGAGCCCGGGCGCGCGCTACCAGATCACGCTCGACCCGCCGCTGCAGTCGAGCTGCCTATCGCTGGTGCTGGATACGTCGTTCGACTCGGCCAAGGCGGCCAAGGTGAGCATCGCCGAGCTGTCGGTCATGAGCGAGCTGTCCGCGACCGAGCTGCCGGCGCTGGTGGCCACGCTGGCCGGCGGCGGGCAGCGCGCGGAAGCGTCGAAGGCGCTCTTGGTTGCGGGCGGGCCGGAGGCGTTTGCGGCTGTCGCGCAAGCGTTCGATTCGCTGGACGAAGGCGGCAAACGTGTCGCGCTCGACATTTTGGATCAAGCGCCGTGCGAAACCAGCTCGCCCGTGTTCGTGAAGGCGCTGCTCGGTAAAATCGACGCGCACGCGCGCCATGCGCAAAATCGGCTGCAGCGCTGCAGCGCCACGGCGGGTGAAGCGTTGGCGCAGGCGCTGGGCAAGGTCGACAAAACCGACAAGCGCCTGATGCCGCTGCTCGTCTCGGAGCTGACGCGCATCGATCCGGCGCGCGCCGTCACGGCGTTCATGCCGCTGATGGACGAAAAGCTGGTCGGTCGCCGTCGGCTCCTGCGCACGGCGCTGGGCCAAGCTGCACGCACGGAGGCCGCTGCCAAAGCCGTGCGCGCCGCGCTGGCGGATCCGGCGACGCCGCCTGCCGCTTTGATCGATCTGCTGCGCGCGTTGGGCGACCAATCGCCGCGTTACCAGCCCGAAGCCGGCCAGGCCTTGGCGCGCCTCTCGGCCAGCGCGCCCGAATTTCGCGCGCGCTACCTGCTGCTCGGCCCCAGCTCCACGCTCAGCCGCGTGAGCCCCGAAGCCGACGCTGCCTTCCGCAAAGCCTTGGCTGGCGATCCGGATCCGCACGTGCGCGCCGCCGCGCTGTCGCTGGTGCGCGAGCCGCAGCGCTTCCAAAAGGAGCTGTTGAAGGCCCTGACCGACGGCGAAGTGCGCGTGCGGGAGGCTTCGGTGCGTGCCTTGGCGGTGCCGGAAGGAGCATTCGCCGGCGAAGCGCTCTCGCAAACGCTCGAGCAGGACAGCTGGCCCCTGGTGCGCGCCTCCGCCGCAGACGCCCTGGCTCGCTTTCCGGCTGGCGCCGCGCTCGACAAGCCCCTGACCAAAGCGCTCAGCGATGACTCCGCGCTCGTACGAGCCCGCACCGTGCGCGCGCTCGGGGAACGGCGCGCCAGCGGCGTCGCCAGCCGCATCCGCGACCGGCTGATCGACACCGAAGAGTGGCCTGAAGTCCGCGCTGAAGCCGCGCGCGCGCTCGGCGCCCTGTGCGACGTCGACTCCGCCGACGTCCTCGCTGCCTTCGCCAAAAAGCTCGCCGATCCCATGGCCAGCCCCGACGCCCAGCAAATCGCCACCGGCGCCGTCATGTCGCTCGGTCGCCTCGCGCAGCCCAACCTGTCGCAACAGCTCGCGCCGCTCACCGGAAAGAAGGCTCCGCCACAGGCTCGTCGCGCCGCCGCCAACGCCCTGGCTACCCAAGCTACCTGTCGCGCCCCGCAAAAGCGCTAGCCGGGGCGCTAGCTACGGTAGCTCAGCGACGACCTCGAACCACGGTGGATCGGGGGCGTGCCCGCAGCGCTCCGTGAACACGTCAATCGTGTAGTAGTCGTTGGCATCGACAGACAGTGGAATGGCGTTCCCAAAGTCGCAACGGATGCTCGTGGGCGTCACATCTTGCGACTTGAAGAAGCATTTGTAGGTCTGCTGATCGGAGTCGATGGCCGTCACGAGGCTGACCTCTGCGAGATTCTTACCGCGAATCAGCAGCTGGCTCGTGGGCGTGACGTAGGCGTCGACGCTGTGGATGGCTGGCGCATCGTCGGGAGAACACGGCGCTGAGCCGCCGTCCGCGCCGCCTTCACCGCCGGAGCCGCTGGCGCCGCCGCCTTCACCGCCGGAGCCGCCCGCGCCGCCGGCTGCGCCGCCACCAGCGGGTGCTCCCGCAGCAGCGGGTTCGCCCCCTTCGGTTTGGGCGCCGGCTGCACCGCCCGCCCCACCCGCGGCTTGCGCACCGCCCTCGGGAGCTTGGTGGGTACCGGCGCTGCCGGGGGTCGTGTCGTCTCCTCCCGCCCCGGCGGACACCGCCGGCTGCGGCGCCGTTGCACCGCCCGAGCTGCAAGCGCCGCCACCAACCAGACCGGCAGCAAACGACAGACACACGAAGCAAAGTCGATAGGCGTGTTGGGCCATGTTCTTGTGTCGAATTGACTCACGCAGTGTTCGCCAGCGCCGAGCGCTACCGTTCGACTCGATATCGATATCGAGCGACGAATTCAAGCGGAACGACGACGTAACCGAGGCGGGGTGGTTCGCGTACGAGCCGTCGATGTCTAACGGATTCGAGCGCGCCGCGCTCTTGGCTCTCTTCAGCCTCGTCGCTTGCGGCGACAACCAGGACGACGCAGGCGCCAGGGCGCTCCTCGCGCGCGTCCGCGCCGACCAATACCGCACTTGGGATCGAGCACCTGGCTTCGAACAGAGGAAGAGCTCGAACGCGCCGCACAGCGATGCGGTCGACATCTACGTCAACGATGTGGTGGCCGAAGTACTGGCGCTGCGCCAGCACGACGGCTCGTGGCCCGAGGGAGCCATCATCGTCAAAGACGGCTTCGACGGCTCGGAGCTCGAGCTCACCGCTATCATGCAGAAGCGCGCGGGCGGCTGGTATTGGGCCGAGTACGATTCCGAAGGAACCCCCGACTACTCTGGCCACCCCGGCATTTGCATCGACTGTCACGAGAGCGGAAGTGACTTCGTGCGCGCCTTCCGCTTGCCCTAGGTGCGAGCCCCGTCAGTCTTCGGTAGCGCGGCACTCGACCGAGGCGACCCAGGGGTGGTCGTCGGTGGTGACTTGTTCGTGGACGCCGAGGATGGTGGCGCACTCGGCGGAGGTTTCGCAGCCGATGTACTTGCAGAGGCCGCCCGCGCAGACGGTGGTGGGGCCGCACTGGGAGTCGGTTTGGCAGGGGACGAGGCACTGGCCGATGCCGTTTTCGGTGTGGCAGCGCAGCTGTCGTGGGTCGACTCCGGCAGTGAGTCCGATTGAACGCACGTCGGGGACGAGGGTGCATTCGCGGTGGGAGCGGCAGCCGACGTAGGTGCATTCGCCCGCTTGGCAGGCCTCGAAGAGACCGCACTGCGCGTCGCTTTTACAGGGCGTTTGGCAGCTGCCGTCGATGCAGATTTTGTCGAAAGAGCAGTCGGTGCCGACGCTGCATTCGACGCATTTTTTGCTGACGCAGAGTGGCGTGGTGCCGAAGCACTGGGCGTCGTTTTCGCAGCTGGAAGGGATGGTGCAGCGAGAGCTTTCGCAGGCCCACAGGCAGAGCCCTTCACAATCAGGATCCGAGCACACCGGGCTGAGCGGCGTGTAGTTGGGGTTCGCGCACGCGCAAGAGCCGCCCGAGCAGGTGTTGGCCGCGCACTCGGCGTCGCTACCGCAGGTCGTGAAGTTGAGGCTGCACTTGCCCTCGACGCATTTGTTGGCCAGGCAGTCTTGATTGCCGCGACATTCGCCGTTGGTTACGCCGCAGCGGCCCACGCACGCGCCGCCGCCGCCGCACTCACCGGCGCGTGTGCACGCCTTCTGCACGCAGCCGGGCAGCTGCGGTAGGCAGGAGCTCGCGCGGCTGCGGCACTTCTCCGGCAGCTCCATCGGCAGGTTGCCGCAGCAGTCGGCGGTCTTGGTGCAGTCGATCTGCACGCATTCTTTGGCGCTGGGCGTGAGGCCGAAGCTCGACGGCTGGCAAACGCCTTGAATGCACGAGAACCCCTCCGCGCAGTCGTTCTTCACGGTGCAGCCGATGCCGCGCAGGCTGTAGCGGCGTCCGCCAGGTGCGCTGTCCGCGCCGCCGAGCCCGCCAATCCCGCTCGCACCGCTGACGCCACCTGCTGCTCCCGCAGCTCCACCGCCGCCAGCAGCCTGGGCGCCCGCTGCTCCGCTGGCGCTTGGATTCGGGCGCACGTCTGGCGCTGGCGAGCACGCGCCTGCCACGGCCAGCACCCCGATCAGCGCGAGCCGCGCGCCGGGACGCGCGGCAGCTGCTGCGAGCAGGCTCGTCATGGCGTGGCGGTGGTTTCGGCGCGGCATTCGACCGTGGTGGTCCACGGCCGCTCGGGGCTGGGCGCGGGCAGGTTGTGGAGGCCCGCGATCGTCTTGCACTCGGCGTTGGTCTCGCAGCCGATGTACTCGCAGGTGCCGTTCAAGCACACCTCCGACGGCGCGCATTGCGCGTCGATTTCACACGGATAGACGCAAGTACCGCCGCCTTCGGCGATGCGGCATTTGGCGAGCCGCGGATCTTGAGTGCTGGAAGCTGCTCCTGCCTTGAGCACGCATTCACGATCGGTGCGGCAGCCGACGTACACGCACTTGTTGAGCTCGCAAGCCTCGAACAGCTTGCACTGCGTGTCGGACTCGCACTCTGGCCCGCAATGCCCGTCGACGCACTCTTCTTCCTCGCAGTCTTCTTTGGTGCGGCACTCGATGCACGCGCCCTTGCTGCAGAAGGGCGTGGTGGCGCCGCACTCGGCGTCACTGCCGCAGCGCTTGTCGACCACGCAGCGCTCTTCGGTGCAGGTGAAGCCGCAGATGCCTTCGCAGTCTTGGTCGGTGCAAATGGGGCTGCTCGGCAGGTAATCGGGGTTCTTGCAGTTGCAGTAGCGGGTTGGGCACAGATTGGTGGTGCAAGCAACGCTGGAGCAATCAGCCTGACTGACCGTGCACTTCAGGGTTTGGGGATTGCAGGTGTTGGCCGCGCAGTCCGCGGTCGTGTTGCAGGCCGCACCTCCAACCGAGCACACCGCCGGCGTACAGGTGCCAGGACCGCAATCCAGGTCGGCCGTGCACAGCTTCACCGTGCAGCCCGCAATGTTCGGCGTGTTGCAGATGCTGGTGCGATTGTCGCATTTGGCCGGCGCTTGTTGCGGTAGGTCTCCGCAGCAGTCGGCTTTGGCGGTGCACTCGTGCAAGAAGCAGCGCTTGCCGGTGCCCATCAAGCCGAAATTCGAGGGCTGACACGACTTGTTGGCGCAGTTCACTCCGGCCGGGCAATCGCGCGTCACCACGCACGACAAGTCATCGCTGCAGTCGTTGTCGGCGTTGCACGAGGAGCCACGCTCGCCTTTGCGCACCAGCTCGTCATCGCCAGCGCCGCCTGACGCCGAGGGGTCGTTGGCGGAGCCGCCGCTGCTGCTGCCAGCCGTCGTACCGGTGCTGTTGACCGGCACGGATGGCTGCGGCTCCTCTTTACAAGCCAACGACAGACACAGACACGCCCAACCCAAGCTCATTAGTTGAAGCTGCTTAAGCATCCGACCCAGTCCTTCCCGCGATGCGCGCACGCAAACCCGCCAGCGCCCAACTCTGAGGCTCTAGCTCAGGCGTGAAGTCGAGGCCAGCCGGCTTCGTCCGAAAGGCGCCATCATTTGGTGCCAGTTACGAATGTCAACTTGCTGAACCAACTCGACATTGGGAGTCTGCGCGACTCCGTCTGACGCAAGGGTGGTTTGGCTGACACAAAGGTGGGCTGCTGGGGTCGACGGGGCTTGGGACAGCTGGCATGCTCTCCGGGCGAACGCTGGGGAGTAGAGGCCATGCTGTCTGGGTACTCGGGCCGTGCGTGTTTGTTCTCGTCATTGACTGCGTTGGGCCTATTGGGCGCCAGCGGCTGTGAGCGCACGCCGAGCGCGCCCACCCAGAGGCCGCCCGAGCTCGAGGCGACCGCTGGCACCGCGGGTGTCGATACGCGCACGCCTTGCCAGAAGGCCTTCGGCGCGGCTTGCGGCGCGCCCTGCTCGGGGGACGCGGCGTGCGGCACCGGGCTGCACTGCGCCGACAATCAATGCACGGCCCAGTGTGTCGCGCAGGTCGACTGCGGCGACGGCCAATGCACGCCCGACGGCCGCTGCGACAGCATCGAGCTCAATCCAATCCAAACCGACCCCACCGAGACAGAGGCTCCACCAAAATGCATCGAGGGGCAGGTCGAGTTCAAAGCGGTCATGCCTCAGGTGTGGCTCTTGCTCGATCGCTCCGGCAGCATGACCGGGTCGCTGGGCACGCTGTCGCGTTGGCAGGCGCTCGGCTCCGTGCTGCTCGGCGACCCGGCGCTGCCGGCCGATCGTGGCGTCGTTGGTGACTTCGAAAAGCGCGTGGCTTTCGGCGCCGTCTTCTATACGACCGGTAGCAGCCAAACCGGCTGCGTCCTCGACCTAGAGTCGGTGGCGTTGGCCGCCAACAACTACGCGCACATTCGCCAGCGTTACAACAAGATCGGCCCCACCGGTGGCACCCCGACCGCAGACTCCATCGCGGCCACGGTGGCGGTCGCTTCGTCTAGCGATCTCACGGGCGGCCCCCGAATCTTGGTGCTCGCGACCGATGGGGCTCCGGGTGCCTGCGCGGCGCGACCGCTGTCGGCGACGCAAGAAGTCGAGAACGAGGTCGGCAAAGCCTTCAACAAGCGCATTCAAACGTTCGCCATCAGCATCGCGACGGGCACCGACGTGCCGCACATGCAGCGCATCGCCAATATTGGCGTTGGCTTGCCGCCCGACTCCGCGACACCGGCTCCGCTTTACACTGCCCAAAGCCCGCAAGAGCTGAAGGACGCGTTCAGCGCCATCCTCACTGGGGTGCCACGCAGCTGCGTGTTCTCACTCAACGGCAACGTCGACGCCGAACGCGCGGGTGAAGGCACGGTGGTGCTGGCGGGCCAGCCCGTTACGTATGGCGACCCGAATGGCTGGCAGCTCAAGCAAGCCGATCAGGTCGAGCTAGTGGGCAGCGCCTGCGAGCAGATTCGCGCAGGCGAAGACGACCTGGACATCAGCTTTCCGTGCGCCGTGTTCAAGCCAGTCGTCAAATAAGCACGGCCCTGCAGCGGGTGGCCGTGGCTTCGGCAAATCTACCGACTCTTAGGGGGCTGGCGGTCGCTCGCCGTCGCCCAGCGCTCCGCTCGTCAGCTGCGAAGAGTGGCCGAGTGGCCGCTCGGAGGGCTACGAATACAGTTTGATTTGCAGCGTGGACAGGCAAGGGCAGCGTGCTTGCTCTTGCCTCGTGGGCAGGGTCGCGAGCAACGGCTTTCAGCCCGTTACCCGAGTGCCCCGACCTAGCGGCAGAGAACGCGGGTTGCGGCTGGTGCCTGCCCCCTAAAAATGTGAGGCAGAGACCGCTCAGTTTGCCAGGCACTGGCGACTAATAACCTCAGGTAGCGTGGAACAGGTAAAGGCAGGGTGGGGGGGGATTTTCTCGCAATAACCACCACGGGCGGGGTCGGGGCCTGGTGGGGATGCAGCGCGCTCTTGCGGGGAACGCGCTGTTGGGCTGAACTTCGGTCGGGCCGGGATGCTGAAGCAAGCGCAGCAGTTCGCGCTTTGGCGCAGCGCCGAGGCCGAGTCGGTGACGGCCGCCTTCGACGCGCTCAAAGGCTTGGATCCGCTCGCCCGGCTCGTGGTGCGGCGCCGGCTGTGGCGTATCATCAAGCGCGCTGATTTCGAGACGACGCGCTCGGACCTACGGCACCGCTACCTGCTCGCGTACTTGCTGGGTGCTGGCGCCAAGCCGGCCGACGCGGACGATGTCGAAGCCGTCGAAGCGCAGGCGCTCGCGATTGTGCCGCCGAGCGCAGCGGGGACGCGCGTTCCTTGGCTGAGCCTCTCGGTCCTCGGCCTTTTGTTCGCGCTCGGCGCCGCGGGCTACGGCGTCCGCGAGTGGCTACGCCCTTTCTCGCCCGTCGCCACGCCGGCCGGTGACTTGCTCGGTCGCAAGCTATCGGCGCACGTGGTCGCGCTGGCCAACGGCGACACCGAAAGCGCGCTCCGCACCGGCAGCGAGCTGCGAGCCACCGCTCCGATCGTGCTCGGCGAGCCCGCCGCGCGCGAGCTCGGCAGCGTGATGAGCCACATGGGGCGACTGGTCAACGGTTCGGGACCACCGGAGCCCGAGCTGGTCAGCGCCTACGAGCGTAGCGTCGTGAAGCTGGACGCTGCGCTGGCGACCTCGGGGCAACCCTTCTTTCTCGACGCGGAGCTGCGCACGTTTCGCGATCGAACGCAGCCGGTCTTGATGAGCTACTACGTGCAAGGCGAAGCGCGTGTGGCCGGTACGAGCCCCAGCATTCGCGTGGTGCGCCTGTGGCGCCTCGACGATCTGAACATCTCGCAGGGGCTCGTCGGCTTCACCCGGCCCGGAATCGACGCGGCGATCGTGCTGCTCGACCAGGCGGAGGAGGCGTTGGTGCGCGTGACCTTGCCAGCGGCCGCGCCGAACGGTCGCGTCGAGCTGGTCGACGACGACACCCGCGCGCGCGGGGCGGCGTGGGTCTCCGAAGTGGAAGAAGCGGCGACGAAGGTGACGGCCGCGTACTACAGATCGCTCGGCGAGCCGCGCGCCACGGAAGCGACGCGCCTTGGCGCGCTGCTGCTCCGTCGGCGTAACCTGATCCGCAAGTGGCAAGGCACGCTCATGGGAATGGGCCTGGAGCTCAACGTACCGCGGCGGCTATTTCCAGAGGTCGACTACGCCAAGGAGCTGTGGCTGAAGATTCCACGTGACGACTTGGCCGACTGGCGCGAGATTCAAACGGAGCTTCGCGAGCGCTTGCCGGCGTTCGAGGCGCTGCGCGAGGGCTTCGTGCAGTCCGTCGAGCAGCACGAGGTGCAGCACAGCCTGGATTTCGCGCGCGGTACCCTCGAAATTCCCGACTTTTTGTGCCAAATGACGGGCTGCGACGACCGGCGTGCTTCCGGCGCCACCTTCGCTGGGCGCGCGCGCGATGAGGCGTCGGCCTATCTCGCGGAGATCGCGCGGACACCGGGCTCCGCGCGGGCGGAGCTGGTCGTGCTGTCGTCCTTCGTCTTGGATCAGGAGCAGCTGAGTCACTCCGCAGCCTACGGCTACGCGGTCACCAGCGTGTACGTGGCGATCGCGAAGGCGCTGGGCATCGACGTCGACGCTGTGCTTGGGCGCGGCACGATTCGGCGCGAGCGACTGGCCAAGCTGGCGCTGCTGATCTGGGGCAAGTCGGACGCCGAGCTACGCGCTGCGGCACGAACCGCCTACTTGGCGGAGTTCAAGTCCGAGCTGCCCGAGGTAAAGCTCGAGGGCCGCAAAGAGTACGCCCGCTACCGACCGTAGAAAAAGTGCACGCCCGACTGCTCGGCCGTGCGCGCTCGCACGACTAACAGGCTCAGGTAGCGTGGAAAAGGCAACAATCGGGTGGGGGGGGAGTCTATTTGCGTTCGCCAACGTGGCGGTCGCGCTCACCAGCGTGGCGGCAGAGAACGAGCGCGCAGCGACCACGCTGCCGCTTCCTCCGCCTCCTTAGGGAGTGGTGATGATTGAGGATTGAGTTGGACGGATTCGTACGTCCCCGGGACGAGTCGCGAGTGGTCGCACAAGCTCAGCGACAGCGTTCGCCGAACGCAGAGCGGCGTGCACTCAAGCCTCAATCCTCACGACACGCTCAGCGGCAGCTCTTCAGCAGCAGCTGCGCTTGGCGCTCGATGCGGCTACCGGCGCGGCGATGCGTGAGCGAGCGAGCCAGGGAGCAAGCCGCCGTCGTCTCGCCTTGCGACATCAAGAGCTGCGCGCGACCCAAGTCGGCCTTGTCGCGCGTGCGTTCGTCGCCGCTGGCAGAAAGCTCGCCCAGCGCAGCGAGCGCCTCGGATTGGTTGCCGTCCGCGAGCGCTTGGCCGACGCGACCCCAATCGCTGGTGGGCTTCGCCGCTTTGGCTTCGAGGGCGGACGAACCCGACGCGCTGGAGCCCGCTGAGCTGGGCGAACCCGACGCGCTGGGCGAACCCGACGCGCCCTCGGCCAAGGCGGCTGCGAGCGCGGCGTTGGTGCGCGCCGTGCTCGTGGAGAACAGCGCAGACTTCGAGGCCTTCTTGGCTTTCGCGGAGGCGTTGGCTGCATCGGCTTCGACGTCTTGCGACGCCGCCCGCACGCCGTCGTCGGCGCCTCTGCGCTTCAGTGTGGCGGCCCCCAGCGCCTTCAGCCTCAAGGTCGCGTGACCCAGTTTGGCGCCTTCTTCAATGGGCGCCGCCAGTGCCACGAGTCGTCCACCAGCGCCGCGCTTGCCGGCGCCGTCCTCGCGCGGCAGCACCTTCTCGACGATTTCTCCGAGCGCGTTCGGCTTGGCGTACGCCATGCTGCCAATGGCGAGTACCACGAACACCAGGCCCTTGCTGAACCAGCTGCGCCGTCGCTTCGGCCGCGTCAACGCCAAGCGCGCGCGCCGCACGCCGGTTTGCACCTCGGCCTCGCCCGCCTGCGTGGCCTTGTACGCCCGCTTGGCTAGCTCCAGTCGCGCCAGATCTGCCGTGTTCATGCCGGCACCTCCGGATCGAACAGTGGATCTTTGCGCAGTAAGTCAGCGAGCTTCTTGTGGGCGTCACGCAGCCGCGAACGCACCGTGAGCTCGTTGGCGCCGGAAATGGCCGCGACCTCGGCCACGTCCAACCCTTCGAGGTCGTGCAAGATGAGCGTGGCGCGCTTTTCGTTCGGCAGCTGATCGAGCGCCGCGTACAAGCGCCGGGCGCGTTCCAGCTCGCGCAGATCGGTCTCGGACGAGCGCGGGAACGCCAAATCGTCCGGCTCTTCGCGCGAATCGAGCGAGAACCGGCGCTGAAAGCGGCGGTACCAACGCTGCTGGTCGAGCAGCGTGCGGTAAACGATGCCGTAAGTGAACGTAGACAACGAGCAGCGCCTCTCGAAGCGGTCGAGCGCCTTCAACGCGCGCTCGGCGGCGGCCTGCACTAGGTCGTCCAAGTCTTGGCGGGGGCCGGCGAGAGCGCGCATCTGTCGGTAGAGGAGTGACAGCAGCTCGTCCGGGCTCTCGCGAGCCAGCGTTTCTTCGAGCGGCCGGCCAGGAGCCGTCAACTCGAGCGCGCTATGTACGAACGATTGGTCCATCCCCGATTTGCCGTGGCTGCCAAGGGGCAGCCACACCGACTCACCAAAAACGAGACTGCTACTTGATTACGTTAGTCGTCTGACCCGCGCAACCCGAGCGGTCCTGGGAACATTTTCTCCGGCACTTGGGAGGTTTCTGGCAGACTGCCAGGCCAGGTGGGCGCTCCGCGGGTTTCTCCAGAAAAGCGATGCAAAGCGCGAGCTTATGCGATTGCGGCCGCTGGCGTGCTCCAGCTCGTCCCCGCGCTTGCCTGGGCAGGCGGGCGCCACGTCGAAAACCGTTGCCCGCGGCTCACCCCGGCCGATTACGACGAGCTAGACGCGCGCGTGCTGCTGCTCGTCGAGGGCGAAGGCGGGGCGGAGGAGCTGCCCGCCATCGTTTGTACGCGCGAGCGCTCATGGGTCGAGTGGCACGGCGAGCGCTTCGACGTCTTGGGTCGCGGCTCGTTCGTCGATGAAGTCGTCGACATCGTGGATACCCAGCTGCACGGGGCCGAGCGCAAGGCAGACGCCGACCCGAAGACCGCCGAAGCGTCCGCGATTGCGGCGGGTCAGCCCATGCTCCAACGCGGCAGCGGCAGCGCCCCAACGCCTCCGCCCGTCTCAGTGCCCGCCGACCGTGTCGCGGTTCGCGCGGCTGACGCGCGCGGTGGCGGGCTCTCGGCAGGCATCGAGAGCGAGTGGGTGTCGGACAGCGTCGGGGTCGTGTCGGGGCCGGCGTTCGATTTTGCCACTAGCGTGGGACCCGTGCTCCTCGGTGGGCGAGAGGCGTTCCGTTTCAGCTTCTCCGGGCGGCAACTTGCGTTGATGGATTTCCAGGCCGCGATCGCCTACGGCGCGCCCTTCAATCCCGATGCGCACGCCGGCGCGGTGCTGCGCTTTGGTGCTGAATGGTTGGTGGTCTATCCGGAAGGCAACTCGGGGCAGGCTACGGCGACCCCAACCGTGGATCTGGGTCTGCGGGCCGCGCATAGCTTTGGCCTTGTCGGCTTGTGGTTCGGTGTGGACGGCCGCTTACGGCTGCAGAAGCTCAGTCTGGGGTCGGGCGCAGATGACGCCACATTGAGCTTCTCGGTCGGCGTCGTATTCGTAGATTGGAGCCGAAAATAGCGCGAGGAGCGAGCGCGGCCGCCACCTGCACGGAGCGAGCGGCGAGCGAGCGACACTAGGACAGATTGGCCCGCGGGCGGAGCTGCAAGCATGCGGGAACAGAGCCTGCGCCGGACTCGTTATGCATGCGCCGCGTGGCCCAAGGTGCTTTACTCATGGTGCAATTCCGAGGCGGACCAAAGCTTACGGGTTGCTCGTTCGTCTAGGGAGCCATGACCCGCCAGACGCCTCATGAACACCCGCCCGCCAAGTTCGGGATTTTGGCGAGGCTGCCGCGAGGACCGAAGCGGAGCGTACTCACGTACGTGAGCATCGGACCGCAGCGGCAACGAAGCCAAAACCCGAAATCGGCGGGCGTGCTCACCCGTTGAGACGTCGGAGAAGGGAACATGAGCCAAGCGAACCACACAGCGGCGCCCCACGAAGGGCTCGGGCGGCTCGAGCGAGCGGCGCGCAGCACCGGGCGTCGCCTCAAGTTGCGCCGTGCGTTGACTGCCGGCGCTGCTTGGTTGCCGTTGCCGCTCGGTTACGCCGCGTTGGTGCTCGGCGCCATCAAGGCGCTGCCGCTCTCGGCCGCGCAAGCTCAGCCGTGGTTGTGGGGCGGGCTCGTACCTGCAGCTTTGGTGCTGGCCGCCGCCGTGCGGGCCGCCGTGTCGCGCCGTTCGCCGCTCGAAGGTGCTCTGGCGCTCGATCGGCATCACGGTTTGGAAGATCGCATCGCTAACGCGCTGGCGTTTTCGCGTTTGCCAGCCGATGAGCGAACGCCGCTCATGCAAGCCGCCATCGCGGACGCCGCGGAGCGAGCCGGCAAGCTCGAGCCAGGGCGCGCGGCGCGCATCGCCATTCCGCGTGAGCTGGGCCTGAGCGCGGCGTTGCTGCTCGGTTTGGCAGGCCTCGCCGTGCTCGAGGTGCGGCAGCTTCGCGAGATTCCGCCGCCCGTCGTCAAGGTGCAGCCCATGCTGCTCAGCGCCGACGACGTCGAGCTGTTCCGTGAAATCGGCCAGGAGCTGGCCAAGGGCGCCGACGACCCGCAAGTCTCGGCCGCCGCGCGGCGCTTCAATCAACTGGTCGAAGACATCGCGGCGCATCGCATGGATCGGCGCGAGGTGTTCGAGAAGCTCGGCAACCTCGAGCGTGAGCTGGCCGAGTCGAGCGACTTGGAGCGTGAAGCGCTGGACGACGGCTTGAAAGAGCTAGCGCGCGAGCTCGAAAAGAGCGGCCTCACCAAGCCAGCCGCGCAAGCACTGGCAGAGAAGCGCCTGCCCGACGCCGAGAAAGCCTTCCGTGAGCTGGCCGAGCGCCTGAAGAAGAAAGACAAGCCGCCCAGCAAGGCCGAGCTCGACAAACTGCGGAGCGCTCTGCAGAAGGCCAGCGCCGCTTCTAGCGAGCACATGGCCGGCATCGAGCAGCGCCGCAAAGAGCTGGAAGAAGAGCAGCAGAGCCTGCTGAAGAAGAAGCAGCAAGAGGGCGACAAATCCGCCAAGACCGACCAAAAACTGGCCGAAAACAAGCGCAAGCTCGAGCGGCTGGATCGCGACAAGAAGCGCGGTGAGCGCGGCCAGCAGAAGCTGTCGGAGCTGGACAAGCAGCTGCAAGAAGCCGCCCGTCAGGTCATGCAAGACATGCAGGCCGCCGGCCAGAGCATGGAGAACGCGGCCGAAGACGTGAACCGCATGGCCAAGCAGCAGCTGACCGACGAGCAGAAGAAGGAAATGCTCAAGCGGCTGCAAGAGCTGCGTGAGGTGCTGCGCCAACAAGGCAAAGGCGGCAAGCAGCAGATGGACCGCATGCAGAAGTTCGGCGAGCGCGCCCGCGGCAACGGGCAGAAGCCGGGGCAAGGTGGCAAGCCTGGCAACGGCACGCAACCCGGGCAGCTTCGTCTAACGCGCGGTCAGGGCGACGGCCCAGGCATCGACGTGCCGATGCCCGGTTCCTCGCCGGGGGCAGGTCAACAAGGCGAAGGCGAGGGCCAGGGTGACGGCAAAGGCCAGGGCGCCGGCCACGGCCACGACGAAAACCTGGCCGGTGACCCGACGAAGCTCGACGGCAAGACGCAAGACGTCACCGCCGCTGGTGTCGACAGCGGCCAAGGCGCTGCTTCTGCCGAAGTCATCTACGGCGCAGCCGAGCGCGGCTTCGTCGGCAAAGGCTACCAGCAGGTCTTCACCGACTATCAGACGGTGGCCGAGCAGGTCATGACCCAGGACGAAATCCCGCCTGGTTACCGTTTCTACGTCCGCCGCTACTTTCAACTCATCCGCCCCCGCGATTAACCCCGCAAGGCTTGGCATGAGGGATCGTTTCTCACCCTCGCCCCCTTCTCGCCCCCTCGCCCCCCTCGCCCCCTTCTCGCCCTCGCTCGACTAACCCCTAACCCCTCACTCCAAACCCCTGAGCCAATCATGAGCGAGCCTGTCGAAGCAGCGCGCGAAGAAGTCGAACAGTTCACCAAACACGTTGGCACGCTGCGCGAAGAAATCGCCCGCGTCATCGTCGGCAACCGCGAGGTCGTCGACGGCGTCATCACCTGCGTGCTGGCCGGCTCGCACGCGCTGTTGGAAGGTGTGCCAGGTCTCGGCAAGACCATGCTGGTGCGCACGCTGGCCGAGTCGCTGGCGCTCGAGTTTTCGCGCATCCAGTTCACGCCCGACCTCATGCCGGCCGACATCATCGGTACGGTGGTGATCGACGAGTCGGCGCAAGGCGGCTCGTCGAAGTTCGAGTTCCGCAAAGGCCCGGTGTTCGCCAACATCGTGCTGGCAGACGAGGTCAACCGCGCCACACCCAAGACGCAGAGCGCGCTCTTGGAAGCCATGCAAGAGCACCGCGTGACCGTGGGCCGCACCACGTACCAGATTCAAGAGCCGTATTTCGTGCTGGCTACGCAAAATCCGCTGGAAATGGAGGGCACGTACCCGCTGCCCGAAGCTCAGCTCGATCGCTTCTTCTTCAAGCTGATGGTGCCGTTTCCGTCGCGCGAAGAGCTGCACACCATCATCGACCGCACCACCACCGATCAAGAGGTGAAGGTCAAAGCCGTGCTGACGCGCGAAGACGTCCTCGGCATGCAAAGGCTGGTGCGCCGCGTGCCGGTCGCGCGTCACGTCCAAGACTTTGCCATCCGCCTGGTGCTGGCCACGCACCCGGATCACGCCGAAGCGACCGACTTGGTGAAGCGCTTCGTGCGCACTGGCGCGTCTCCACGCGGCGTGCAGGCCATCTTGCTCGGCGCCAAGATCCGCGCGCTGTTCGCCGGCCGCTTCGCGGCGTCGATCGACGACGTGCGCGCCACGGCCTTGCCGGCGCTGCGCCACCGTATTTTGCGCAGCTTCGAGGGTGAAGCCGAGGGCGTGGCAGAAGACAAGATCATCGACGAAATCCTGAAGAAGCTGCCCGAGTCGAAGGGCTGAACCCTCGCCCCGCACGTCTCATGGGACTTCTAGACCTGTTTCGTCCGAAGAGCGCGCCGCGATCGCGCCGTGCGGAAGCGCGTCGCGCGGAGCTGTTCGACGACGATTTCCAGAAGAAGCTCGAGTCGCTCGCGATCGTGAGCCGGCGCGTATTCGGCGGCCGTATGCGCGCCGATCGGCGCAGCAAAAAGAAGGGCAGCGGCGTCGAGTTCGCCGATCACCGCGACTACACGGCGGGTGACGACTTTCGCTCCGTCGACTGGAGCATCTACCAGCGCTTCGGCAGGCTGCTGGTGCGGCTGTACGAAGAAGAAGAAGATCTGAGCATCTACTTCATCGTCGACTCATCGAGCTCCATGGCCTTTGGTGACGCCAAGAAGTTCGATCAAGCGCGCCGGCTGGCGGCCGCGCTCGCCTACGTGGGCTTGGCCAACTTGGATCGCGTGACCATCGTGGGCGCTACCGACTCGGTCAGCGCGCGCATGCCCACGACGCGCGGCAAGGGCCGCATCTTCAAGGTGTTCGAGTTCTTGAGCGAGCTTTCACCGGGCGGCACCACCGACCTGGGCGACGCCATGAAGACGTTCGTGGCGCAGCACAAGCGCCGCGGCTTGGCCGTGCTAATCAGCGACTTGTACGACCCCGCCGGCTTCGAGCGCGGCATCAATACGCTGCGCTTCAACAAGTTCGAGCCTTTCGTGCTGCACGTGGTCGATCACAAGGAGGCGCGGCCCGAGCTGAAGGGCGACGTGCGGCTCTACGACTGCGAGACCGGCGAAGAGCGTGAAGTCACCGTGACCGACAGCTTGCTCGACGACATGGCGCGGGCCTTCGACGACTACCGTCACAGCATCGAGCGCTTCTGCACGTCGCGTCAGGTGCCGTACTTCGCGGCCGACGTGGGCATTCCGTTCGACGAGCTGGTGCTGCGAGTGTTTCGCCGCGGAGGGTTCCTGCGCTGATGGGGCTGTCGGGTTTGCCCATCGGCACGTTGCTCGGCATCTTTGGGGCTGCCGGCGCGCTGGTCGTTGCCTTCTACATCTTGAAGCTGCGGCGCCGCGCCGTGCCGGTGCCGTTCTCGCGCATTTGGGACTCGGTGCTGCGCGACAAGCAGGCCACGGAGCTGTTCTCCAAGCTGCGCCGGTTGCTGTCGCTCTTGCTGCAGCTGGCGCTGCTCGCGTTGATGGTCCTGGCGCTGGGCGATCCCAAGCCGAAAGAAGACCTGCGCGAGGGCAGGCACCTAGTGCTGCTCGTCGACGCCAGCGCGTCGATGAAGGCCGTGGACGTGAAGCCGACCCGGCTCGCGGCCGCCAAGGCCGAGGCCGAAAAGCTCGTGCGCGGTTTGGGCGCTTCGGACCGCGCGATCGTGGTGCAAATGGGCAGCGTACCCACGCCGCGCTCTTCGATGAGCGGCGACCAGAGCGAGCTGTTGCAAGCGGTGACGCAGGTGACCGCCAGCGATACCCGCGCGGATCTAGAGGCGGGTTTGGCCTTCGGGCGTGACAGCCTGCGCGGCTTGCCGCACGGCGAGCTGGTGGTGATCGGCGACGGCGCCTACGGAGACAGCGCCGCTTTGGCCGCTATGTCCGAGCGCATGAATCTGGAGGGCGCCGAGCCGCGCTTCGTGCCCATCGGTAAGAGCGGCAAGAACCTGAGCATCACCGAGTTTTCGGTGCGGCGTTACCCGCTCGACAAGTCGCGCTACGAGGTGATGCTCGAGGTCACGAACCTGAACGACGCGCCCGCCGACGTCGAGCTCGAGCTCTCGGGCGACGGCGTGATCGTCGACGTCACGCGGCTCAAGCTTGGACCGAAAGAGACGCTGCCGCGCTACTACCAAGACCTGGCGGGCGCGAGCCGCACCCTCACCGCGCGCATCAAAGCCGCCGCAGGCACCGACGACTTGCCGGCTGACGACGTCGCCTATGCGCTGTTGCCGGAGCGTCGTCGCGCGCGCATCTTGCTGGTCTCGCCGGGCAATACGTACCTCGAGGCGTCGCTGCTGCTCGACGAGTACCTGGACGTGACGCAGATTGCGCCGGGCGCTGCCTTGCCGGACGGCAAGTTCGACGTCGCCATCTTCGACGCCGTCGCGCCGCCGCTGAACGATCGCATTGGCGCGGTGCTGTACCTGAACCCGCCGGCTCAAGGCTCGCCGGTGCCGTTCAGCTCTGCCATCGAAGATTTTGGCTTCGACACCTGGGAGCGCAAGAGCCCGGTGCTGCGCTTCATGTCGATGGGCGACATTCAAGTCGCCAAGGGGCACGCCTTCAAGCTCACGCCCGGCGCCGGCGACAGAGTGCTGGGCGCCAGCGATCACGGGCCGATCTTGGTCAGCGGCGCGCGCGACGGGCACCGCTTCGTCGCGCTCGGCTTCGACCCGCGCGACAGCGACTTGGTGCTGCGCATCGCCTGGCCGCTGTTCGTGCTCAACACCATCAACGCCTTCATCGAGGAAGACACCGGCTACGTGTCGTCGTACCGCACGGGCGACGTTTGGCACATCGCGGTACCGGGCTCGCTCAGCAGCGTGAGCTTGCAAGAGCCGGGCGGCGGCAAGCACGCGGTGCCGGTCAGCGACGGCCGCGCGGTGTTTCGCGGTGAGCTGGCCGGCTTCTACAAACTGACGGGCGGCGCCGACGACGCGCCCCTGGGCGAGTTTGCCGCCAACCTTTCGGATCTGGAAGAGAGCCGCATTGCGCCGCAAAAAGAGCTGGTTTTGGCTGGCAAGAAGGCCACGGCGGTGTCCGTCGCCAAGGCCAGCTTGAAGAGCGAAATCTGGATTTACCTGCTGCTGGCCGTGATGGGCATCTCGCTCATTGAGTGGATCACCTACCATCGCCGGGTGACGGTATGAGCGAGCGCGCTCGGCGATGGCTGTGGCTGGGCAGCTTGTCGCTGCTGTTCGGGGCCCTCGCCTACGTGCTGCAGCGCTACGTGCTCTTTGCACCGGCCGACGCCTTTCACTGGGCGCGCGGAGGCATCAAGTACGAGCTGCTCGAGCCTCGGGCGATGGCTGTGGTGCTGCTGGCGCCGCTGCTCTTGTACGTGCTGGGCAAGTCGCTGGCAGATTTGCCCTGGCAGCAGCGCGTGCTATCGGTGCTGCTGCGCATTGCGTTTTTGGTGCTGCTCGGCTTGGGCCTTTCTCGACTGGTGCGCTCGGACGAGACGCACCGCGTGGCCACGGTCGTGCTGGTCGACGTGAGCGACTCCGTGGCCGACGCCACGCTCGACAAGGCTCGCGCGGAGATTGAGCGTCTGTATGGGGCCAAGGCCGAAGGCGACGTGCTCAAGCTGGTCGCCTTTGCGGCGCGTCCCCGCGCCGTGCCGATCGAGCAAGACGGCAAGCTGGCGCTGCCAAAAACGGCGGATTTGCGCTGGAAGAACGACCCCAAAGGCCGCCCTACCGAGGCCGGCAGCAACATCCAATCGGCGCTGCAGCTGTCTTACGGCTTGTTCCCGCCCGGCTACCTGAAGCGCATCGTGCTGCTCTCCGACGGCCTCGAGACCGAGGGCAGCCTGCTCTCGGAGGCGAACCACGCCAAGCGCTTCGGCGCGCGCTTGTACGTGCGCCCCTTTCGCGATCCGCCACCCGGTGAGGTTGCGGTGCGAGCGCTGCGGCTGCCGGACAAGGTCGACATCGGTCAGCCCTTCGACGTGACCGCCGAGGTGTACGCCAGCCGTGCCACCACGGCCAAGGCTCGGCTCTATCAAGGCGAGACCTTGAACGGGCTAGAAGGCGTGCGTGACATCACGCTGAAGGCCGGCGAAAACGAGGTCAAGTTCAAGAGCGTGGTGCGCGTTGGCGGCGAGGTCACCTACGCGCTCAAGCTGAGCGACATCGGCGATGATCGCTTCGCGCAGAACAACGCCATGGACGTCACGCTCGACGTACCGGGCCGCCCGCAGGTCCTGTACATAGAAGGCCAGCCGCAGCGCGGCAGCTACCTGGTCAGCGCGCTCTCGGCCCAGCAATTCGACGTCGATTTGCGGCCCGCCAGCGCCATGCCCGGCTCACTCCGGGAGCTGGAGCGCTACGACTTTTTCATTCTTTCGGACGTGCCGCGCGAAGCCGTCAGCGACGCCTCGCAGGATCTGATCGAAAAATACGTGCGCGACTTGGGCGGCGGCTTCTTGTTCGCAGGTGGTGAAGCTGGTTACGGCCTGGGCGGCTGGGGTCACAGCACCATCGAGCGCTTGCTGCCGACGCGCATGGACGCCGAGCGCCGCAAAGAGATGCCTGGCGTCGCCATGGCGCTGGTCATCGACCGCTCGGGCTCCATGACCGGGCTGCCGATGGAGATGGCCAAAGCTGCCTGCCGTGCCACCGTCGAAACCCTGCAGGGTGATGACATGATCGAGGTCATCGCCTTCGATTCGACGCCGCTGCGCTACGTCAAGATGCAGCCGGCGCGTTACCGCTCGCGCATCCAGAACGACATCGCGCGCATTCAGCCGGGCGGCGGCACCGAGATTTTTTCGAGCCTGGACATGGCCTACCAAGACCTGTCGGTGGTGCAGGCGCGCAAAAAGCACGTCGTTTTGCTGACGGACGGGCAAGCGCCGGTTCAAGGCATCAAAGACTTGGCGACCGGCATGTTGGCCGAGGCCATCACGGTCACGACCGTCGGCCTCGGCGAAGGCGTGAATCAGGAGCTTTTGCGCAGCGTGGCCGACGCGGGCGGTGGGCGCTTTCACTTGGTGCCCGACCCCAACAGCCTGCCCAAGATCTTCACGCGCGAGACCGAGCTCATCGCGCAGCAAGCGGCCGTGGAAGAGTGGTTCCCGGTCCAACAGGTCGGCAACGCCGACTTCTTGAAGGGCGTTGCCATCAGCGCGGCGCCGCTGCTGCACGGCTACGTCGCGACTCAGCTCAAGCCGGCACCCGCTCAGCTCATCCTGCAGAGCGACCGTGGTGATCCGATTTTGGCGCGCTGGCGTGCCGGCCTGGGTTGGGCCGTGGCGTGGACCAGCGACGTCAAGAACAACTGGTCCGTCGACTGGCTGCGCTGGAGCGGCTTCTCCAAGTTTTGGGGCCAGTTCGTACGCGAGCACATGCGCATCAAGCGCCGGCAAGAGCTGCCGATGCAGCTCGAGATGCGCGAAAACACCGTGCACGCCGTCGTCGACGCCTTCACGGCCGACGAGCGCTTCGACAATCAACTCGAGTCCAAGCTCATCGTCATCGGCCCCGCCACCTCCAAAGGCAAGGGCGAGCGGCGCGACGTGCCGATGCGCCGCACCGCGCCGGGCCGCTACGAAGCCGACCTGCGCCTCGACGACTACGGCTCGTTCCTGTTGCGCGCCGAGCACGCTCGCATCGCGCCCGACGGCAGTTTGCAGCCGTTTGCCAGCAGCTTTGGCCATATCAGCAACCCCTACCCCCGGGAGTACGGCAGCTTCGAGCCTGACATCGAGCTGCAAGCTCGCGCCGCTGCGGCCGCGGGCGGCAGCCTCGATCCGGAGCCCGCCAAGGTGTTCGACCCGCAGGGCGAAAAGATCGTCTACTACCGCCCGCTGTGGTCGCGCTTCGTGCTCGCCGCCATCGCGGTGTTCTTGCTCGACCTGCTCATTCGCCGCGTGCGCCTGTTCGACCGCAAGTTCTTGCCGCGTCGTAGCTTGCCGCCGCCGCCGCCGCGCGCTGCATGAGCCGTCGGGCGCGACGCAAGTAGTCGGCTCAGCCCAAGGTGTTCGACGAAGCGGGAGCTGGTTGGCTCGAAGTCAGCTGGAACACGAGCCCGGCGAGGAACGTGTCCACGGTGGACGAGAAGTTCGCGCCCAAGTCGAGACCTCGCGAGTGAGCCAGCGCGGCGCGGGTGATCGGATTTTCGTCAGAAAAAGCGGGATTCGTGGCGTGGGCCTGCAGGTTCTCGAAGCGCTTGGCGAAGCCAGATACGCCGTCTTGGTCGCGAAACGAAAGCTCTGCGATGGCCAGGCCTAGGGCGAGTAGCCCGGCGCTCGATAGCATGCTCAAGGCCCGCGCGGCAGGAATGCCGGTAGTCGTCATCAGCCCCAGCAGGCGCTCCCGGCCTGGCAAGCTCAACACCGGAGCGGGGCGTGACATCAAGGGGACCCACCGAGGGTGCGCCAGCACCACTTCGCGAATCTTGTGGCAGAACGCGGTGAGCGCCTCTTTCCAACAGGTGTGCTCGGGCCCCGGGTAGAGGCGTTGGGAGATCTCCGCGTACATCAGATCGAGCAGGTCCTCCTTCTTGGCAAAGTGGCTGTACAGCGACATGGCCGAGGCGCCAGCCACCCTGGCAACGCCGCGGATCGTCAAGCCCTCGAGACCGACGTCGTCGACGACCAGCAGAGCCGCGTTCACCACGCTGTGTCGGTTGAGCCTAGTGCGCCGGTTGGACATCCAAGAGCTCCGTTGTCCTCGTGACGACTTGGTCGTTCGCTAGCCCGTTCATCGCTCGTTGAGGCGCCACAACAAGCGCTCCACTTTCGTGACGAGGGCCGAAGGCGGGCCCTTCTCGACGTAGTCTTCCGCTCCGAGGTCGAGGGCGATTCGCCGATCCGATTCGGCGTCTCGCCCTGACCAAACAATGACGGGGACGCTTGCGGTGCGCCGGTCCTTCTTCAGCGCGGCCAACAGATCCCGGCCGTCCGAGTCGGGCAGCGTGATGTCGAGGACGATGATGTCTGGCAGCGACGTGGCGAGCGCTCGCGTCAGGTCCAGTCCATTGAAGGCTTGGGTGACTACGTACCCCTCTTTCTCGAACGCACGCTTCGCCAGCGATTGCAGCTCCTCGTTATCTTCCGCAACGAGAACCTTGGTTCCAACGGTCACTTCTTGCCTCCGCGCCGAGCTGCCGAGAGGCGCCTCGCGCTCCCGGCTCAAGAATCGTTATCGCTATCGTCGGCGTCTCGACGCGCATCGTCAATCGCGTTTGGACGCTCGCGCGCGCTGCAGGTCGCGTTTCCGCGCCATGTCGAATCGGTGCCAATCCCATCGTGTTGATCGAGCGGAGCGCAATCCGAAACAGCTTGTACAACTGCGTACTTTTGTACGTTCTGGGGAGCGTCCCGACCTGCGCTTCCAGCCGCGCGGACTAGGGCGAAGGAGGCACGATCGTGGCCGAGAGCTCGACGAAGTCCTCTGCGGCCAGCATCCAGTCGAGCGTGTTCTTGAGCGAAACGATCGGGGCCGTGACGTTGCTCGAGTAGGGCTGTTGCAACTTGACCAAGAGTGGATCGGGGTTGGCGGCGCTGTCAGCGTACACGAACGGATTGGTCAGGTAAGTGCTGGAAGCGATCACCAGCACTCGCGAAGGCGCTGGCGCCACCGGGACGAGCTGACCGTTGGCTAGCTTCACCGGAAAGGCGCTGCGCAGGCGACCTTGCCCAGTGGCGGCGATGACGTTGCGGCTCACGTACAGGTCGAGCCACAGTGGGCTGCGCAGCTCTCCGATGAGCCGCAGCGACGCGAGGTGCAGGTCAGAGCTTTCGGCCGCCACCGTCGCGGCAGCCGTCGGCGAGGCCTTGCCAGGCGCTGCGGCGCTTGACGCGGTGGGACGTTGGCTACCGCAGGCGGCCGTGGCGAGCAGCAGCAGCGCCGCCGTTCCTACGCGGCTGCGGACGATCCCGTGGCGAAGCGTGGCTCCTCCGGACATTGAATCTACCGCTTGCATTTCCTCACCCCGTCTCGGCAAGTTTGCGCAGCTTTTACCGCAATTGTCGCGGTTTTGGCCTGCAGCCCCTCCACGGACCCCAGCGGCGCGGGTACGGCCGGTCAGCCCGGCGCCGCTGGCTCGGCGGCTAGCACTGGCGGAGCGGGCAGCCCTGCGGGCGGTGCGACCACCGCTCCAGCGGGCGCCAGCACGGGTGGTACGGCCGGCGCCGTTGGCAATGGCGGCGTCAGCTCGGGCGGCCAAGGACCCGCTGCGGGCGTGGGCGGTCTTGGTGGCAGCGCCGGAGCCCCAGTGGGTGGAAGCGGCGGCGCGGCTCCTGTCGCGGGCTGTCAGGGCAAGCCCCTGTGTTGGGATTTCGAAGAGGGAAAAATTCCGACCGGCTTCGTACCGTGGCGCACGACGCCTTCCCCTGCGACCGGCTCGCTGCTCGTCGACGACACCAAGCCGTTCGGCGGCAAGGGCTACTCGCTGCACGCCAAAGACTTGGTGGGCGGTCCGCAGCACACGCTCAAGTACGTGCTGCCCACGGGCTTTGGTCCGGTCATGTGGGGTCGCATGCGCCTCTACACGACGCCCACGCGCCCCGAAGCGCACGCTGGCTTCTTCAACGCGCGCTACCCCAAGCCGGGCCAGCCCGACAACGCCGCCGAGAACCAACTGAACTGGTACGAGGTCGCGAGCTACAAGCAAGCGTACATGAGCATCTTCCACCCGCCGTGGCCGCCCGGCTTTCCGGAAGACGTGCAGGTGTCGGACACCAAGCTCGTGCTCGACAAATGGACGTGCGTGGAGTGGCTGTTCGACGGCAAGAACGACGCCGACGCCACGCAAGCGGCTTTGCCCAAAATGTGGCTCGACGGCACCGAGCTGCTTTGGCCCGAGCACTTCACCTACTCGGAGCCGGCCGGCGCAGCCGCGCCGTTCCGCGACAAGGTCGGCAACTTTACGGTGATTGAGCTCGGTATCGTGACCTGGCAAGAGGTGCCGACGCCGACCAGCTGGTGGATTGACGACGTAGCGCTCGGCAAAGAGCGGATCGGCTGCAACTAGCCGCGTGGCTCTGGACGCGTCAGGCAGGTGAAACCTCCAGGGTGATTGACGCCTGCAGCCCCCCATGAGCTCCTGGGAGTTTGGTGGACGTTCGAGTCCAGCTTCAGGAGGCGAATTGTCTGAGAAAATAAAGAGTAGCTCTCACGTCAACGTGACCACGCCCGCGGATGTAGCGCACTGGTGCCAGAAGCTCGGTTGCTCGGAGACTCAGCTGCGGATGGCGATCAAGATTGTTGGCGCCACCGCGAGCAAGGTGCGCGCGCACCTGATCCAGCGCAGGTAGCTGCCAGCAAGCTTCTCCTTCGCCTTGCGCCCGCTAGCCCGCTCAGCGATCGAGGCAGGCGCTGCCTTTGCGGATGTGAAAGCAGAAGCCGTTCGGATCGGCGGCCATGTAGCGAGAGTTGGGTAACGCTTCGAGCTGGTCGAACAGCACCTTGCCGCTCTTGCGATCGAGAATGACCGTGCGCTTGGCGTCGAGCGTCGCGACTTGAGTTGCCGAAAACAGTGAGGGGCACAGAGACTGACCGCCGCCGGGGCCGTTCTTGTTGGTGAACGTCCACTTGGGCTTCAAGGTCTTGCGATCGAGCGCGTGGGTTTGCAGCCGGTACTGGCCGCACAAGAAGATGGCGTCGGGCTCGATGATGACCGGGTTGTCGTCGAGGCCGCCGGCCAGCTGCGGGCTCTGCGTTAGCGGCTTGCCCTCGAACGAGATCAAGCGCGCCGACTTGTCGTCGACGAACAAGAGCGAAGCGTCGTCGGGGCCCAACGCGAGCAAGCCGCGGCCCGGAACCTTGGCCTTCATTACTAGTTGTCGCGTGTTCAAGTCGAGCCCGACGATCGAGTCGCGGTGGTTGATGAAGACCTTGCCGTCCTTGAAAACGGGCGCGCCCCAGCTGCCTTCACGCAGACCAAAATCGTGAAAGTACAGCAGGTGACCGTCTGCCAAGTCGTGGCCGTAGATGGCTTCACTGGTGATGTACCAGAGCGCGCCGGAGTACTCGACGGCCGCGGAATTGTAGTACTCACCCGCGGAAGGCGGGAGGTGGAGTGGAAACGGCGTTTGCCAACGCAGCTTGCCGGTATCCAAATCGTAGCCGAGCATCACGCCGGGTCCGCTGCCCGTGCTGGAGATGAGCGCGAGGCGTGACTGTGGCAACACCGCCCAAAACTGCGGACCGTTGAACGAGTTGGTAGTGGTGCTGGCGAGTTTCTCGATTTCGGCGAATGGCACGGCCCAAGCGTCGCGCCCCGTGCGCAGCGAGCGTGAGAACAGGCCGTTGCGAGCCTCGAGCCCGACGCGGCGCCCAGCGTCGGTAAAGTTGCCGCGCGAGCCGTATGGAAACGTCTGGTCGCCGCGGCCACGCGCGGCTGCAATCTGAGTCAGCTCGACCTCGGGTGGGGCGTGATCGAACCGCTGCTGTGGCACGTTGGGCGCCGCCACCCAAACGACCGAGCCAGCGTCGACCTTGGCCGGCGCCCCGCCCTTGACCTTGAGCTTGTAGCGAACAGGCCGAAAACCCGGACGAAATAGGTCGAGCTGGTGATCACCGTGGGCGAGCAGCGCACCAACCGGAGCGCCGTCTTCGAGCACGGCGGTGCCTGCTGGCAAGCCGCTGAGCTGCACCTCCTGAGCCGGTATGCGGGCCAGCCGCGTGAGCGTGCGCGTCTTCACGCCGCTTTCGCTTTCGGTCAGCGGTAGCCCGTTGCCGTCGAACACGCCGTTGCCTTGCAGGAACTTTTCCGCCCGCACTTCGGCGGAGGCCATGAGCTGATTGCTCTGCAAGTCGACCAGGTAGCCCACGTGATGACTACCGATGGCGGCGTAGCCGTCGGCGATGTTGCATTGGATGACCCAGCCGGGCGCTTCGACGCGAGCGAGGCGTTTGAGGTTCAGATCGAAGACATGCAGACCCTTCTCGCAGACGTACACGCGGTCGCCTTTTACGACAGGGCCTGGGTTGCCTTCTTTGCCGATGGCTCCGCTGCCTTTGATTTGGCCGCTCTTCTCGTCCAGCTTCACCACCTTGGCATCCAGCTGCACGTACACGCCGTTCGGTCCGGCGCCGATGCCGTGAATGAACTCCTTGCCGAACGGATGCAGAAAGCGCTTCTTGCCGGTCGAGATCTCCCAGCCGCCTACCGCGTCTCCCTCCATCGACGAGCGCTCGACGTACAAGGTGTCGCCGGCCACCTCCCAGGCAAAAGGATCGATGTCGAGCGGAAATTCGCGCGAATTGCCGCCGTTTGCGGCAGAAACCACCCGGGCGCGTGCCAGCCACCTGGGGCGCCGGTTGCCGTTCTTGGGCAGATTGGCGTCCTTGGGATCAGGCATGCGGTACACGACCACGAGCGAGCCGCCGCTGATGCCGAACGTGCGCGCTATCGGGCCCACTCCGTCCGAGAGCGTGAACTCGAACGCGCGCTGCTCGGTGCCCGCGTTCAAGTCTACGACCCGCACCAGAACCTTGTTACCGACCTGGTAGGCCAGCGTGACGCTATCGCCGTTGACTTGCTGCAAGAGCGACGTCGGCTTGGCGCCTGCGGGCAAATCCTTTTCGTAGCGCAGGGTTTCGGCGCCGGTCTTGGTGTCCCAGCATACCAGGCGCAAACGGCGGTAGCTCTGGGCGCACAGGCGCGTGCGCGTGAAGAACGGTGAATCGCCGTCGCTGTCGAAGGGCAACGCGGCGACGCTCTGCTTTTGCCACACGTAGCGAGCTTCGGCGGCTCCCTCGCTCGGCCTTGCCAGCGCCCCAATCCCGAATAGCAAGAGCCCTACCACCGCACGACCCACCGTCTTCACCAACATGGGTTGCATCGTAACGCCTTTCGACCGGCTTCCCACGGGGGATTGGCAGGAAGGCGGGAAGGCGGGAAGGCGGATTTCTTGGGTTCGCCGGCGCTGCACCTCGGGTTGACTGGGCGCGCGCGAAAGGCCGGGATAGCGTGCGGGCCGTCGTGACAAGCAGGGAAACAATGAGGGTCAGCGGCTCGGCGCGTGGGTTTCTGGTCGGTCTTGGCCTGTGCTTACTGGCCTGCAGTGGAGCGCAACCCATTGCAAAGCCCGCGGATTGCCCGCCTATGCCGTCGGCGACTGCGGTCGCCACCAATACTGGTGCACCAGCCGCCCCGTATGCTGCGCAGCCCCCAGCTCCCGCGGCGACGGCCAAACCCGCTCAAGCGCCGCTGCTCCGCGTGGTGCGCCAGGTCGGTCACGCTGACAAGATTTGGGTGGTGCGCTTCAGTCACGACGGCAAGTACGTCGCGACGGGCTCAGCCGACCGGTCCTTCAAGGTGTGGGACGTCGCGACCAAGCAGCTCTTGCTGACGTACGATCGCAACGAAGATCACGTCACGGCTTTCGATTTGCTGCCCAACGAAAACGCCGCCTTGATCGGCACGCGCCTGGGCGAGCTGTACCTGCTCAACCTCGTGACCGGCGAACGACGCACGCTCGAAGAAAAGAGCGACTTCATGGGCGTCATAGTCGTTTCGGCCGACGGCAAACGCGCGATTTCGGGCGCGCGAGGCTCCGCCAAGGTTTGGGACTTGGCGAGCGGCCAGGCCATGACCGTGCTGGATTTGAAGGGCAAACCAGTGGCAGGCGCTGGGTTTACGCCGCGCGGACCGGTGGTGACGGTCAAGACCAAGCAAGGCGTCGAGGTGTTGGCGGTGGAGACGGGCAAGCGCCTCTACAACTACGTATTGCCCAAGGGCATGGTCGAAACTGCCGTGATCAGTCACGACGGCTCGCGTCTCATCATCGGCAACTTTGCTCCCTACACGATCGAGCTGTTCGACACCTCGCA